>NZ_JBHSPA010000051.1:0-583 GCF_042656245.1 Nonomuraea insulae
ACTAAAAGAATATCAATTCAAACTTAAAAGTTTTCTAATTTCTCCAAGAGATTTAGAAAAAGATCTAAAACATATTGGATTTGATTCTGCAATTATTTCAGCTTTGATTTACGAAAATCAAACAGAACAACTTATAAAGTTTCAATTATCAAATCTAGAAAGTTTAGCGAAAAAAGGCTATTTATCTTTAGATGAAATCAAAAAGCAATTTAAAGCAATTGGAATAATAAAAGAATATGAAGATGCATTTATAAACTTTATAAATCAAGAATTACAAATATCTGCATTTTTGACAATTTTAAAGAGTCAATTAAGACAATTCCAAATAGATTCAAAAATTGCAGAAGTAGAATTGAAGAAATTGAATATTAATGAATATCTGCTAAATCAGATAATTCAAGAAGAATATAACATAAATATCGCAAAACTACAATTAAGCGTAATTGAAACAATTGCGAAAACTTTATACTATGATCAACAACAATTATCTGGAGAATTAGGAAAAATAGTAAAAGATAAAACAGCTCTTGATTTATATAATCAAAAGTTTTATTACGAATACATATATCCAAAAATTATTAAT
>NZ_JBHSPA010000052.1:0-26968 GCF_042656245.1 Nonomuraea insulae
CCGGCCCCCTCCATCCCCCGCCACAGGCGGTTTCGGAGGAACGGATCACAGCCAACGGTGAAGCTTGGCCTGCATCTCCGATACCCGTCGCCGCGGCCCCACCGGGACCTGCTCCGGCCAGGCGTCCCCATTCGGGGACGCGTCTTTCGGCATTACAGCCTCCACATCTCTTCTCGAAACCGCTGCCGCCCTTCCCCATGTGCACGGGCTTTCCCCGGCTCGGAGTACTACGGCGGCTCCGCCCCGTCCCGGACCGATCGGCGGTCGATGCGCCCAGCCCGACCGGCCCCGTTGGCGACGGGCGGCCGGGCGGGATCCAGAACGGTTCCCGTGTTCACAGTGATTCGCTCGACGAAGGAGGAGCCCGACTATGCCCCTGCGGTATCGCTGCGAGTACGCCGCAGACCTTCCTCGCAGCCTCCCCGGCAGCTCATGCCCACTACCGCGGGAGTTCTCCACCCACACACGGGCGGATACGCACCGCTCCCGGCCCTGATCCGCCAGGTTTCGAGCCGGTGTCGCATTAAGGGGGTGTCACACGCCGGTTCCTCGCGTACTCCTCTCCATCCCGCTTGCCGAACCCGGGCCATCTGGCAGTGCTGGCCCGTCCCGGCTTTGTCAGGGCTGCTCCCACCCTCCCCGGCATCACCCGGCTCAAGCTGCCCTCAGCTCCACCGTCCCGCTGCGACGGGATCAGCGGCGAAGGTCTCTCACCTCCACTCGAATCACTGCGCCTCACGGCGCACGCACGACCTTCGACATGGGGCAGCCAGTCTCGCGCTTCAGGCAGGTGCGGACCTCAAGGTCATCCAGGACCAGCTTGGTCATTCCAGCATCGTGCTGACGGCCGATACCTACGTAACCGTCGTCCCACAGGTCGCCCGTGACACCGCCGAAGCCGTTGCCCGCCTTCTTCGCGAGGCCGGACGCCGACCGCCTGGGAGCAATCGCCCCATCGCCGTAGTAGCTCCGTCCGGAAGCACAGCCAGACCGGAGGCCGTCGGAAGCGTCAGGCTACTGTTCGCTGACGCGCTCACCCTGGCCTCATCACGGCCCCATCAAAGATCAGGCCCGGCTGCCATATCGGAAGCCGGGCCTGATCAGAGATTGTGCGCCGCCAGGGACTCGAACCCCGGACCCGCTGATTAAGAGGCCTTTGTGTCAGGCCGTACCTCAATGTACTTCCTTGTAGCGCTCCGTCCCTTTCCGTCGTCCTCGAAATGCCCCAAAATGCCACCGCGGGTTCACAGGTGCCAATGGCCGAAGAGCAACCACCGAGCAACCGGCCGGGCGATTGCGTGGCCTTGACCATTCGGTTCGCCCGCGGAGAAGCCCTGTGTCTCAAGGTGGCGTTGGGCGGCTTGGAGAGGCTCCGGACGCCAGGTCGTCGCCCCGCTGATCGGAGTCCGTGCCGACGGCTCAAAGGAGCTGATTGCGCTCAAGGGCGGCTACCGCGAGTCCTGGGTTGACCTGTTGCGACTGCGCCCGCCAGGGCATACGTGACCCGGCCCTCGCTGTGGGCGACTGCGCGCTGGGCTTGTGGAAATCCAGGTCGACCTGGCCCACCGGCGTGCGCACACGCAGCCGTTCCGTGCAGTTCACTGTCATTTTGGCGTGCTTTTCATATATATATATATATATATGTCCCGGCCTGTCTGGCAGCAGCAGCTGCGCGTTGACGCGCACAAGGCGCTAGTCTGTCTCCAGACGTTATAGACCGGGCTTGATGGGCGTCGCGGACCCCCGCGATGCTGATCAGGTTCAGCCTATAGCGATCTTGCGGCATTTGTATGACTGGTGGATGCACCCAGAGAGCCTCTGCTCCTCCGCCATCTCCACATCCGCCCCGCAGACCAGCGAAAGGCACGCGGAAACATCCTCCTCGCCACATGCACGACGATCAAGGAAAACTGCGAAACACGAGGGGTTTTCAGGATTATATCAGTGCTTGTCTGAGAAACCGGGTAGAGCGAGGACAGCAGCCTGCGCCATCTACCCTTTCCGCGGATCCATAGAGATATCATACGTCTCTGGATTGACTTCAAAAAAACGCTGACCATAGAGAACATTAGCGATATAGAGGCGATCCAGCGACGCGAAAGAACCATTACGCCACGGATCACCGCCAATTCCCGAAACTTTGAATGGGCTCCCGTTATTATCCACCACCTGGCGTACCGTTTTGTCACCGTCGAGTATGACGAGAACTAGCCTGAACTCACAGTAGTACTTACTCGCAGCAACGGTTACTTGAAAAACCGACTGCTCTCCTTGATCCAGGCTCACGCTGTTCTCGCGGAAGTACTGCCCGCGCCAGCGATCCTTCTCCTCTAATTGCTCGTCCACCATCTGCGCCGAAGGCTTTGCCAAGTCGAGGTTAAAGCCAATGCCTATACTAGGCTCGCCACCTTGCTCCAGCGCAATGAATGCCGTGCCATGCAGAGGGACGCATTTCTTCTCGACCTGCATATCAAGTATGCGCACTGGAGACTCTCGCCGCCCTTCCGCTACTATCTTCAGACTCAACCCTCGCGTCCATACCCCACCAATTTTCGGCATGTACGTGTCCGACTGTTCGCTGAAGAGCTTTGCCGTAATATCCTTTATGTCCTTATTGGAAAAGTTGGTCCGGTTTGGTAATATCCAGGAATAGTCGCCGCCAACCTTCCGTTCAATGACAACCGGCTTGATCCACACCGGATCAGAAGCTGCCACTGGCTTCTTCGGAATCGACGATGCGCTAGCCGATACGTGGACGCTCGGGGTGGTCACAGTCGCCTCGCTCCCGATAACCTTTTTAGCGGTATCGGACGCAATGGTTGTTATCGCGGCTGTAAGCGCAGCAGCAGTGATGCCAGCAAGCCAGACCAAGGGCTTCCGCAGACTTCTTCCCCAGAAGCCTTCAGTCCTTATCGGTCGCCGCCGCGGGGCTCGTGGCGGCTTCTTGATCTTCTTAACCTGCCTCATATGGTCCCGAATTCCACGAAATCACGCAATGCCTATATCGCCAGTAAACCCCCGCTACCTTGATCTGGATAGTATTTAGACAGAGAATCCATAATATTCTTGAACGATTCGGCTAAGGTCTGACGTACACCGCCCATTAAGGACGAATGCGGGATAAACCGGACTGAGGCCGTCCCGTATTGGGATGCCACGTTGCCACGTGGCGCTCTCCGCGGACCCCAGTTCCGTGCCCTGAATTCTTCCGCGCTGGCCCAACCGCCCAGGCTAGTGATGCTGGTGTGTGTCCAGCCAGCGGATTGCGGGGGTGAGCAATGCCCTGCACGACGCCGTTGTTGCCGTGCCCGCCGTTCATCTCTCTGTGGCGCCTACCCTCTTGCGGCGCCCTCGGGCCAGATGACGGTCACGGGGAGGCCGCGTTTCCGGGCCTCGGCCACGACCTCGGCCGTCCCGCCCGTGCCGGTACCGGGCTGTCCGTCCCAGACGGCCACCAGCTCATCGATCGTTGACAGTACGGCCTCGTTGGCGGCCTCGTACGCCTGCCGGTTGGCGTGGTCGAAGTCCATGAGACGGACGGTCTTCGCCGCCTCCATGAGCTGGTCGAACTGTTCGGCGTGATCCGGCTTCACTTTGGTCTGCCGGTAGTCCCGCGATGGCAGCACCACCTCCAGCGATCCGCCGGCCGCAAGCACCGCGTCAGCGAACAGGCTGTCCGCCCCACGAGCGATGCAGGACACACCCACGAGTTCGCCGGTCAGCGGGGCAAGGTGCGCGCGGAGCGCGTCGGAGACGAGGCGGGCCGCCGCCGGCGTCAGGTTCATGTGGCCGGTCACGCCGATACGCATCATCGAGTCCTTCCTAGGTGCCGGTTCCTAGCGTGCCAGCGTCTCGCGGATGTGCTGCTGAAGGGGAGCCACGACGGGATCTCTCCGGGTCTCGATCTCAAGATAGAACTCGCGGAGCTGCACTCTGACTCTGTCGGACTGGACTTGCCCAGCGGTGTCAGCTGCGGCGCTGCCCACGGTCACGGCCTCGTCGAGGTCGCCGCTGATGAGGTGGGCGTAGGCGAGCCCCACCTGATCGAGCGCGAGGCTGCGCATGCTGGAACGTTGCCGGAGCGCCACCGCTTGTCGGATGTGGTCGAGGGCGTCGCCTGCGAACCGGTTGTCGTGGTGGGCCAGCTCCAGGTATCGGCCGCCGGTCACCCCGGCCAGCTCGGCGGCGTCGAAGTAGGCGATCCAGTCCGGGTCGGGGTCGCGGGAACCGATCTCGCTGAATGCTTCCTCGGCGTTGCCTGTGGCGCGCTTGAAGGACTCGGGCCGGCCCATCTTGGCGTACGACCACGCCTCCCGGGTGTGCAGCATCGCGCGGAGTCGAGGTGTGGCCGTGGACCTGACTCCGTCCAGGGCGAGCCGGATCAACTCCAGCGCGTCCTGCGGTTGGTCGAGGTACAGCAGTTGCCGGGCCATGGACGCCAGGACGCTCGCGCCGAACGGCTTGTCCTGGCCGGGCGTGGACGCCTGCAGAGACATGACGTAGTACTTCTGCGCCGCGGTCTGCATGCCGCAGTCCCATGACATGGTGGCGGCGATCTTCGAGAGCTGCGCCATCACGTGGAACAGGCGCACGCCCACCTCGTGGGGGTGGCTGTCGCGCAGCAGGTCGGCCACCTCGTTGAGCTGTCCGATCACGGCCTTACGGGCGAGCCCGCCGCCGTGCTGGTCGTCCCATGTGCGGAAGACGTTCGCCGCCTGCTCCAACTGGGCGACCTCGTCCAATCCGATCCGTCCGCTGTAGCCCGACGGGGAGGGCACGGGGGGCGGGTGCGCGAGCCAGCGTTGTACTGGATCGACGAGCGGGAGTCCTGCCGTGATGGCCAGCACCTTGACCGCTTCGCGACGGTTCAGCATGAGGTCGCTCTTGGTGATGTCGTAGATGGCATCGGCTGTCGGTCCTGCTTCCCAGAGCCAAGGGAGAGAGGGTGAGGAGACCGAGTTCGCGTCGTCGTCGGCGCTGTCATCGATCGTGACCTCCGGCAACGCCGGACGCTCAAACAGCTTAGCTTCTGGGATCTTGAATGCGCGGCAGTACAGAAGGGGATACGGATCACGAGGACGACCCTTGCCCGCTTCGTGCTGTTTAACCCTGCGCAGGACCGACTCGAACTCCGCCAAAGCGATCTCGTCACCGGCGGCTTTGAACAGGTGGACAGCCACTTGTTTCTGAGACCAGCCGCGTTGCCGGCGCTCGTGTCGAATGCGTTCGGCCCAGGCTGGCAGGCCTGTCTCGTCGGTCATGCCGTCGCACCTCATCAGGGGATGGTGACACGCTCGCGTCCCCCAGTGTCCCCCAACGCCACCTGTCCACGCTCTGTTACTCAGCGTTGTGATGAATCTGTGCACCCGGACACAGAAAGCTTCTCCTCTTGGATGGCCTGGGACGGTCGGAGCCGCTCTCGATACGGCCTGACGTACGGCGGTCTGCGCGCCACCGCGATGATCGCCGTATTGGCCGACGCTATGGGGAACCGCAGGCAGGTGCGGTTCCGCCACGCGAACCCTCTTGCCTACCTCACCTCGCGGCCGGTCAGACGCACCCAGCGCAAGCCAGGCGGTTCGTCCCTGTTCCCCGGCGGTGCCTGAGATGACCCCGACCGTGATCGAAGCATGGCTTGAGCTGGACATGCGTGACCGTCAGCTCGCCGTACTCCGCCTCACCTACCCGCAGTGGGCGATCTTCTATGACGTCTTCCCGACCGGTTGGATCTGGCGGGCCGTGCCGTCTTGGCAGCTGTCGGTGGAGATGTTGGCCGCCGGGCTGCGGCCACGGTTGGAGCGCGGGAACCCTGTCGCCCTCATGGCGGAGTTGAGCAATCAGATGGCGATCATCCACGACATGACTCGCCAGTGCCCGTGAAGCCTCCAAGGCCCGTCGTCGCGTGCGGCTTCGGCGGGTCGGGGAACCCAGGCCGGGCCCGGCGCCCGGCAACAACGAAGCAACAACCCGAGGGAGACCCCCATGGTCAGCACACAGAGAATGTTCGAGCCCGACCTGTACGCGATGGACGTGGAAGAGTCCACGTTCGCGCAGGTCGAAGGCACGAGTCTGGAGCACGCGGTGATCGCGGACAGCGATGACTACGCCGTCCGCGACAAGGATCGCCCGGCCGTCGAGATCCGCAGAGCCGGCGACGACTTCCGCAGTCTCGGTGCGGTCATCAGCCAGAGAAGGCCCGGCGGGAGAGTGCAGCCGTCGGACAAGGTGGACCTGCACGACATCGACGTGGACGAGGACAGGTTCGAGCTGGTCAAGGGCACGGGCCTGGAGTTCGCCACGATCGGGGACGGCGACGACTACGCGGTGCGCGACGTGGAGCACCCGGGCGACATTCGCAGGCCCGGCGACGACTGGCGCAAGCTCGGCACGATCCTCTGACGCCAGCCCGTGAAACTCCCCGGGGCACGCGGTTCGACGCCTCTGGCCACGGGGCCCGTAAGCAGGCGCGGCGGTTGGCCGAACCACACCCGGTCTCCGTGTCCGGCCGCCGCGCCACCCGGAAGTGATCGACGTGCAATTCAAGTGGGAACCGTACATTCCCAGATCGGATGTCTTCGTGTGGGTGCAGGAGTCCTCATGCTGCGGCGCATACACGCTGCTCCACGAAGGTGTGGGCGCTCACGTGTTTCCCCCAGGGTCGGCTCACGTAATTCCCCCAGATGGTTAGGCTCCCGGTGAAGATCAACCCGGAGATACCAGTCACGATCAGCCTCGCCCTGGCATCGAGCGCCAACGCCGTGACTGCCTGCTTGGGGTACTCCGATGCCGTGGGGCCGACGTAGGAGGCGCTGCGGCGCCGATCGCCCCAGCCCTGGACGTCCGTGCAACCACCGCCAGCGATCGTCACGCGGCTCGATGCACAGGACCAGGTGTATGGACTCCCACATGGTGGTCGTCAGTCATCGAAACGTCCGTCGTCCTCTGGACGAACATCACGAGCGACGTCCACTGTCCATGCTGAGCGGACAGTGGGGGAATTCCGTGAGCGGATCACACCTCAATGGGGGAATTGTGTGAGCGCCGACAGTACGCCCTGGCCAGCTCCCTCTCAACGACCGCTCACCGGTCGGGGCCCTCTGCTCCGCCACCTTCGGGCGATCCAATCAGCCCTCGCCATTGATCACGCTGACGGTCAAGGAACAGCACGGTCATCAAATGGGAGCCGTACCGTAGCCGCACGGGAAACCCCCGCGCATCAGAGGCACTGCTGCTGCGACGCCTACCAGTTCGCATGCCAGGGCGGCCACTACCTGATCCTCCGGCGCACCTGCCTCGGCGATCTCGAAGAAACCGCACGAGACCGCTACACCCGGACTCGTGCGATATGGGGCCGGTTGGTCCTCAAGCATGCCGCGAACCTGCCACAAGGGCGGCACGATCACGAATATCTCGTTGCAAGGGTGAGGACGTCTTAAGGATGTATGCAAGTCCGGCCCCAGCTGGGATGATGCACTGAACAGGCGAAATGTATAACGTTGTTGTGCGAGCGAGCAAGGGCATATGTGATGACAGACGATAACTACTCTGCGGCAGATAGCTCACTGCACGTGCCGGTCGAGTACGCGCACTACGATCTGGTGCTCGATGTTGCAACGACTTTGATCGTGCGCACTTCGGGCTTCTCAATCAACTCGGCAATGGATTGTCCCGAGTATCCGTAGGTTAGAAGTCCGTAGATCTTGCCCTCATGTGCAGCCTGACGCAACACATCAATATCAAGGCCAAGGGCCCTAAGATTCAGCGTGTCAGTCCAATCTAACTTGGCAGCCCAACGCCGAAAAAGACTTATTGATGAAGTGTTCTCGCATTCTCTTTCATAGACTGCGCACGGCCGCCAGTAGACCGGAATCCCTGACACCTCTGGAGATCCGGAAACAAATAGATAGAGCGCATCTGATTGGAGGCCCGACGCTTGTAGCTTGGCATTAATCTCGTCTTCGGTCATGGGCGAGGCTAGCTCTACAATAGCAGTGATAGAAGCATCTTGAGGCAGGTCTGCTATCGCTTCGCGCGCTTGGGACTTCGACATATCGTCCACCCCTTCGCCACCCTTGAACGAGCGTAGGAGCTGGCTCATCTTCGCCTCTGGGAGGTGAGGGGCGGAAATCAAACCCAGCACATTTTCCGCTATCGTTCCGTCCACTCTGGGACCTTGCAAGTCTGGACTTAGCTCGAAAGCCCCCACTTGTGCACTCACCGATAGAGGCCCTACACCCACTTTCGCATCCACCGTAACATAATACTCGGGATGTGCCACCTGGAAAGCGCCGCCATATATTTCACGCAAGCGCTCTGTCCGGCCGCCGAAAAGATGGATGCCTTCGATTAGGCAGATAAGTATGAGCGCCAGAAAAACTAAGCGCCTTGTGCCTCGCATACGCCTCTTATGGCTCGTGCTGTTCAAATCAAATCTCCCGCGCGGTTGATGTCGATGAACAGCGGAGATCGAAGCGGATGCTTCGATCTCCGCGTCCATCGACATTAGGCTATGCTTCGTTTCCTAGTAGGTGAAGGGCCATATGGTTAATGCCCACTGGCTCGATGATGGCACCATATATATTGTCTTCGGTCGGGAGATACAGTCCTTAGCTTGGGTTGCGGTCGACTTGCATTCAGCAAGAATCGACAGGTTCCCAGTCGCGCTATGCTTGAGCTTTGTGAATCCGAGGCACAATAGAGACTCGCATTGCGCAGCGAACTTGACCGGTTCTGGAACGAGCTGCGTGACACCATCTGGCGCATCCCAGGAGAGGGTTGCACCCTGGCCTCCTTCCACGGGAGAGGCGCCAGGCGGCCAGGATATCGAGGGTGATATCCCCAGAGAGCTGAAGGCAACTGATGTATCCACCTTCAGTTTGAGGGTTTTTGCGATCAGATTATCAATCTTGCTGTTGCCGAAGGAGCACGTGATTCTCACACTTGTATAGGCGCTCCACTCGTTGACGATGAGGGGAGTTTTGTCGCTCACGTATTCCCACCTCAGAACACTGCCTACCTCGTACTCCACGCCTTTGGTTACGGTGTTCCAGCCGTACAGTTCGGAACGACACGCTCCGGAAGAGCAACTGCGCTGCAGTTCCCATCCTTCGGCCGACTTGTACGAAGTGGGCGGCTTGCAGTTTTGGTTCGCGGCAGCCTTGAGGACCGTAGATCCGTCGACCAATCCACACGAGTCGCCGAAGTCTGTGGAGTCTTCGTAGGCGGGATTCGGGGCCTGGATCTCCGTCATGTTGCCGCAGCGGTCGAACACGTGGATGGAGATGGTGGATGCGACTGGATCGACCTCACCCATCGTCCCGGCACGGGCTCCATCCCGGCTTGCGGTAGAGATGGTCGGAATCTTCCAGGTTCGTGTGACTTTGGCGGTCACAAGAGTCGTTCCTCTGGGTCCGGGCTGAACAACGGTGTCCGAGACCGCAACTGTGGAGTCGGAGCGAGGTTCTTCGCCGGCCTGCATGGCTTCGTACTGTTGCTGGAGCGTGTTGTTCAGCAGAGACAGTTTAGCCGTGCTTGGTGCGCTCGCGGTTACGCCAGGAGCCTCCCAGATCGTATCGGCGCGACCTTCCAGAACGGCGTCCTGCGCCTGGTAATAGGCAAGTACCCGATCGCTGTACTCTTGCGCGCCTGATGTACTTGCCGCGATGCTGGCTTTTGTATCGGGCGGTGTGTCCAAGAAGGGGATGCAAGGCTCAGACGAACCTGCTGCGGGTGGTGGCGCGACGGCCTTGGGAACGACCGATACGGCTTCCCACTCGCCGGCGCCGAACGCGGTCTTGGCGCGTACCTTCACGGTGTAGGTGTCGTCGTTGACCAGGCCGGTGATCATGGCGAAGGGATTGGTGGTCTCGGAGGTCTTGGCCACCTTGCCGGTGGAATCGGTGACTTCGACATCATAACCGTCCAGCATGGCGACACTGCCGTTGGTTTCCGGCACCCCCCAACTCGCGAGCGCGCTGGCGTCGCCCGCCTGGCCTACCAGGTTGAGTACCTTGCTTGGCGGTTTGGGAAGGAGGTACGTGAGCACGAGCGACGGCTGCTCCGAGGCATCCGGCGCGGCAAAAGTGATAAACTCATCCTTGTTCGAGGTGAGCATCAGCCATTGATATTCGCTGCCTGCGATATCAGCCTGGGGACTGCTCAGTGGCAACGAGTACGGTTTGGTGCCCGTGTCGACGTTGCCTGCGAGTTCCGAGCCTTTGGTGCTACTCGTTACTGAAGACTTCAAAGGTGTTGCCGTGATTACCGCATCCGAAGGGCAGGTGTTATTCGCACATGCCGCGGATCCTAGTTTAAGGATGCCTTCCAGGACAGCGGCGCCGTCAGGGAGTTCAGCGAAATTGAAACCGATGACGCTGACCATCTTATCCACGCCGGTGCCGCCGATCGGCACGGTGGTCGAGTCGGCGACCGCGCAGGGCGTCCCATCACAGGCAGTGGGGTCGATCTTGGCGGTCTTGATGACGAAGCTGTCTTTGCCCAATGTCAGGTTCCGGATGTCCTCTTCTGGGTCCGGAGAGGGTGTGCCGGGGATAGCGAAGCTGGCGGAGGCGGTTTTAGGCGTGCAGACTTCGCCACCGGACTCGTCTGATGCGGATTCAACACTCGGCCGAGCTGCGCGAGCGGAGGCCGTTGTGTCGCCGAGTGGGGTGTTCATGTCGGTGGTGATTTCGGCGGCGGTTTCGGCGCGGTTGTAGATGCGGACATCGTCGATGGCGCCCTTGAAGTATTCGCCGCCATAGGCGGTACTGCCGCCAATGCGCAGGGCGCCGCCGTCGGTCAGGATGGGACCGCTGACGTCGATCTGTCCGACCTTGGCGCCGTCGCGGTAGAGGGTGGCAGTGGTGCCGTCGTAGGTAACGGCGACGTGCGTCCAGGCGTTGGCGGTCAGCGGGTCACTTGCGGTGACGGTGTAGGAGTTGTCATCGGTGATGAACCATCCGGCGGGTCCGCCGTCGGCGGCTGCGTACAGCATGTAGGACAGGTCGAGGAAGGACTCGTGCCCCTTTCCGACGATGGGGCGCCAGCCGTCGACTGCGGTGGGTTTGACCCAGGCGGACAAGGTCAGCCCGGAGCTCAGCCGTAGTGAGGGATCGCTGGGGATGTTGACCCAGCTGCTGGTGCCGTTGAAGGACAGCGCCTGGCCGTACTTACCGGCTGCCCAGGTCGTGGACTTGGCTGTGCCGTTGTTGACACCGGTGGTATCGGCGACGGCAGTCCCGGTCCCTTCGTCCATGCCGTAGGCCGCGACCAGCCCCTCCGGGGTCGGGTCGGGGTCCGTGCCTGGGTCGGGATCCGTGCCAGGGTCGGTGCTGCCGCCGTCGTCTTGCGGGCTGGTGACGCAGGCGGTCATCTGCCATTTGTAGCTGCGGCCGGCTTGAACGGTGTCGGCCGGAATCTGGAAGGACGCGCGTTGACCGCCGTTGACGGTGCGGGTGCCGAGCGGTGCGGAGCCGATCGGTATGCCTTGGTCGTCGTACAGGTAGTACTTGGCGGTGATAGCGCTGCCGGAAGGGCGGTTGACCATGCCAGACAGGACCGGCTGGGCCGGGTCGGCCATGCCGGTCTCGATGTCTGACGGCAGCACGGGGGCGTCGCTGGTGATGCGGTAGGCGGGGCTCTCGTTGCAGGCCGGCGGGGTGACGCCGGTGCGGCAGGCCTTGACGACGAACTTGAAGCTGGCCGGGTTGTCCAGGGTGAAGACCTTGTCCAGTGGCTGGCCGGAGGGGATGTTGTTGTGGGTGGTGGTGGTCGGGACGCCGACCATGGTGCGGATGTCGGCCGGGCTCAGCACCCGCTGGTAGACGTGGATGTCGTCGACGGCTCCGTCGAGGCCGTCCTTGTTGCTGTCGTCGGAGAAGGTCAAGCCCTCGCCGATCTGGAAGGGGCCGCGGGCGTTCCAGCCGACGGTGTGGTCGATTTCGGCGGACAGTTCGCCGTCGACGTAGATGCGGATCTTGCCGGCTTCGGCGTCGTACTGGGTGGTCAGGTGGGTCCATTGGCCGATTTTGGCCAGGTTCTTGGACTGGATCACCTTCTCGTGGAGTTCGTCGGCGACGTCCTGGGTGGCGAAGGTCAGCACCCAGCGCTGGTCGAACTCGGGGGCGCTGTCGGTGGTGTAGTACAGGGAGAAGCCGGGCTGGTTGACGCCCATCTGGGACCAGACGGCCTGGTCGGTGGTGCTGCTGTCCAGGCGGACCCAGCCGGCCACGGTCCAGCTCTTGTTGGTGTTGAGCACCGGGCCGCTGGTGGCGGCGTAGGAGGCGCCACCGGTGAGCTTGACGGCCTGGCCCAGCTGGCCGGGTACGCGACTGTAGTCGCCGGTCAGGGTGGCGGCCTGGTTGTTGCCGGAGGAGTCGGCGGCGGTGGCGCCGGAGGCTTCGTCGAGCTTCCAGTACGCGGCCTCACCGGTCGGCAACTGCGGGGCGGGCGGCGCCATGGTGGAGTCGTTGACGGTCACGGTGTAGTCCAGGCCGGTTGTCTCGGGCACGCTGGACTTGTAGGTGACCTTGACGTTGGTGCTGCGCGCGATGGCATCGTTGCCGGTCATGGAGTCGATCGACTCGGCGCTGACCGTGGGGATCTCGGGTGGCAGCACCCAGTCCGCGCTGAGCTTGGGGACGTTCTGTCCGTAGAACTGCGGCCAGAACGTGTAGTCCTCGCCGAGGTTGAACGGCACGGGGAACTCGTCGGTCAGGCTGAGCGTCAGTCCGTAGTTGTCCGTTCCTGACGCCCACGCCGCCGTCATCGCGGTCAGGTCCCAGCTCCACACCGATCCCTCGGATTGCGGCAGGGCGCATGGGTCGACCACGGCACGTCCTTCGCCGGTGGTGTCGGGCTGGTTGTCCCACCAGGTGTCGTCGGCGACCCAGTCGGAGGTGATCCGCTGCGCGGCGATGCCCTGGAACTCCTCGCAGAAGGTGTCCTCCCGCAACGTCAGCTGCATGGTCGACTTGACCACCTGGCGTCCGGTGATCGGCGCGGTGTCGAAGGCCATCAGGGTGCGGGTGGCCGTACCCTCATCCGAGCTCCCGTAGAAGGCTCTCCCGACCGTGCCGGCGACCGCCGTCTGACCATCTGGTGAGACGACGCCGACTTCCTGGGTGACGCCGAGGGTGGTGGTGGGATCCACCGTCACCGGGTACTGGGTGGCCGGATCGGCCAGCCACTTCGGGTCGGGCTTGAGCACCAGCACGGTGTCGTCGCCGTCGGCCGTCACCTCGGTGTCGACCTTGGCCTCGCGGCCGGGCTGCTTGACGTCGGCTTTGGCGGCGGTCGCGTCCCACATGCGCGGGGCGGGCGCGGAGGCCACCTTCTTGCCCTTCGAGCCCGACAGCGTGAGCATGCCGGACTTGGTTTCTTTGAGCTTGAGGTTCGGGGCGTGCACCGGCAGCCGGAACTCCACCGGGCCGGCGGGCCGCTCGCGCAGCACCACGTCGTGCCGGAAGCCGGTGGGCAGCGCGATCACCACCAGGTCCGCCGACGCGCCCGCGGCGCCCACATAGGTGGCCACATTGCCCTTGATCTGCGGCTTGGGCAGCGCGGTGGGCCAGGACAGGCCGAAGCTGTCGGCACGCCCTATCCGCATGGTGGCGAACGGGCCGGTCCCGCCGGCCGACAGTTTCAGGCCGGCCTTGGCCAGGCGGGGCTTCAGGACGCCGTTCTCTTCGACGAGCGTGGTGTCGATCCACGCCCAAGACCCGTCGTCCTGCTGTAGTTGGGCCGGGCCGGTGTAGGACTGGGTGGATAAATGACCGTCCGGATACGCCCAGGTGCGCGAGGTCTCGGTGTAGGCGGTCCCCACCGCGACCGGCTTGTTCTGCTTCTTCGCCTCCGCGACCGCCGCGCGTAACGCCGCGTCCGGGTCATCTGGGCGGGGGAAGGTGGTGATGGACGGCTTGGTGGGACCAGCGGCTGGTTCGGGCTCTGCCTGCGCAGTGCTGGAAACGCCTGCGACCAGCAGCGATGCTGCCACCGTGAGCACCGTCGCCGCGGCGATCTTCCGTGGTGCGGGCCTGCGGCGATGCGGCGCGCTGACTAACTCGTTCACTAACTCCCTCAATCTGATGTTTGTCGGGAACAGCAAACAAGCTTTACCTTTTGCCAAGATCGCCCAGCAACATGAGAAAAATCACGTATGTCCGAGTCGCGCTTTGTGTAACGTTCCAGGCTCCGTAAACGATACTTTTGACCCGAAAAGAGGTTTGCAAGTCGTATTACCCCGCGCACGACCACGCCTGTTCCGCCAATGTCCCCTGCTGCGTGCCTGGTCAACTTCCTGGCCACTCGTCTTGGACTGGAGCCGCCTGCACGCCCTCGCCGTCGTCTCCTGGCCGATCCTGTGCCGTACCAAAAGCGCTGGGCCGCGCCGTCGGTCCCGGCTTACGCCGAAAGCCGCCGCAAGGTTCTCGACGAGACCCGCTCGTCGAAACCGGCGGCGTCATCAAGCCCAAGGCGGCCAAAGGAGACCTGACGCTGTCGTCAGGCGGCGACACAGCGGCGATCAAGACCAAGGACGCCACGGCCGCCGCCCGCGTCGATGCGCCTGGCAAGCTGCCCAAGCCGAACCTCAAGGGCAGCACCGCCACGTACCCGTCGACGTATGGCAAGGACATCGACCTGGTCGTCACCGCCACCCCGACCGGGTTCCGGCAGCAGATCGTCATCCGAGAACGCCTTGCCGGGCCGGTGACCTTCCGCATCCCCGTGGATCTGCCCCAAGGGGCTCTCGATCGGTAAGGGCGACAAGGGCCAGCCGGCGCTGAAGGACGAGGGCGGCAAAACGTTCCTCGACATCCGGCCAGCGCCGCTGCTGGACGCGGTCGCTGCGGACCCCAGCGGCGACCTTGACGCCGCCAAGGTCGGCAGAGCGGCCGTCAGCCTGGACGATCGGATCTGGTGTACAGCCCGGACCCGGCGACAGCGTACCCGGTGACCATGGCCGCCATCGATGGCGACTGGTATGAGTGTGAGATCGACACGCCCTCCAGCACGTACTGCCCCGACAGCTGGTCCAACTTCAACCTCGACCGGATCCTGGCCGGCAAGTCCAACAGCGGCAGTGCGCGCTGGCGCAGCTACATCCAGTTCCCGCTCCCCGCCGAGAACGACCCGTTCTGGGGCACGACGATCGAGAACGCGGACCTGACGCTGTGGAACCACCTGTCCAGCGGCTGCGGGCTCCCCGTCGATCGGGCATCACCGCCCGGCGCGTCACCTCCGACTGGGACGAACTGGAACTCACATGGTCCGATCAGCCGTCGGTCACCAGCGTGGGGACGAACACCGAGTACGGCGGTTACAAGAGCGCCACCTGCGCCGGGTCGTTCAACTACAAGTGGAATCTCATCCACTTGGTCAACACGATCGTGCAGGCCTGGGCTAACGGCGAGCCGAACTACGGCATCCAACTCACGGCGGGCAACGAGTCCGACATCACGAACTGGCGCCGCTACCGCACCCGAGAGTCCACCTACCCCTCCCCTACACACGCCCCCAGGCTCAGCGTCGACTTCGAGCGGCCGGCGCCCGCACGCCAGGAGACGGTCGTCATCGCCGTGCCGGAGCCCTTGGACACCCTCCCCACCAACTACGACGAGGCGGTCGCCATGTCGACCCGTACGGGGACGACAGCGGAGGAGTTCGCGTCGATCGACGTACCCGACGCGGTACTCAACGCCACCCTCGCTAACCACAACGGGATGGCAGACACAGTCGGCACCGACAAGCTCACCCCGGACGACCCGAACGCTCCGGAGCCGGACGACACCGGCGGCTCCGGCGCAGAGGACATCCTGGCCCCGCGAGTCCTGACCCACGAACCCGCTGCTGACGCACTCGATGTCCCACTAGACGCGGTGGTGCGGATGACGTTCACCGAGCCGGTCGGTTTCGCGGAAGCCAGAGTGCGGGCGACCGATGGCACAGCTGTCTTGGGTTCCCTGGCCTACAGCAACGAGGACAGGGTCATGATGTTCACTCCGGCCCAACCGTTGGAGCCGGGGACCACGTACCCGGTGGAGGTCGCCTGGGCGATGGATGGCTCGGAGAACACGATGGAGCCATACTCGTGGTCCTTCCGAATCGTCGACCAAGCAGCCGGCCGTTGGACGTTCGACGAGGGGAGCGGCAGCACGGCTGCCGACTCTTCCGGGAATGATCACGACGCGAGTCTGAACGACACCCGCGGCGTGGATCGCCGGCAAGAGCGGGAACGCGATCTCCAACGTGCCGTCACAGGCGCGGATCGCCGCCTCGCAGTCGGCGGCCAAGCAGGGCAAGACGGTCGAGGTCGCCGACGAGACGACCGCGACGAGCATCACCTACGCCCAGCCGGACGGGAAGACGTTCAGGACCGAGGTCGCGGCCGGTCCGGTGCGGACGAGGCATGGCAGCGGCTGGGTGCCGATCGACACCACTCTGGCTGAGCAGAGCGGCAAGCTGCGGCCCAAGGCCCTGGATGCTGAAACCTCCTACCGCCGGGGGCTGATGGAAGCGCCATCGACGGCTTTCATGATCAGGCGTTCGACTGTCCAGGAAGGTGTATGTTCCCGGACACCGCAACGACGTGGACAAAC
This sequence comes from Nonomuraea insulae, assembly GCF_042656245.1. NCBI lineage: Bacteria > Bacillati > Actinomycetota > Actinomycetes > Streptosporangiales > Streptosporangiaceae > Nonomuraea > Nonomuraea insulae. The sequence goes on from NZ_JBHSPA010000052.1 coordinate 16,596, forward strand.
CCCGTCCCGGAATTTCCAGTCCAGAAACCGTTGACCACACCGGAGCTCACACGGCCTGAACCGCGTGCGCTTCAGGCAGCTTGATCAACTCATTGTCGGGAGGAAAGCGCATACTGGCCCGGAACGCCCACCACACTGACCGGTTTGGCGTTCTGTTGATCGTCTTACGGGTCTGACCTGACGAACGGGCGCGAGCCTGGTTCCGGAACGCCCGGCCACGTGCCGGAACCGTGCCGAAGAGCATCCACCGAGCAACCACGGGAGCGCCTGAACGCGGCCGGAGCCACTCGAAAACCGAGAAACCCCAGCTCAGTTCCCTGAGCTGGGGTTTTCGTGCGGTGCGCCGCCAGGGACTCGAACCCCGGACCCGCTGATTAAGAGTCAGCTGCTCTAACCAACTGAGCTAGCGGCGCTGGCAGGAAGGAATATACCGGTGATCCGCACCAGGGTCGAATCGGTATCAGCCGGGCGAGAGCCGCTAGAATAAAGTTCGGCCACGAGCTCCGGAAGACAGGATCATCATCTATGTTCGACTCGCCCGCCGATGTGACGGAGCGGCTCGCCGCCGTGGACTACCTCTCCGACGAAGCCATCTCCACCTCGGTGTTCCTGGCCGCGGCGCTGGGCAAGCCGCTGCTGGTCGAAGGGCCGGCCGGGGTCGGGAAGACGCAGCTCGCCAAGGCGGTGGCCCTGGCGACGGAAGCCGACCTGATCAGGCTCCAGTGCTACGAAGGGCTCGACGAAGCCAGAGCCCTGTACGAGTGGAACTACAAGAAGCAACTCCTGCGGATCCAGGCCACCAGCGCCGACGACGACATCTTCAGCGAGGAGTTCCTGCTGGAGCGGCCGCTGCTCAAGGCCATCAGGTCCGACCGGCCGACCGTGCTGCTGATCGACGAGACCGACAAGGCCGACGTGGAGGTCGAGGGGCTGCTGCTGGAGCTGCTGTCCGACTTCCAGGTGACGATCCCCGAGCTGGGCACGATCGTGGCGACGCGCAGGCCGTACGTGGTGCTGACCTCCAACGCGACCCGCGAGCTGTCGGAGGCGCTCAAGCGGCGCTGCCTCTATCTGCACATCGAGTACCCGACGCCCGAGCGCGAGCGGGACATCGTGCTGGCCCAGGTGCCGGGGTTCCGGGCGGAGCTGGCCGAGCAGCTCGCCAGGACGGTGGCCACGCTGCGGGCGCTGGAGCTGAAGAAGGCGCCGTCCGTGGCCGAGACCGTGGACTGGGCCAACACGCTGCTGGCACTCGGGCGGGACGAACTGGACGAGGCCACCGTGGCCGAGACGCTGGGCGTGGTGCTCAAGCACGCCTCCGACCACACCCGTGCGGTCAAGGAGCTGGGACTGCCCGATGCCTGAGTCCCTGGTGGACCGGCACATCGGCTTCGTGCACGCGCTGCGGGAGGCCGGGGTGCCGGTGTCGGTGGCCGAGGGGCTGGACGCCGCCAACGCGCTGCGGGTGGTCGAGCTGGCCGATCGGGAGTCGTTGCGGGCGGCGTACGCGGCGACGCTGGTCAAGAAGCCGGCCTACCGGCCGGGGTTCGATGTGCTGTTCGACCTGTGGTTCCCCGCGTCCACCAGCGGGATACGGGATCCCCGCGCGGATCTCCAGACGGCCGAGGTCAAGGAGTTGCGCGAGCACCTGGCGGGGCTGCTGACCGGCGCCACCGACCAGGAGCTGCGGGAGTTCGCGCAGGCCATGGTGGAGCGGTTCGGCAGGCAGGAGTCGGGGCCCGGGCGGCAGAACTGGTTCTCCTACAGCGTCATGCGCGCCCTGTCGCCCGAGACGCTGATGGCCGGGATCCTGCGGGGCGTCGAGCGCGGCGGGCTGGCGGAGAAGACCGTTCGGCAGCGCGTCAACGCCAACACCAGGCGCTTCGAGGAGGCCGTGGCCACCGACGTACGCCGCCGCATCGCCGAGGACTCCGGGATCGAGCGCATCGCGCGCTCCTCCGTACGGCCCCCGATCGACCAGATCGACTTCCTGCGCGTCACCAAGGCCGACCTGGCCCGGCTGCGCAGGGAGGTCTACCCGCTGGCCCGGCGGCTGGCCGCGCGGCTGGTGATCAAGCACAGGAAGGGCAAGCGGGGACGGCTCGACTTCCGCAGGACCGTACGCGCCTCGCTGCAGAGCGGCGGCGTGCCGCTCACCACCCACTTCAAGCCGCCCCGCCCGCACAAGCCCGAGCTGGTCATCCTCTGCGACACCAGCGACTCGGTCTCGTCGTTCGCGCACTTCACGCTGCTGCTCACGTACGCGCTGCGGGAGCAGTTCACGAAGGTACGGGCGTTCGGCTTCGTGGACACGGTGGACGAGATCACCCGGTTCTTCCTGCCGGGCTCCGACGTGGTCGAGGCCATGACGAGGCTGATGAACGAGGCGGACATGGTGCGCTTCGGCCGTACGAACTACGGGCACTCCCTGGAACGCTTCGCCGAGCGGTACGGCGACGCCATCGGCCCCAAGACGTCCCTGCTGATCCTGGGCGACGCCCGCTCCAACTACCAGCCGCCCGCTCTGGAGACGCTCAAGTCGCTGGCGTCGAAGGCTCGCCACGCCTACTGGCTCAACCCCGAGCCCGAGCAGCAGTGGGACACCGGCGACTCGGTCGCGAGCGACTACGGCACGGTCGTCCCGATGTACGAGTGCCGCAACGTCACCCAACTGACGGCTTTCATCGAAACCCTCGCGTAGACCCGCGCGTCCGCCCCTTCCCCGCCGTACTTCGGCTGAGGTCCCTTTGAGGGAAGGCTGAAGGGAGCGTCGCCCGAACTCGCGGGGCCAAGGCCCGCGAGATCTCGCGGAGCTGGAGGCGCCGGGACGAGCGGGCCTGGAGGTGCCGGGACGGGCGGGCCTGGAGGTGGTGGGACGGGCGCGACCGAGGCGCGCCGAAGCTCGCGAGGTCGCGGCGCGCCGGGACGAGCAGGCCGGGACGAGCAGGCCGGGACGAGCAGGCCGGGAGGCGCTGGGACGGGCGGGGCCTAGACGCGTTGGAGTTCGCGGGCCGCCGTGCGGCTCAGGAGTTCGATCTGGGCCTCGTTCAGGACGCCGCCCTCGGTCGACTTGATCAGCCGGGCCGCGGTGCGCGGCCTGAGGAGGGTGAGCCCCTCGGCCACCACGACGCCGTTGGCGCCCTTGGGCAGCAGCCCGCAGTGCACCACGAGCACGGGCGTGATCGTCACCGCCACGCCGGTCTCCCTGGTCAGCAGTTCGGCGAACGCCTCGGCCTGTTCCACCAGCGGCTTGGCGACCTTGCTGCCGTACTTCTCGCCGAAGAACAGCCGGCCCGCGTAGCAGGCGATCTCGGTGTCCGGGCTCCACGACTCGTTGTCGATGATCCAGACGCCGCCAGGGCCGATGACCAGGTGGTCGATGGAGGCCTGGCCGCGGATGGCCCGGCCGTCGAGGACGCTGTATCCGGCGCGGCCGAGCGAGCGGCGCAGGTGCCGCCCGGTGATCGCCTCGCCGCGTCGCGCCCCGCGCCACACCGCCGTCCTGTGGAAGGAGTACCAGTCCAGGAACCAGTCACCTCCGGCCACGATCCCCGCCAGCAGCACGCCGGCCAGAACCGAGAAACCCGAGAGGTCGAAGCGCAGCGCCACCACGACGCCGATGACAAATCCCACAGCGGCCTTGGCGTAGCGGTACTTACGCCGGTTCGCGGCGTCCTCACGCCAGAACTTCTCATACCACCACTGCGGGGACGACCCTGTGTACTTGTCGTTGGGCTGCACGTAGATAGAGCCACCGGGCACGGCAAACTCCCCGAATGAGTAGGTGTTGTGCAGGATCTGCCACGCCGAAGATCCCTCGCCGGTCAAGAGATACCCGCTTCCCAACCAAGGCGAGCCTAAGGTGACGGAATTAGCACCCGCAAGACCATCAACCGACCAGTCGGTATGCTAGGGCGGTGACCAAGGGGGACCATGTGAAGGAAGAACCGGTCAGGCGGCGCCTGCTGGCCGAAGCGACCCGGCTGTTCGCCGAGCGCGGATTCGAGAGCACCTCCGTACAGGAGATCGTGGTGGCGGCGGGTGTCACCAAGGGCGCCATGTATCACTACTTCGATTCTAAAGACGACCTGCTGCACGAGATTTACGCCCGCGTGCTGCGTATGCAGATGGATCGACTCTCGCAGATCGCCGACGGCCCAGGCACGCTCCGGCAGCGCCTGCACAGGGCCGCGGCCGACGTCGTGGAGACGACGGCCGCGAACCTCGACGACTCGAAGATCTTCTTCAGGTCGATCCACCTGCTCGCACCCGAGACGCAGAAGAACGTCCGCGCCGAGCGCCGCCGCTACCACGAACGTTTCCGCGCGCTCGTGGCCGAGGGGCAGCGCACCGGCCTGTTCAGCCCCCGCGTGCCGGCTGAGCTGGTCGTCGACTACTTCTTCGGCTCGGTGCACCACCTGGGCTCGTGGTTCCACGCCGCGGGCCCGCTGACCGGCGCCCAGGTGGGCAAACACTTCGCCGACCTGCTGCTCTCCTCACTCGGGGCCGGGGACACCGACGAGTGAGGCCAGCGCCTCACGGTGGTCGCCGGGCGTGCCCAGCGCGATCTCCGTGGCCTTCGCACGCTTGAGATAGAGATGTACGGGGTGCTCCCACGTCATCCCGATCCCCCCATGGAGCTGCACGGCCTCCTCGGCCGCGTGCACGGCCACGCCCGCGTTCCACGACTGGGCCACGGCCACGGAGACCGACGAGGTGTCGGCGGCCGCGTTCCTGGCGGCGGCCCTGGCCCTGACCACGTCCAGCCACAGGTCGGCCAGCCGGTGCTTGATCGCCTGGAACGAGCCGATCGGCCGGGCGAACTGGTGCCGCTCCTTCACGTACGCCAGCGTCGTGTCCAGGCACCACTCGGCCACCCCGAGCTGCTCGGAGGCCAGCAGCCCGGCCCCGAACCGCAGCACCCCTGCCAGGTCGCACGCGCCCACCCGCCGGGCCCGCGCCCGCGCGAACGTCACCGTGGCCACCGGCCTGGTCAGGTCCAGCGACGGCACGACCTCGACCGAGGCCCCCTCGACCGCGTACAGGTCGCCCTCCACCGGCACCAGCAGCACATCGGCCACCTCCGCGCCGGCCACGCCGCTGACGCTCCCGGACACCCGCCCGCCGTCCACGCTCACCGACGAGCCCCGCCCCGGCAGGTACGGCGACGCCGCGAACGACACCGCCAGCGCCGCCGTCTTCCGCCCCTCGGCCAGCTCCCCGAGCAGCTCGTCGCGGGTCGGCAACAACGCCTGCGTGGCCAGCACAGAACTGGTCAGGAACGGCACCGGCGCCACCGCCCGCCCCAGCTCCTCCAGCACCACGGCCACCTCACTGGCCGAGGCCCCGGCGCCGCCGAACTCCTCGGGAACGAGCAGCCCCGCCACCCCGATCTCCCCGGCCAGCGTCTTCCACAGATCCAGGTCGTAGGGCTCGGACTCGATCCGCTTCAGCACCGCGGCGGGCGTGCAACGGTCGGCGAGCAGCCCGCGCACGGCGGCCCTGAGCTCCTCCTCGACCTCGGAATAGAGCAGGGTCATCGCGGCAGGTCCTTCCAGGGCACGTCCTTGTCGACACGGGGTTCCGAGGGCAGGCCGAGCACCCGCTCGGAGATGATGTTGCGCAGGATCTCGGAGGTGCCACCCTCGATGGAGTTGCCCTTGGCCCGCAGGTAGCGGTAACCGGGGCCGCGGCCGTAGAAGTCGACGTTCTCCGACCGGCGGAACGCCCAGTCGTCGTATCCCAGATCCCGCCGGAACTCCAGGTCGAACCCGGTCAGCGCCTGATTCATCCGCGCGAACGACAACTTCATGCCCGACCCCTCCGGCCCCGGATGCCCGGCCACGAGCTGCTCCCGCAACCGCGCCCCCGACAGCCGGGTCACCTCGGCCTCCACCCACAACTCCAGGAGCCGCTGGTGCAGGTCGTGGGTACGCAGCTCGGGCTGCTCCCGCCAGGCGCCCAGCACGGCGGACATCACGCCGCCGCCGCGCCGCGTCGGAGCCCCGCCGATGGCCACCCGCTCGTTCATCAACGTCGTCTGCGCCACCCGCCAGCCATCGCCGACCGCGCCGAGCCGCAGGTCGTCGGGCAGCCGCACGCCGGTCAGGAACACCTCGTTGAACTCGGCCTCACCGGTGATCTGCCGCAGCGGCCGCACCTCGACGCCGGGTGCGTGCATGTCGCAGATGAAGTACGTCATCCCGCGGTGTTTCGGCACGTCCGGGTCGGTACGGGTGACGAGGATGGCCCACCGGGAGTGATGGGCGCCGGACGTCCACACCTTCTGCCCGTCCACCACCCACTCGTCGCCGTCCCTGACCGCCCGCGTCCCGAGCGTGGCCAGGTCGGACCCGGCGCCGGGCTCACTGAAGAGCTGGCACCAGACCTCCTCCCCGGTCCACAACGGCCGCAGGAAGCGCCGCTTCTGCTCCTCGGTCCCGAACGCCAGGATCGTCGGCGCGGCCATCCCGAGCCCGATCGCCTGGATCCCGCCGTTGATCTGCGGCGTGTCGGCCAGCTCCCGCTCCACGACCTGCTGCAGCTCCCTGGGAGCGCCCAGCCCGCCGAGCCCTTCCGGATACCACACCCAGGCCAGCCCGGCATCGAACCTGGCCCGCAGGAACTCCAGCCGATCCGCACCCGGATCGTGCTCACCGAGGAACGCGGCCACGCGCCCCTTGATCTCCGCCTCGTTCACATGAACCTCTTGAGTTCGCGATAGGCCAGCGACCGTTTGTGCACCTCGTCGGGGCCGTCCGCCAGGCGCAGCGAGCGGGCCCCCGCCCAGAGGCCGGCCAGCGGGAAGTCCTGGGAGACGCCGCCGGCGCCGTGCACCTGGACGGCCTTGTCGAGGATCCACTCCACGGTGATGGGAGTGGAGATCTTGATGGCCTGGATCTCGGTGTGGGCGCCCTGGTTGCCCACCGTGTCCATGAGCCAGGCCGTCTTGAGCACGAGCAGGCGGGCCAGTTCGATCTTGATGCGGGATTCGGCGATCCAGTCCTGGACGACGCCCTGCTGCGCCACGGGCTTGCCGAAGGTGGTCCTGGCCAGGGCGCGCCTGCACATCATCTCGACCGCGCGCTCGGCCATGCCGATCAGGCGCATGCAGTGGTGGATGCGGCCGGGGCCGAGTCTGGCCTGGGCGATGGCGAAGCCGCCGCCGTCCTCGCCGATGAGGTTCGCGGCCGGTACGCGTACGTCCTCGAACACGATCTCGGCGTGCCCGCCGTGGTCGGCGTCGGTGTAGCCGAAGACGTGCATGCCGCGTTTGACGTGCAGGCCGGGTGTGTCGCGGGGCACGAGGATCATGCTCTGCTGACGGTGTTTGGGCGCGTCGGGGTTCGTCTTGCCCATGACGATGAAGATCTTGCAGTTGGGGTTCATGGCGCCGGAGATGAACCATTTGCGGCCGTTGATGACGTACTCGTCGCCGTCGCGGGTGATGGAGGTGGCGATGTTGGTGGCGTCTGAGGAGGCGACGTCGGGTTCCGTCATCGCGAAGGCCGAGCGGATCTCCCCGTCGAGCAGCGGTCGCAGCCACTCCTTGCGCTGCCATTCGCTGCCGAACATGGACAGGACTTCCATGTTGCCCGTGTCGGGGGCCGCGCAGTTGGTGGCGGTGGGGGCGATGGCCGGACTCCGGCCCATGATCTCGGCGAGGGGCGCGTACTGGAGGTTGGTCAGTCCCGCGCCGTGGCCGCCGGGCAGGAAGAGGTTCCACAGGCCGCGTTTCCTGGCCTCGTCCTTCAGGTCTTCCAGAAGCGGTGGCGGGCCCCAGCCGCTGGTGGCCGCCTGTTCCTCGAAAGCGGGCTCGGCCGGGTAGACGCATTCGTCCATGAAGTGCAGCAGGCGCTCGCGCAGGTCCTCGGTGACTTTGTCGAAGGCGAAGTCCATAGCGGTGAGCCTACCGACCGGCCGGTATGAGTGTCGACAGGTGGTCCGCCGTAAAGACAGGTGGTCCCCCGTAAAAAGGCGCAGGTGGCCATCAACGTGATGGAACGCTCCTCATAAGGTTGCGGCCATGACCGCGAAGTTGCCCTCCCCTGTGGTGCTCGAGAACGACGTCGTACGGCTTGAGCCGCTCACCATGGATCACGTGCCCGACCTGTTCGCCGCCGGAGGCGGGGACGAGGAGGTCTGGCGCTGGCTGCCCATCGCCGCTCCGCGCTCGGAGGAGGAGCTGGGCAAGGTCGCCCGGGGGCTGATCGACGACGCGTCGCACGTGCCGCACGCCGTCGTGGCGAAGGAGAGCGGGCGGGCCGTGGGCTGGACGACGTACTGCGACGTGCCCGGGTTCGAGGCGAGCCTGGAGATCGGCTGGACCTGGTACGGTCGGGCGGTCTGGCGCAGCGCGGTGAACACGAGTTGCAAGCTGCTGCTCGTGGACCACGCGTTCGCACTCGGTCACAACCGGGTCCTGCTCAAGACCGACAACCTCAACCTCAGGTCGCAGAACGCCATCAAGCGCATCGGCGGCGTGCACGAGGGCACCCTGCGCCGCCACCGCAGGAGGCCGGACGGCACCTGGCGCGACACGGTCTATTTCGGCATCCTCGAAGAGGAGTGGCCGCAACACCGTGATCGCCTGAAGGCACGCTTGAACCTTTCGTAGAAGGGCGGCGTCTCATCCCGCATGACTGATCGGCTGGGGGGCTACTGGCTCGGCGCCCGGCTCGACGGCGGCGGGCAGGTCATCGTCCGCGAGGCGTATGACGAGGCGGGGACCCGCCACGCGCTGGGCGTGCCCTGCCTGACGGACGACGAGGCCAGGACCCGGCTCGCCGCCTCCGCCGAGGCCGCGGGGCGCGTGCGCTCGCGGTCGGTCGCCAGGCTCACCGAGGCGTGCCCGGACGGCGCGCCGCCCTACCTGGTCAGCGAATACGTCGAGGGCCCGACGCTGCGGCAGGTCGTGGACCTGCACGGCCCTTACGCGAGCGACGACCTCTACCGGCTGGCCACCGCCACGGCCACGGCGCTCGCCGCCGTGCACGAGGCGGGGGCGGCGCACGGGGCGCTGACCCCGGACAAGGTCGTCCTGGGGGCCGAGGGGCCTCGGCTCGTGGGGCTGGGGCTCCCGGGTGAGCCCTCCGCGGACGTGCTGGACTGGGGGCGGTTGCTGATCTTCGCCGCGTACGGGCCCGAGCAACGATTAGGCGGCGGCGAGCGCCTGGACCGCCCCTTGCGCGGGCTGGTGGCCGCCGCCCTGCACCGCGAGCCCGAGCGCCGCCCTGATGCCCGCCAGCTCCTGATGTCCCTCCTCGACGCGCCCCAGTCCCAGCAGGGCCGCCTGCTGCCGCCCGCGCCCATCGACGACCCGCCGCTCGGGGCCCGTGCCGAGGCCGTTTACCTGAAGCTCAGCCCGGCCGAGCAGGATCTGGTGCCCGAGGTCTTCCTGCGGCTCGTGGGGCTCGACGCCGAGGGCGCGGACACCGTGGTCACCGTAGCCGGGGACGAGCTGGTCGCCGGGCGGGGCGGCGAGAAGGCGGCGGCGATCGGCCGGGTGCTGGGGGCCTACCGGGAGGCGGGGCTGATCACGGGCCAGGTGGCCATCGCGCATGTGGCGCTCCTGCGGGCCTGGGCGCGGTTGCACGAGTGGCTGGACGGCGAGCGGGAGGGGCTGGCCGTGCACCGCGAGCTGGCGGAGGCGGCGCGGCGGTGGGAGGCGGGCGGCCGGCGGGAGGCGGGGCTGTTCCGGGGTGAGCCGCTGGACCGGGCGCTGGCGTGGGCGGCCGGCGGGCGGCGGCGGGTGACGCTCAGCGCGGGCGAGCAGACGTTTCTGGACGCGGGGCTGGCGCGGGTGCGGCGGCGGGCGCGCGGGCGGCGTACGGCCATGGCGGGGCTGGTGTCGGTGGCGCTGGTGGCCGCGCTGCTCGCCATCTGGCAGCGCGGCGTGGCCGACGGGCGGCTCGACCAGGCGATGGCCAGGGTGGCGGCGTCACGGGCGGAGGCGCTGCGGATGACCGACCCGGTCACCGCGCGCAAGCTCGGCCTGGCGGCCTGGCACCTCGCGCCGATCCCGGAGGCCCGGCGGGCGCTGGCGGCGCAGGACCTGGCGGTGGGGGTGTTCGCCGACCCGTACGCGGGGCCGCGCACGCTGCACGCCATCACCGCCGACGGGTCCACGCTCGCCGCCTTGGAGGAGGGCCTGCTCCGGCTGTACGACCTCGTCTCGGGCCGTACGCTCACCACCGCGGCGGGCCCGGCGCAGAGCGTACGGGCGATGGCCTGGTCGCCGGACGGCCGCACGCTGGCGCTCGTCGGGGTCGACCGCTCCTACCTCTACGACCTGCGCACCCGAACCCTGGGCCGGCCCTTCGGGCGAGGTCTCGGCGCGCCCGGCGAGCAGTCGGCCTGGTTCAGTCCGGGCG
>NZ_JBHSPA010000052.1:27118-133295 GCF_042656245.1 Nonomuraea insulae
CCCGCAACAACCTGGCGGGCGCCTACCGGGCGGCGGGCTGCTGTTCGCGGCGGCCGGGCAGTCGGGCGAGCGCTGGGCGTGGGACCTGCGGGCGCGGCGGGCCGCCTACGTGGGCGAGTACGCGGTGGTCGGGCCGGGTGACCGGGTGGCGCTGGTGTTCGACGGCCGGCGGTCGCAGATCAGGCGTCCCGGCCGGTCGTCGCCCGCGCCGTGGCTGGACCGGATGCCGTGGGAGTACACGACGTTCGCGCCCACCGGGGGGCTGGTGGCCATCGCCGAGGAGACCGGCGTCCAGATCTACGACCTCGACGGCGTGCCCACCCGCTCCACCCGCCTGCGCCCCTCCCCCGGCCACCTGCGCTTCAGCCCCGACGGACGCCTCCTGGTCAGCACCGACAGCGACCGGGTGCGGGTCTGGCGGCTGGACGACGGCGCTCTGCTCGCCGACCGCCAGGTCCCCGCCTCCGCCGGCCACCCCGCCCAGGCGGCGCTCTCGGGCGACGGCAGATGGTTGCGCGTCCTGGCCGGGCACGGCACGGTCCTCACCCTCGACCTCGTGCGGCCGGCGCCTCCCGCCGACGCCGGGGCGTGGGTGTGCGAACGTTACGGCGCTCTGTCCCGGGAGGAGTGGGCACGGCACCTGCCGGAGGTCCCGTACCGCGAGGCCTGCTGAGTGGCGTGCTGAGTGGACAGGGGTCACCGGGAGCCGAGCATGCCGGCCAGGAGGTCGCGCAGGGCGGATTCGAGCTCGTCCAGGCTGGGGACGGCGCCGGCGCCGGCGATGGCGTCGAACATGAGGCCCTCGCCGAAGGCCACGAGGTTGTGGGCGTGGCGGATCGGGTCGCGGGAGCCGAGGGCGGCGAGCATGGCGACGGCCGGGTCGCGGAAACGACGGCCGGCCTGGTCGTAGATGGCGCGTAGCTCCGGGCGGCGGGTGGCCTCCAGGGCCAGTTCGTAGCGGGCCAGCGTGCGGCGGCGGTCCTTGAGCTGGATGTGCAGGGCCTCGGCCATGAGGGACGGCAGGCCGGCCAGCTCGTACGACTCCTGCTGGTAGGCCCCGGCCAGGGCCTGCACCTCCAGTTCCGTGAGGCGGGACAGCGTCAGCTCCAGCAGGGCCGCGCGGGTGCGGGCCAGGTTGGAGGTCGAGCCCGGCGGCAGGTCGGCGGCTTCGTCGACGGCGCGGTGGGTGAGGCCGCGCATGCCGCGTTCCGCCAGCAGGGTGATGGCCGTGTCCGCCACGACGTCTGAGCGCTTCACGGCACTCGATACTACAGCGGTAGTCAGAGCGAACTACGGGCGTAGTATGGTGAAACTACAGGCGTAGTGACGAGGAGGGGCGACATGGGCAAGGCCGTAGTGATTGGGGGCGGCGTGGGCGGGCTGACCGCAGGGGTGGCGCTGCGGCGCCGGGGCTGGGAGGTGACCGTGCTGGAGCGGGCGTCGCAGATCGAGCCGGTCGGGTCGGGGCTGGCGATCGCCGCCAACGCGCTCAAGGCGCTCGACGTGCTGGAGCTCGGCGATCGGATCCGCGGCCTGGCCACGGCGGAGGGACGGCTCGGGCTGCGGCGCGCCGACGGGAGGTGGATGGTGCACACCAGCGAAGCGGAGGCGGACAGCAAGTACGGGGACTCGATGGTGATCACGTTGCGGGCCACGCTGATGGAGGTGCTCATCGACGCCCTCGGGCCCGGCCGGCTGCTGCTGAACAGCGCGGTGTCAGAGGTGGACGCCGGCAAGGGTCTCGTGCGGACCGAGGCGGGAGAGCTGGAGGCCGACCTGATCGTGGCGGCCGACGGGATTCACTCGGCCACCCGGCGGGCGCTCTTCCCCGAGCATCCCGGGCCCGTGTACTCGGGGGTGACGGCCTGGCGGGGGCTCGTTCCGCGGGACGGGCTGAGCGTGCCCCGGTCGGAGAGCTGGGGCAGGGGCACGGTGTTCGGCATCCATCTGCTGGCCGGGGACGTGGTCTACCTCTACGCCACCGACGTGGTGCCCGCCGGGGTCACCCACGCGGACGAGCGGGAGGAGTTGCTGCGGAGGTTCGGGGGGTGGCACGAGCCGATTCCCGCCCTGTTGCGGGCGGCCGACCCGGCCGACATCATCCGGAATGACATCTACTACAACGCCGAGCCGTTGCCCGCGTTCCACAGGGGCAGGGTGGCGCTGGTCGGGGACGCCGCGCACGCCATGACGCCGAACCTCGGGCAGGGGGCGTGCCAGGCGATCGAGGACGGGGTCGTGCTGGCTCACGTGGCCGGCCGGGATCTGGCCGAATACAGCGCGGCGCGGATGGAGCGGACGGCGAAGATCGTCCGGCGGTCGATGACGATGTGCCGGATGAGCAAGCTGCGCAACCCGCTGGCGGTGCGGCTGCGCGACTTCGGGTTGTCGGCCGCGGCGCGGCTCAGCCCAGATCTGATGCTGCGGTCGATGGACGAGATGTTGCGGTGGCGTCCACCTGTGGAGCCTGAGGGGCCGGCTGGACGGTGATCGTGCGGTCCGGCTGGACGGTGATCGTGCGGTCCGGCGACGGGGTCCCGGACTCCAGCGCGGCAGCGGGCTTGGCCAGTTTGGCCGGCGCGGGGGCGGCGGCCGACGTGGCGTGGTGGTCGGGGGCCAGACGGCCGAGGGTGATCGTGCCGCCGATGGTCAGAGCGGCGGCCAGCACGGCGGGGACGGCCGTCGAGGGGGCCGTGGGCAGGGGCTCGCCGAGGAGGATCGCACCGGCCAGCACGGAGGTGATCGGGTCGATGACCTGGACTCCGGCGTAGGCGATGCCGAAGTAGCCCACGGCGTAGGAGCGTTGCAGCAGCACCACCGCGCAGATCAGCAGCACGGGCACGACCAGGGTGAACCAGTGGATCAGCCGCCCCCAGTCCCCCTGCATCCCGCCGCCGACCACGCGGACGAACGTGGACACGCTCGCCGTCGCGGCCCCGGCGCCCACGGAGAGCAGCAGCGCCTTGGCGGAGCCGTGGACGCGGCCCGCGACCACCTGCGTGACCAGGATGATCACCACGATCACGCCGATGAAGATGAGCGCCGCCCCGTTGCCCAGTCTGGGCGTCACGTTGTGCGAGGGCACCAGCAGCATGAGCCAGAGCAGGCCCACCGCCACGGCGATCGAGCCGAGGATCTCCGCCCGATACGGTTTGCGCCCGTACATGAACGCGGCCAGCGGCACGGCGAACACCAGCGTGGCGACGCTGATCGGCTGGACCGCGACCAGCGGGGCGAAGCTCAGCGCCACGGCGTGCAGGCAGGCGCCGGTGAAGGAGATGGCGCCGCCGACCCACCAGCGGGGGCGTCTCACCAGGCTGAGCGAGGCGCCCTCGGCGACCACCTCGTACTGTTGCACGGCGGCGCCGAAGGCGTATCCCAGCGCTCCCGCCAGGGCGATCAGCATGCCGACCCAGGTCATCGCGACCCGCGCAGGAGCAGGGACACTTTCAAGAGCATTGCTCCAGCTTAAGAGGCCAACGGAGCGCCAGAATCATCCTTTAGGCTAATAAGTCATGTTATGCCGGGTGCGACCAGCACGGACATGTGGCGCATCTTTGAGCTCGGACAGGACTTACGACTGCTCGGGGCAGACGCAGAACAGGTGGCCCTGCGGGTCCTGGAGCACGATCCAGCGGGTGCCCTCGTCGGTCACGCCGGGCTGGAACTCGGGCCTGGTGGCGCCCAGCGCGACGTACTCCTCGACCGCCTTCTCGACGTCCGGCACCCGGAAGTCGAGATGGAACTGCTTGTCGGGGCTGGGCCACACGACCGGCTTGCGGTCGGCCACCCGGCCGAAGTAGACGCTGACGGTGCCGTCGGTGATCGCGGCGTACTCGTCCTCCGCGTACGTGATCTCCATTCCGGTGACCTCGCTGTAGAAGGTCGCCAGTTCCTTGGGGGCCGAGCAGTCGATGGTGAAGGCCAGGAGCCTTGCTTTCGTCGTCATGTCGTTCAGCCTGGCAGCCATACCTGTCACCTGCCGTCAGGTATGGCCGCCAGGTACGCCAGAGGGCCGCGCCCAGACAGGCGCGGCCCTCCTGTTGCGGCAGCTCAGTCACCCGGGGAAGCGGCCGTAGTAGTCCCCCAGCCGCGTGCGGTACTCGGGCTCCTTGAACGTGCCCGCGTCGAACTCGGGCGCGTCCTTGATCTCGGCCTTGGTGCGGGACACGAACACGTTACGTTCCTGGGGATCGATGCTCGTGATCACCTTGGCCGGGAGCAGGACCTTCTTGCCGAAGATCCACGGACCGGTGTCGACGATGATGTAGCTCTCGCCGACCTCGTAGGTCGCCTCGTCGACGGACCCGATCTTCCCGTCGGTGGCCTGGACGTGGTATCCCGCCAGATCCAGCGCCTGCCCACGGTCGTAGACGTCAGGTCGGTAGTCCCAGAGCTCCATTGGGCTCTCTTCCTCTCCTCTTCCGTCTTTTCGGGCATCGCATGAGCTACCCGTCAGTTTTCGTGTAAACCCGTAAGAATGCCTTTGCCATCCTTTAACCAGACATCAAGCTGATGCCGCCACCATCTCCGCATCAGAAGGGAGCAGCCATGCGTACCAGGCCAGAACGGCTCTATGAGATCGACGGACTCCGGCTGCTGGCGGCGTTGTGCGTGGTGCTGTACCACTACGTGTTCTCCGGCTGGGCCGGGGGCAAGACGTCTGTGACGTTCGTCACCGAGAGCGGTTGGGCGAAGTACGGCTACCTCGGCGTCGACCTGTTCTTCCTGATCAGCGGTTTCGTCGTGCTGATGAGCGCCTGGGGCAGGAGCCCCCGGCAGTTCGTGGTGTCGCGGATCGTGCGGCTCTATCCCGCCTACTGGGTGGGCATCGCGATCACGGCCGTGGTGACCGTGGCGCTCGGGCAGGGCCTGTTCCAGGTGTCCTTAACGCAGGTGCTGGCCAACCTGACGATGTTCCAGTCGGTGCCGAACATCGCGAACGTGGACGTCGTCTACTGGACGTTGTGGACCGAGATGCGGTTCTACCTGATCATGCTGGTCTTCACCTGGATCGGGATGACCAAGGGCCGGATCATGGTGGCCCTGTGGGGCTGGCTGGCGCTGACGTTCCTGGTCGAGCTGGGTGTGTTGCCGGGGCTCGCGGACCTGGTCGTCCAGTCCGAGTTCTCGCACTACTTCATCGCCGGGATGGCGCTGTTCATGCTCTACCGGTTCGGGCTGAACTGGCAGATCGCGCTGCTGGTGCCGATCGCGCTGGGTAACGCGGTCTACCGGGCCATCGGGTACGCCGAGGCGGTCGGCGAGCGGTACTCGGTGACGTACTCGCCGGTGGTGATCACCGCCGTGGTGGTGCTGATCTTCCTGATCATGACGTTCGTGGCGTTGCGGGTGACGCACTCGCTGGCGCGGCCGTGGCTGGTGACGGCGGGGGCGCTGACCTATCCGCTCTATCTGCTGCACGCCCATATCGGCTTCATCCTGTTCGCCAGGCTGGAAGGCTCGATCAACAAGTACGTGCTGCTCGTGGCCATGATCGTGGTCATGCTGGGGGCTGCGTACCTCGTGTACCGGTTCGTGGAAAGACCTCTCGCGCCCCGGCTCAAGCGGCTGTTGTCGAAACGGCAACCTCCCGCCCACGCGGCGGCCCCGGTGGGGAACCCGACGGGATGATCTGACTCTTCTGACAACCGCTCGCCAGTCCGGGCGCGGGAGCCCCAGGCTGGATACGATCCGCGTCACGGACTGCGAGAGGGGGACCGGATGAGCCTCGGCGGCGAGGGGGAATGGGCTCCTCCGGGAGTCGATCCGGAACGGCCGAGCGTCGCCCGCGTGCACGACGCCCTGCTCGGCGGCATGGAGAACTTCGCCTCCGACCGCTCCGTGGCACGCAAGCTGAAGGACGCGCTGCCCGAAGTGGTGGACCTCGTGTGGTGCAACCGCGCGTTCATCGGCCGGGTCGTCGACTTCCTCGTCCGCGAGGCGGGAATCAGGCAGATCATCGACCTCGGCGCCGGGCTGCCCACGGTCGAGAACACCCATGAGGTGGCGCAGTTCGCCGATCCCATGGCCAGGGTGGTCTACGTGGACCTGGATCCCATGGTCGAGCCGCACGCCCGGGCCATCCTCGACGGGAACCCGCACGCCGCCGCCATCACCGCCGACGTCCGCGACGTGGACGCCGTGCTCGGGCACCCGTCCCTGCTCCGCCTGATCGACCTGACACAGCCCACGGCGATCCTGGTGGTCGGGGTGTTGCACCTGATCTCCGACCAGGAGCAGCCGCACGCCCTGGTCAAGCGGTACATGGACGCGCTGCCGCCGGGCAGCTACCTGGCCGCCTCCAACTTCCTGGCCTCCGACAGTCCCAAGGCCAAGGCGCTGGAGGTGATGCTCCAGGCCACCATGGGCACCGGCCACTTTCGCGACCGGGCCGCCATCGCGCGCTTCTTCGACGGCCTGGTGCTCGTGGAGCCCGGGGTGGCGCACTTCCCCGAGTGGCATCCCGACGAGCGCATCCCCGGCCCGCTGGCGCCGTGGGAGGAGCTGCTCCTGGGCGGGGTGGCACGCAAACCGCACTAGAGTGTGGCTCATGCATCGGCGTTTGATCTGCTCTCCGCCCCCCGCCCGCTAGCGGGCGGCATTTCCTGAGCTTTCCGGGTCTGACAGATCCGGGGGTGGTCGCTGCCCGCACACCGGGCCCATTCCGACCACTCCACCCGGAGAACCCCTGTCATGACCCATGTCTCCGCCCGGCGGGGCGCCGTCTACGTGTCCGTCGCCGCGACCGCCTGGGGCACCGGCGGCGCCGCCGGATCCCTCCTCTTCGACACCGGCGGCCTCGGCCCCTTCGGCGTGTCCCTGTGGCGCTACCTGCTCGGCGCCGCCTGCCTCCTCGTCCTGGCCCGCCGCGTCACCCGTGGCCACCTCAAGGGCCGGATCCTGGTCGTCGGCGCCGGGATGGCCGTCTACCAGACCGCCTACTTCGCCGCGATCGTCCACTCCGGCATCGCCGTGGCGACCGTGGTGACCATGGGCGCCACCCCGATCTTCACCGCCCTGGGCAGCCGTTTCCTGCTTCACGAGCGCCTCGGCCGGGTCGCGCTCGTCGCCCTGGCCACCGCGCTGGCCGGCCTCGTCCTGCTCACGGGCGAGAGCCTCCTGCGATCCCGTACGTCCTCCGCCCTCGGCATCGCCTTCGCCCTGGCCTCGGCCGCCGGGTACGCCGGGGTCACGCTCTTCTCCCGGCGGCACCGAAACGACGACCCGCAGGCCGTGGCGATCGGCGGGTTCGTCGTCGGCGCGGTGTGCCTGGCGCCGTTCGCGCTGGCGGAAGGGGTGGTGCCGGAGGTGAGCTGGACGTCGGTGGCGCTGCTGGTCTATCTGGGGGCGGTGCCGACGGCGCTGGCGTACGGGCTGTTCTTCCGCGCGCTGACCGCCCTGCGGGCCACCACGGTGTCGATCATCTCGCTCGGCGAGGCCGTCGGCGCGGCGCTGCTCGGCGTCGCGTTGTTCGGCGAGCGGCTGACGCCGCCGGCCTGGGCGGGGTGCGTGCTGCTGCTGGCCGCCGTCGCCGTACTCGCCGCACGGGCCGAAGCGGCGTGACGGCGTGTGTGACGGCGATGGCGGCCGAATGAGTTAAGGTCCGGTACGGCGACGCTTGCCGAATCGTCGCTCCCCCGCCTCGCAGGGAACGGTGTCGGCGAAGCGCGCGTTGGAGGAACTGTGGCCTCGTTCAAGGGAATACTGAGGAACCTCCTGGATCGTCCGGGAGGCGTCCCTTTGACGCCTTATCAGAAGATCGTCAAGGCGGCCGGAGCGCGGGCCGACCGCGTCGGCAAGCTCGACGAGCTGCCCGCGCCCGCCATGGACGATCTGGCCGAGTTCTGCGCCGTCGCGCGCGAGGCCGCCGACAGGACACTGGGGCTGCGGCCCTACGACGTGCAGTTGCTGGGCACGCTGGCCCTGCTGGACGGCAAGGTCGCCGAGATGGCCACCGGTGAGGGCAAGACCCTCTCCGGCGCCATGGCGGCGGCCGGACACGCCCTGCAGGGCAAGCGGGTGCACGTCATCTCCGTCAACGACTACCTGGCCAGGCGCGACGCCGAGTGGATGGGGCCCTTCTTCGAGGCGCTCGGCGTCAGCGTGGGCTGGATCGGCCAGAACTCCACGCCGGACGAGCGGCGCGAGGCGTACGCGAAGGACGTGACCTACGGGCCCGTCAGCGAGATCGGGTTCGACGTGCTGCGCGACCGGCTGCGCACCGACGCGAGCGAGATCATCGTGCCGGCGCCCGAGGTGGCGCTGATCGACGAGGCCGACTCCGTGCTCGTGGACGAGGCCCGCGTGCCGCTGGTGATGGCCGGGGCGGCCGACCCCGGCAGCGCGGTGCCGGAGATGGCGGCGCTGGTCAGACAGCTCGTCCGCGGCTACCACTACGAGATAGACGAGCAGGCGCGCAACGTCTACCTCACCCCCAAGGGCGCCGACAGCGTGGAGAACCTGCTCGGCGTCGAGCTCTACGACGAGCACGAGCCCAGCACGCTCATCGAGCTCAACCTGGCCCTGCACGCCCACTCGCTGCTGGCCCGCGACGTCGACTACATCGTGCGCGACGGCAAGGTGCAGCTCATCAACCCCTCGCGCGGCCGGGTGGCGCTGCTCCAGCGCTGGCCCGACGGCCTGCAGGCGGCCGTGGAGGCCAAGGAGGCGCTGCCGCCGAGCGAGAAGGGCGAGATCCTCGACTCGATCACCGTCCAGGGCCTGATCCGCCGCTACCCGCAGATCTGCGGCATGACGGGCACGGCCGTGGCCGTCAGCGAGCAGCTCGGCGAGTTCTACGGGCTCAAGGTCGCGGTGATCCCGCCCAACCGGCCGTGTGTGCGCACCGACGAGCCCGACCGCATCTACCCGACCGAGCCCGACAAGGACGCGGCCCTGGTCGAGGAGATCCAGTCCGTCCACGAGAGCGGCCGTCCCATCCTGATCGGGACACTCGACGTGGCCGAGTCGGAGAACCTGGCCAAGCTGCTGCACCGGCGCGGCCTGGAGCCGGTCGTGCTCAACGCCAAGAACGACGCGGAAGAGGCCTCGATCATCGCCAGGGCGGGCGAGCGCGACGCCATCACCGTCTCCACCCAGATGGCCGGGCGCGGCACCGACATCCGCCTCGGGCAGGACGTGGCCGAGCTGGGCGGGCTCTACCTGATCGGCTCGGGCCGGCACGCCAGCAGCCGCCTGGACGACCAGCTCCGTGGGCGCGCCGGGCGTCAGGGCGACCCCGGCGGCTCGGTGTTCTTCGTCAGCATGAAGGACGACCTGATCACGCAGTTCGTGCCGGACGAGCGGCCGCCCGCCGCCGACGCCGACGGTCTCGTGCGCCACCGGCGCGGCGCGTACCTCGTCGGCCATGCCCAGCGCGTGGCCGAGGGCGTCAACCTGGAGATCCACCGCAACACCTGGCGCTACACCCGGCTGCTGGAGCACCAGCGCGAGCTCATCCTCGAGTGGCGCGACAAGGTCCTGCACGGCGACGCCGCCGCCAAGGCGCTCGCGGAGGCCGACCCCGAGCGGTGGGCGGAGCTGCCCGAGGACACCAGGGACGAGACGGCCCGCCAGATCGTGCTGCACGCCATCGACCGCTGCTGGACCGAGCACCTGGCGTTCCTGAGCGACCTGCGCGAGGGCATCCACCTGCGGGCGCTGGGCCGGATGAGCCCGGTCGACGAGTTCCACCGGGAGGCGGTGGCGGAGTACAAATCGCTGCTGGCCGAGGTGGAGCGGCGCTCCAAGGAGTCGTTCGAGGCGCCAGAGCCGGAGCTGAAGCGGCCGACGGCGACGTGGACCTACCTCGTGCAGGACAATCCGTTCGGCACCGAGTGGGACCGCATCCTCAAGCGCGTCACCGCCGCCACCCGGAGGGGCTGATCAGGGCCACTTGGGCTCGCCGCACGCGACCACGGGTCCGTCCAGCACGCCCAGGCGTTCCAGCAGGGTGATGAACGTGGTCGCGTAAGGAGACTTCGCCGTCACCGCCGCCACGCGCGGCCAGTCGACCTGCTCGCGCAGCGCCCGCACCTGGGCCAGCAGCGCGCCGTAGTCGCAGGCGTGCTCCGACAGCGGCAGCAACCACGAGATCACCAGGTCGGTGGCCTCCAGCACCGGCACGATCACCGCCGACGCCTTCAGCGGCTCCGCCCGGTCGAGCAGCTCGTCGGTGATCGCCAGGTCGGAGACCCGGTAGATCAGGTCCACCAGCCGGCCCTCGTCATAGGCCTTGACCAGCCAGTCCTCCGGCGGCTTGGCCGTCTGGAACCCCAGGCCGCGCAGCGCCTCCAGCGCGGCGGGGACATCGTGCTCGGTGAGGACGAAATCCACGTCATGGAGGGAGGGGGCCGCGCCCCGCGCGTACGCCGCACAACCTCCGGCCAGCGCGTATTTCACCCCGGCGTCCTTCAGCCCCGAGCTGGCGCGTTTCAGGGTGTCGAGGATCGCGTCAGTGACCGCGTGACCGTGGCTGCTCATGCGAACGGGCTACCCAAACGATCGTCAAGTAGACGTTGGTCGCGGGGGCTCCCGTCACGGCACGGCGGGCCGGCCCGCCGTGGTCCAGGAGGCGCCGCGCGGACGGCGGTGGCCGTGTCGAAATGGTGGCGATTCGCAGACACGAAGTTGATGAAATGGGCCGCATAACTCTCCCGTGAATTGCCGAGATGTTATGCGGTGGTCCATGGGGGCAGTGGAGGCCCATGGCTACTTTGCTTTGGATCATCGCGGTTATTCTCGTCATCTCCGGGATCTACGTGATCCTGGCCAGGCGCGACCTGCTCTGGGGGATCGTGCTCATCGTCCTCGGATTCCTGGTCGGGCCCGGTGGGGTCAGTATCTTCAATGTCTAGGGGGCCGCACTCAGGCCCCCGCCGCTGGGCCGATCCCCGAGAACGGTCCAGCGGTTTCTAGTTTTGCCGAAATATCAGCACTTCCGCTCCTCATCGCCCATGAGCAGGGCATGGGGAGCGTGTGAGTAAATATCCGCCGTTCAGCCGCTACGAAACGGGCGCGGCCTCGGCGAGGGTCCGGGACCAGCTCGTCCGGCTGCGTCACCACATGCGCAGCCAGGCCATCCTCGACGAGGCCACCGCCCGGCTGGCGACAGAGCTGAACATCCGGCCCGGCGAGGCCGCGGAGCAGCTCGCCAGGATGGCCCAGCACAGCGGACTGGACCTGGTCGAGGTCGCCAAGGGCATCGAGCGGCCCCCTGAGGAGGCCGGCGGCGCGCCTGACGCGCCCGCCTGGGTGCTCGGCATGCTGGAGGCCGTCCACGCCTCGGCGATTTACCTCACCCCCGTCAAGGACGCCACGGGCCGCGTCGTGGACTTCCTGATCCTCGCGGCCAACCGACACGCGAAGACCGTCGCGGGCCGTACCGCGAACGAGTTGCGCGGGCGCCGGCTGATGGCGGCCAGCCCCGGCGTGGCCAGTTCGGGGCTGCTCGACGACTACATCGCCGTCTACGAGGGCGGCGAGCCCGTCCACCGGGAAGCGCTGGAGTTCGTGGAGGTGCTGGACTACCTCCTCTGGCCGGCCACGCTCAGCGTCCGCGCGGCGCGGGTGGAGGACGGGGTGCTGGTGAGCTGGCGGCCCCTCGACGACGAGGAGTTGCTGGTCTCCGGCTGGGGACGCGCCCAGCGCCTGGCCGAGCTGGGCTGGGGCGAGTGGAACCTGGCCACGGAACGCACGCTCTGGACACCCCAGATGTTCGAGATGTTCGGTCGCGACCGCGACGACGGGCCGATGTCACTGGAGGATCTGCCGGGCGCGGTGGTGCCGGAGGACCTGCCGGTCGTCGAGGACCAGATACGCACGCTGCTCGAACACCGTGAGGCGGTCGAGAGCGAGTTCAGGATCCAGCACCGGCACGGGGTGCGGCACCTGAGCGTGTACAGCGAGCCGATCCTCGACACGGAGGGCGTGCCGGTCAAGGTGCGCTGCCTGGTCCAGGACGTGACCAGGAACCGGCGCAGGGAGCGGGCCCTGGCCGTGGCGCACGAGCAGGCGCTCTCGCACCGCCGCCGGGCCGAGGACGAGCACCGGCTCGCGGTCCAGCTCCAGAACACGATCCTGCCGATCCGCCGCGGCCTCATCCACCTGCCTGGGCTGACCATCGGGGTGCGCTACCTGCCCGGCGAGGAGCTCGTCCGGCTGGGCGGCGACTGGTTCAAGGCCCGCCTCATCCCCGACGGCCGGGTGCTGCTCGCCATCGGGGACGCGATGGGCCACGGGCTGACCGCGGCCAGCGTCATGTTGCAGACGCGCTCGGGCCTGGCGGGCCTGGCCTACACGGGCGCTCCCGCCAGCCGGCTCACGACCTGGCTGAACGACCTCGTCGTGCACTCCAACGAGGGCGTCACCGTGACCGGCACGGCGATCATCGGCCACTTCGACCCCGGGGAGCGCACGTTCCGCTGGACGAACGCCGGCCATCCCGCCCCGATGCTGATCAGGAACGGGCACGCCAAGCTGGTGGAGGGGGCCCAGGGGATGATGCTGGGGGCGTTCGACGCCACCGAGTACAGGATGACCACCACGCGGCTCGAACCCGGCGACATCCTCGTGCTCTACACCGACGGGATCGTGGAGCGACGCGGGCAGGACCTCGAAAGCGGCATGGAGGCACTCATCCAGGCGGGGCGCTGCTGCACCTCGGACAATCCGGAGGATGTGATCACGTGCCTGCTCAAGCGCCTGGGCGGCGAGTCGGCCGAGGACGACGTGTGCGTCATCGCCGTACGCGTGCTCTAGCCCGCGCCGTTCTGGAGCCCGTCCTCGCATTCGAGGCAGTAGACGCTGTAGGCCCTGCCCAGCACCGGCAGCGCCACGTTGCGGACCCTGATGCCGCCCGGCGTCATGCCCTTCTCACTGCCCTTGTGCGCGTGCCCGTGCAGGATCAGGTCGGCGCCGGCCGTGTCGACCGCCTCGGCCAGCAGGTAGCTGCCGAGGAAGGGGTAGATCTCGTGCGGCTCGCCCTCCAGCGTCTCCTTGATCGGGGAGTAGTGGGAGAGCACGACGCGGTGGTCGGCCACGATCTCCTTCAGCGCGACCTTCCACGCCTCGGCGATGTAGCGCGTGTGGGAGACGAAGTTCTTGATCTCGCGCTCGCCGAACTCGCTGGCGCACTTGCCCGCGAACCCGCCGCCGAACCCCTTACCGCCGACCACGCCCAGTTTCTTGTCCCCGCACTGGATCACCACGCCCTCGTCGTCCAGCACGACGGCTCCGGCGTTGCGCAGCTCGCCGGCGATCTCGTACTGCAGGTCGGAGTGGTAGTCGTGGTTGCCGAGCACCGCGACGACCGGGATCGGCAGGCCGCGTATCTCGTCGGCCACCAGCCGGCCCTCCTCCAGCGTGCCGTGCCTGGTCAGGTCTCCCGCCAGCATGAACACGTCCGCGCGGTCCTCGATGCCCTCGAGCTTCTTCCGGTACTGGCCTCTGACGTCCTCGCCCAGGTGGATGTCGCCCACGGCCGCTATGCGCAGGTCAGTCAAGATGCTCATCCTCCCCCGGCTCGGTGACGTCGACGACTTTGATCTCGTTGTGCACGTGGAGCTCGGGCGCGGCCTCGCGTGCCACCTGGCCCAGCCGCTCGCGCTGTTCCACCCCGCTCACCTGACCCCGCAGGAAGAGCTGCTCTCCTCTTATGTCGACGCGGATTCCGAGCTCGTGCGTGCGTCCGTCCTCGGCCAGCGCTTGCTGGACACGGGCCGCGACGTACTGCGGAGCTTCCATCAGCTCGCCTCCTTCCTTCTGGGGCCGCATGCCCGGGCGTGGAGGGATCAAACCGGACGTATCAGCTCAATCACGGCGCGTTCGACCGAGCCCGGTGCGGGCAGGCGACGTGGCTACCCCCGACGTTAGGCAACAAACGGGACGGGCAGGTGAGCCGCATGTATGACAACGGAAAGTGGCACGAGGGACGGGACAGCCGAGGCCATGCCATGGTGCCCGCCACCCCGCGCGACGTGGTGCACATCAGGGTGGGCTCGTTCCTGCTCGTGTTCCTGTTCGCCTTCACGGTGCTGGGGATCATCACCGGGGCGCCGGTGCTGGCGGGCGTCGCTGTCGTGCTGGCCATCGGCACGGTGGTCGACATGGCGCTGGCCATCCGGCGCGGGAAGCGGGGACACGGACACGACGGAGAGGCGGGCTGATCTCGACATGGCACCACTCAGAGGGCGCGTGGTAGTGGTGACGGGCGCGAGCGGCGGGGTCGGGCGGGCGGTCGTCCGCGAACTGGGCGCTCGCGGCGCCAGGGTGGCCCTGATCGCCCGGGGCACGGCGGGCCTGGGCGCGGCCGCCGTGGACGTCGGTACGGAGGGCGGCACGGGCCAGGTCTACGAGGCGGACGTCGCGGACTACGACCAGGTGCGGCAGGCCGGCGAGCGTGTCGAGAAGGAGATGGGCCCGATCTCCGCCTGGATCAACATCGCCTTCTCCTCGGTATTCGCAAAATTTACCGACATATCGCCAGATGAGTACGAACGCACCACTGCGGTCACGTACCTGGGCTACGTCTGGGGCACCAGGGTGGCCTTGGACCTGATGCGCCCGCGCAACGCCGGCACGATCGTCCAGGCCGGCTCGGCCCTGTCGCAGCGCGGCATCCCGCTGCAGTCGGCCTACTGCGGCGCGAAACACGCGATCAAGGGCTTCACGGAGTCGGTCCGCACGGAACTCATGGCCGACCGGAGCAACGTCCGGATCACCCTCGTCCAGCTTCCCGCGCTCAACACCCCGCAGTTCGAGTGGGTGCTGTCCAAGCTGCGCCGCCACCCCCAGCCCGTCCCCCCGATCTACCAGCCCGAGGTGGCCGCCAGGGCCATCGTGTACGCCGCCGAGCACCCC
The DNA here is from genome assembly GCF_042656245.1 of Nonomuraea insulae. Lineage (NCBI taxonomy): Bacteria > Bacillati > Actinomycetota > Actinomycetes > Streptosporangiales > Streptosporangiaceae > Nonomuraea > Nonomuraea insulae. Next base: position 41,981 of record NZ_JBHSPA010000052.1, read on the forward strand.
GAGCGCAAGGAGTACTGGGTCGGTGTCAGCACCGCGGCCACCCTCGTGGCCCAGCGCGTGGCCCCCGCCCTGGTGGACCGCTACCTGGCCAGGACGGGCGTGAAGTCGCAGCTGACCGACGAGAAGGCCCCCAGCGGCGTGTCCAACCTCTGGGAGCCGGCCGACGAGTCCGAGGACTACGGCGCCCACGGCACGTTCGACCGGCGCTCGCACGCGCACAGCCCCCAGCTCTGGCTCTCACAACACCGCCGGCCGGTCATGCTCACGCTGGCCGGAGGCGCCGCGGCGGCCACCGTCGCCGCTCTGCGCCGCGCCAGACGTTCCTGACCTTCTCTTCCGGACCCGCATCGCCGAGTTAAGCGCACCCGGCGGGGTAGACGGGCCAGAAACCTTTCGAGGAGGTCATGATGCCGGAACGCGATCTGCAGTACCTGGCCGAGCTGGCGGCACAACTCCGTGTCGACTCCGTGCGCGCCGCCGCGGAAGCCGGTTCCGGCCACCCGACCTCGTCCATGTCCGCCGCCGACCTCATGGCCGTGCTGTTCGCCTGCCACCTCCGCTACGACTTCGACGACCCGGGGAACCCGGCCAGCGACCATCTGATCTTCTCCAAAGGGCACGCCTCTCCCCTGCTCTACTCGCTGTTCAAGGCGGCCGGTGTGATCAGCGACGAGGAGTTGCTGTCGTTCCGGCGCAGGGGCAGCCGGCTGGAGGGCCACCCCACGCCCAGGCTCCCCTGGGTGGACGTGGCCACCGGATCCCTCGGGCAGGGGCTTCCCGTGGGCGTGGGGGTGGCGATGGCCGGGCGGCTGGAGCGGCTGCCGTACCGCGTGTGGGTGTTGTGCGGTGACAGCGAGATGGCCGAGGGCTCCATCTGGGAGGCCGCCGAGCACGCGGGGTGCGAAGGACTCGCCAACCTGACGGCCATCGTGGACGTCAACCGGCTCGGACAGCGGGGGCCCACCAGGCACGGGTGGGACACCGGCGCGTACGCGCGCAGGTTCGGGGCGTTCGGGTGGCACACGATCGAGATCGACGGGCACGATCCCGGGCAGATCGACTACGCGCTCAACGACGCCAGGAACACGCGCCGGCGGCCGACCGCGATCCTGGCCAAGACCCGCAAGGGCGAAGGGGTGCTGGAGGTCGAGAACCGCGAGGGCGCCCACGGCAAGGCGCTCAAGGACCCGGGCAAGGCCGTGAACGAGCTGGGCGGGAGCCGGAGCGTGCGGATCGAGGTGCACCGGCCCGAGGCGGCGGCGCCGTACCGGTTCGAGAGCAACGGGATGAAGCTGCCCTCCTATACGGTGGGCGAGAAGGTCGCGACTCGGACGGCGTACGGGGCGGCGCTGGCGGCGCTCGGCGCGGCCAGGGGCGACGTCGTGGCGCTGGACGGCGAGGTGGCCGACTCCACCAAGACCGAGACGTTCGGCAAGAAGTTCCCCGAGCGCTTCTTCGAGATGTACATCGCCGAGCAGCAGCTCGTGGCGGCCGCCGTCGGGCTGCAGGTGCGCGGCTGGAAGCCGTACGCGGCCACGTTCGCGGCGTTCCTGACCAGGGCGCACGACTTCATCAGGATGGCCGGGGTGAGCCGCGCCTCCATCCGGCTGGTCGGCTCGCACGCGGGGGTGGCGATCGGCGAGGACGGCCCTTCGCAGATGGGCCTGGAGGACCTGGCCATGGTGCGTGCCGTCCACGGCAGCACCGTGCTCTACCCGTGCGACGCCAACCAGACGGCCGCCCTGCTCGCCGAGATGGCCGACCTGGAGGGCGTGTCCTACCTGCGGACCACCCGGGGCGACACTCCGGTGATCTACGAGCCCGGCGAGCGGTTCCCGGTGGGCGGCTCACGCGTCCTGCGGCACACGCACGGCGACCGGGCCACGATTGTGGCGGCCGGGGTGACCGTGCACGAGGCCCTCGCCGCGGCCGACGAGCTGCGCGCGGACGGGATCCCGGTCGGGGTGATCGACCTGTACTCCATCAAGCCCGTGGACGCGGCGGCGCTGGTCGAGGCGGCCACCACCACCGGCAACCTGATCACGGTCGAGGACCACCGGATCGAGGGCGGGCTGGGCGACGCGGTGATGGACGCCGTCAGCGAACTGGGGCCACGGGTGGTCAAGCTGGCCGTGACCGACCTGCCCGGCTCCGCCACTCCCCAGGAGCAGCTCTCCGACGCCCGCATCGACCGCGTCGCGATCGCCGAGGCGGTCAAGCGGCTGCTGTAGCCCCCCGGGCATGAAAGAGGGCCAACGACCTGTGGTCGCCGGCCCTCTGATGAGAATCAGCGGGACTTCGCCATGGCCTTCTTGGCCGTGTTCTTGGCAGTGGCCTTCTTGCCGGTCATGGCCTTCTTGGCCGTAGCCGTCTTGGCGGTCATGGCCTTCTTGGCCGTGGCCATCTTGGCGGCCGGGGCCTTCTTGGCCGTGGCCATCTTGCCGGCCTTCTTGATGGCGCCCACCAGCTCCTTCTTGGTCATCTTCGACCGGCCGGTGACGCCAAGCTTGGAGGCCATGCCCTGCAGGTGTTCCTTGCTGGCGTTGGCGTCCACCCCTTCGGCCATCCGTCCTGAGCGGCCCATCGCGGCGGATGTCCGTCCTGAGCGGCCCATCGCGGCCTTGTCGGAAGGGCCGCTCTTGGTCTTCGGTTCCCAGTGGTCGCCGATCTTCTCGAAGGAGTGCCTGAGTGCGGCGAACGCGGTCATGTGAGCACGCCTGCCCTCGCCGTATTCCTTCACGGCCGAGTCGTGCGCCTTGACCCACATGTTCTGCGCCCTCTTGGGCGAACGCTTGATCGTCGACGGCAGCTCTTGAACGGCTGGCATGTCGATTCACCTCCTACAGCGGTGGTTCGTCGTAGTGACGGCGCTCCTCGTAAACAGTCGTCCTGCGGGTCTCGGGCTCCTCGTAGATCTCGTGGCGGTGCACCGGTTCGTCGATCGGTCCGACCGCCCTGCGAGTAACCGCGATCCGGTAGATGCCGAACAGGAGTCCGGCCAGACCGCCGAGCATGAGGATGACGCCCACTACGTTGATGTCGAGACCGGCGAGGTCGAACTCGACGGCCCAGGTGAGGATCGCGCCGAGCATGATGAGGATGATGCCTCCGGCGATGGTCATCAGATTTACCTCCTTGACACGAAGGAACCTCTATCCACATGTCGAAAAACAAACCAGTCGTGATGATCGGGCTTATGGGTTCGGGCAAGACGACCTCCGGCCGCCTGATCGCGGAGGCGCTGGGGATGCCGTTCAGCGACAGCGACCAGTACCTCCGCGAGAGGCACGGCGCCACCTCCGCGCCGATCGCCGCCCGCGAGGGAAAGGAGGCACTGCATAGGTACGAGGCCCAGCACGTGCTGGACGGGTTGGCCGGCGAGCCGCAGGTGATCGCGGCGGCGGCCAGCACGCTGGAGAATCCCCAGGTGCGCGCGGCGATGCGCAAGGCGTTCGTGGTCTGGGTGGACGCGGCCGACGAGGTGCTGACCGAGCGGATGCACACCAGCGACCACCGCCCCGACTACGACCCGACGGAGATGCGGGCCCGGCGCGAAAGGTTCTTCCGCGAGGTGTCCGACCTCGTCTGCGACGTCGGCGTGCTCCAGCCCGAGCAGGTGCGAGACGCGGTGCTGCGTAAAATGGGATTGCCCGAAACCGGTCGCGACTGATAGCCAAAAGGGATGTTCGCCGAGAAACCCACGCTGAAGGGCGAGCGCGTGACGCTGTGCCCGGTCGGGCCGGAGCACGCCGCGGGCCTGCACGAGCTGGTCTCCGACCCGGAGGTGCGCAGGCTGACCGGCTCGCACGCCATCTCCGGCAAGGAGCCCCTGCTCCACTGGTACGCCACGCGCGCCGACCAGCCCGATCGCCTCGACCTGGCGATCATGGCGGACGGCGACTACGTGGGCGAGATCGTGCTCAACAAACTCGACACGGACAACCTGTCGTGCAATCTGCGCATCGCGCTGATCGGCGCCCGCGCGTTCGGCAGGGGCTACGGCACCGAGGCGATGGAGCTGCTCCTCGGCCACGCCTTCGACACGACGCCGCTGCACCGGATCAGCCTGGGGGTGTTCACCTTCAACGACCGGGCGCGGCACGTCTACAAGAAGGTCGGCTTCGTCGAGGAGGGCATCGAGCGCGACGCGCTCCTGTGGGACGGCGAGTGGCACGACGCCGTGCTCATGTCCATCCTCCGGCCGGAGTGGCAGGCCCGATCACGGAGCCTGGCATAATGATCATGACGCATGGGTCCCCCGAGGCGCGCGGGGGACCTGTGGCGTCATTCCGGACAACAAATGGGTGGTGTCGTGCATCTAAGCTGCAGTGACGATGCGCTTGGTGCCGGGTGACCCCGAGAGGCTTGGCGGCTATTGGCCGGCTGCCAGGCTCGGCGCGGGCGGGCGCGGCGTCGTCTACGACGCCTACGACGACGACGGGCGTCGATACGCGGTCACCGTGCCCAGGGGCGAGGTCGGGCGCCGGTTCGAGAAGCTGACCTGCCGCCATCTGGCGGAGGTGGTCGCCGTCGGGTCCGACGAGGGTGTCCCCTACGTGGTGAGCCGGTTCGTCAGCGGGCCCGACCTGCGCCAGGCGGTCGCGCTGCACGGGCCCTACGCGGATGACGAGCTGGTCGCGCTGGCCGGGGCGCTGGCGGTCGCGCTGGCCGCGCTGCACGAGGCCGCGCTGACCCACACGGGGCTCAACCCCGAGAGCGTGCTGCTGGCCGACGACGGGCCCTGCGTGATCGAGCTGGGGCTGCCGGCCGGGGAGCCGGTGGGCGGGACCTACACCTACCAGGCCCCCGAGGTCGTCACCGGGCAGGCGGCCGGGGCGGCGGCCGACGTGTTCGCGTGGGGGGCGGTGGTGTTGTTCGCGGCCACCGGGCGCGATCCGTTCCACGGGGAGAGCCTCGGCGGGGTCATGCACTGCCTGCTGACCGTCGATCCCGATCTGAGCTGCCTGCCCGGCCCGCTGGGCGAACTCGTCGGGCGGGCCCTGGCCAAGAAACCCGCCGACCGCCCCGCGGCGGCCGAGCTGATCGTCGAGAGCGGGTGCGAGCTGCGGACGCCCGAGGCGTTCGTGCCCACGCCCTCGCTGGGCGAGGTGGCCGAGGCGGCCTACCTGTCGCTCACGCCCCACCAGCAGGAGGAAGTGCCCGGGCTGCTGCTGCGCCTGCTCGACGGCGACGGCTCGCACGACGAGGGCGGCGTGCTCGCCCCGCTCATGGAGGCCGGCCTGCTGGTACGCCGCAGCATCCGGGTGCCGTCCGTCGAGACCTCAGTCGGCAAGCTCGTGGCCGTCCGCGACGACCGGGTGGTCCCCGCCAGCGCCGCCCTCTACCGGGCCTGGCCGCGGCTGCGCGGCTGGGTGGCCGACGAGCGCGACGGCCTGGCCGCGCACCGCCACATCCGCGAGGCCGCCCGGCACTGGTCGGAGCACCGGCGCGGACGCAGCCACCTGCTCCGCGGGCAGGAGCTCGACACCGCTCTCGGCTGGGCCGCGACCAAGCGCCGGCACCTGCGGCTCAACCAGCTCGAACGCGACTTCGTCAACGACAGCGTGGCCCTGTCCAAGCAGCGCAGGAAGATGCTGGTGCCCTCGCTGGCGGCGGTGGCCGCGGTGCTGGCGGTGGCGGTGACCATGACCGTGGTGTCCGTACACGGCCAGAACGACCTGCGCGGGCGCCTCATCGAGGCCGGAGCCCGCGCCGTCGCCGCCCGCGCCGAGGCGCTGCGGACCTCCGACCCCCGTACGGCGATGCGGCTCAGCGTGGCCGCGTGGCGGCTGTCGCCGGTCTTCGAGGCGCGGGCCGCGCTGCAGGCTTCGCTGGTGCAGCCGGAGCTGGGGGTGTTCACCGATCCTTCCGCCGACGCGCGGGCCCGTTACCTGCTGCGCGGGGACGAACTCCTCCGCTGGGACACCGGCGCCGTCGCGGTCTGGGACGTCGTGGGCGGGCGGCGGGTGGCGTCGTACGCGCTGCCCGCGGGGAGCTCGGCGCTGAGCGACGACGGCCGCTACGCCGAGGGCGCCTCCGGCGGGCCTTACGACGTCGCCACCGGACGCACGCCCAACCCGGCCGCCGTCTATGCCATCAGCCGGGGGAACCGGACCAGGGTCTACCGGGGCACGGGGGCGTTGTTCGACGTGACCGACCGGAAGGTGGCCCTCTCCCCCGACGGCACCCGGGCGGCCCTGTCGGCGCTGAACGGGCGGGTGGAGCTGTGGAACCTGACTCCCCGCAAGGCGAAGACGTTGGTCGTCGAGGTCCAGCCGCTCACCGGCGCGGACGCCGCCGCCCCTGCCCTGGCCTTCAGCCCTGACGGTGGCACGCTGGCCGTGGCCGGGCGCGACGGGGTGACGTTGGTGGGGTCGAAGCGGGCCCGCCCGGGCACCGGACCCGCTGACGCGCTCGGCGCTCCTCCCGCCGACCCCCCCGTCTCCCCGCCCCCCGGCGTGCTCGCACTCCCAACACCCGGCGCGTCGCCGCCCCCTGGCGTCCTGGCGCTGCCCACGCGGGGCGCATCGCAACCCCCGGCCGCCTTGGCGCTGCCCACGCAGGGCGCATCGCAGCCGCCGGGCGCGGTCGCGCGGCCGACCTCGGGCGCCTCCGGGGTGCTGGCACTGCCTACGCCGCGCGCGTCACAACCGCCTGCCGCGCTGGCATTGCCCACGTCTGGCGCGTCTCAGCCTCCTGGAGCGGTCGCGCAGCCGACTTCTGGCACGGCCGCGTCGCGGAAGCCCACCGCGACGCCGTCCCCGGGCGCGCCCTCTGCCACCGGTTCGGACCGCGCGCAGAGCTTCGCGGACGGCAAGGGCTCCGAGGCGGCGAAGCCGGGGACCCGCGCGACCCGCACCACCGACCAGGACACCCGCGCCACAAGGACGGCCCAACCGGGTGCCACCGGCACGGGAGCAGCTCAGCCGGGCACCACCAGCACGGGAGCGGCCCAGCCGGGCACCTCCGGTGCGGTGCGGCGGCAGGGTGAGGAGCGAGGGGCGGGCGGCTCCGCGCCGCCCGGCGCCAGCGGTCCCCAGGCGACCGATGCGAAGACGCGCGTGCCCCAGGCTGCGCGCCCGGGTGGCGGCGAACCAAGAACGGCGCGGACGAGCGGCGAGCTGGCCATCGGTGACCCGGGTGGCGGAGACCTGAGCGGCGGAGACCCGGGGGGCGGCCAGCCGAGCGGCGCCCAGCCGAGCAGTGGGGACCCCGGTGGCGGGGACCCCGGTGGTGGCAAGCCGGGGGCGAAGACGCCGAAGGATCAGGCGTGGGGTGTGGAGGTCATGGACGGGCTGGAGACGACGCCGGGCGGTTCGGCGGGGCCGCTGGTGTTCAGTCCTGACGGTCGGCTGCTCGCCCTGCCCGGTGACGGCGAGGTGCGGGTCTGGAATGTGGCCGAGCGCCGTCTGGCGGGCTCCTACCCCCTGAAGGACCCGGGCCACGGCCTGGCCTTCTCGGCCGACGGCCGGGCTCTGCGGTATCTCAGTGGCACCGGTTCGGTCGTTTCGCTGGACGTGTCCGGTCTGCCGGTTCCGGCCGAGGACGGTCATGTGGCGGCGTTCTCCGGGAACGGGAGGGTCGCGGCCAAGGAGATGGGGAACACGATCGAGCTCACCGACACCGAGCAGCGCAGGACGCTGGGCCGCATCGCCGCCGCCGGCGACCTGGCCTTCGACGCGAGCGGCCGGCTGCTGGCCGTTGCCGGTGACCCGGTGACGGTGTGGGAGGTCGCTGGGGCACGGCAGGTGGCGGCGATCGAGGCGGGCGGGGACGTACCGGCGGTGGCGCTGTCACCGGACGGCGGCACGCTGGCCACCGCGCGCGGCAGGACCCTGGAGACGTGGGACGTCCGCGAGGGACGCCGGATCAAGGCGTACGAGGGCGCGGGCGACCTGGCGCTGGCCTTCAGCCCCGACGGCTCGACGCTGGCCGCGGGGTCCAACCTGCTGGACCTGGGTTCGGGCCGGATCACCCCGCTCGACCTGGCGACGGGGGCCGGCGACGGGGCCGCGGCGACCGCGGTGGCCTTCTCGCCCGACGGGCGCAGGCTGGCGTTCGGGCTGGAGGGCGGGAGGGTGCTGCTCTGGGACGTACGGGAACGCGAGCCCCTCGGCACCATCGATACCGGCACGACCCCGGTGGACGAGCTGCGCTTCTCCCCGGAGGGCGACCTGCTGGCCATCGACGCCGCCCGTACCTCGCTCTGGGACACCACGACACTGCGCGAGGTCGGCCAGGTCGGGGCGTGGGCGGACGGGCTCGCCTTCAGCCAGGACGGCAAACGACTGCGCGGCGTGACGCTGGACGGCGCCGTACGGGAGATCGCGGTCGATCCGGCGCTGACGGCGCAGGAGGTGTGCGCCAGGGCGGGCGGGCCGCTGAGCGAGGCGGAGTGGGAACGCCTGATCCCGGAGAGCGCGTACCAGGAGATCTGCTAGTCGTCCGCGTACAGCTTGAGCACCTTCCCCTGCGGGCTGGCCACCAGGTAGCCGGAGCGGTGGTAGTCGTCGGAGACGTAGACCAGCAGCACCTGCTTGGTCGAGGCGAAGGCGTAGTCGGGGTCCACGATGACGTAGCGCGAGGTGGGCTCGGGCACGCCGAGGTCCTTGTTCGCCTTTCTGAGCAGGGCGGGGAGGGCGTCCCAGTTGAACTTGGCCAGGTCGACGAGCTGCGTCTCCACCTTGCCGCCGGTCCGCGAGCCGGCCACCTCGCCGTCGCGGTAGTCGTAGGTGTCGTAGAGCTTCGGGTCCTTCTTGAGGGGCGCGTCGATGGAGGCGTAGGTCGGATACACCGTCATCTCCACGACCTTGCTGCCGCCGATGGCCGGCTTCAGCTTGGCGATCATGGCGCGCATGCCGGCGGGGGTCAGCAGGTTCTCCTTGACGGGTTTCGCGGTGGTGGCGCGGATGCTCGGTTCCCTGCTGACGACCGGCACGTCCGTGAGCGACAGAGGGTTGCCCGTGGGCTCGCCTCCGCCGTCCTCCCCCGGTACGGGAAGCAGCCGCCACACCAGCACGCCCGCCACCACGACCGCCGAGACGGACACCGCCGCCAGCACACCGCCACGGCTGGACCGGCGGGTGTTCACGGTACCCTCCCGCGGGACCGGCCCCGCACTCCACGGGAGCGGTCCCGCATGACCGGGCGGCACGGTCTGAGCGGGCGCTCCGGGCGGAATCGTCCCTGGCGGCACCGGCCGAGACCCCATGGGCGCCGACGCGGAGCCAGGCCCATAAGGGCCGGACGCAGAAGGGCCGGGTGCATATGGGCCGGACGCATAAGAGCCAGGCGCGGAAGGGCCGGGCGTGTACGGCCCCGCCATGGGCGGTCTCAGGGGAGCGGAGTTCGGGTCGGCGAGGAGCCGGTCCAGGGTCTCGGCGTCCGGCCTGGCCGCCGGGATCTTCGTGAGCAGCGCCATCAGCACGGGCCCGAGCGCCCCGGCCCGCTCCGGCGGCGGCACCTCCTGGTTGAGCACCGCCGCCAGGGTGGCCAGCGTGGTGCTCCGGCGCAGGGGATGCCGCCCCTCCACCGCCACGTACAACATCATGCCGAGCGACCACAGGTCGGAGGCCGGATCGCCTTCGACCCCGTTGATCCGCTCGGGAGCCATGTACTCGGGCGACCCGATGAACGACCCCGTCGCCGTCAGGCTCGTGGACTCGCGTACCGCCGCGATGCCGAAGTCGGTCAGCACCGACCGCCCGTCCTCGCGCAGCAGCACGTTGGCGGGCTTGACGTCGCGGTGCTGGATGCCGACCGCGTGCGCGGCCCGCAGCGCCGACAGGACCTCCCTGCCGAGCCGCGCCGCCTCCACGGGCGGCATGGGGCCGCGCTGGATGCGGTCCTGGAGCGAGCCGCCGGAGACCAGCTCCATGACGATCCACGGGTAGCCCTGCTCGCCCGGGTCCACGATGTGGTGGATCGTGGCGACGTGCGGGTGGTTGAGCCGGGCCAGGGCGCGGGCCTCGCGCAACACCCGGGCCCGCACCTCACGGGCCCTGGTGGGGTCGATCTCGTCCATGGAGGGGTCGGGCGGGCGTACTTCCTTGAGCGCGACCTCACGGTGCAGGGCGACGTCCCAGGCCCGCCACACCAGGCCCATGCCCCCGCCACCGAGCCGCTCCACGAGTTCGAAGCGGCCGTCGATCACCCTTCTGCGCATGCAGAGCAGCGTAGAGCCGCGCCACCACCTGCGTCATCAGGCGCTCGTGGCGAGCTCCTCCGCGGCCACGCCGTGCGCGAAGGGCAGGCCGCCGGCGTAGCGGGCCAGCTCGTCCACGGCCAGGTCGGCGATGCGGGCCAGCTCCCCGCCGAGCGACCCGGCGACGTGCGGGGTGAGCAGGACGTTGGGCAGGTCGTACAGGGGGGAGTCGGGTGGCAGCGGGTCGGGCTCGGTGACGTCGATCACGGCGTACAGGCGGCCGGAGGTCAGCTCGGCGATGAGGGCGTCCTGATCGACGAGCGCGCCCCGCGCGGTGTTGATGAGCGTGGCGCCGTCGCGCATGCGGGCCAGGCGGGCGGCGCTCACGAGGTGGTGGGTCTCCGGCAGCGCGGGCGCGTGCACGCTGATCACGTCGCACCGCTCGAACAGCTCGTCCAGATCGACCTGCGGCACGCCCAGGTCCTCGCTCAGGTAGGGGTCGGCGACCAGCACGTCCAGCTCGAACGGCCGCAGCAGCTCGATCACCCGCCGCCCGATCTTGGAGGCCCCGATGACCCCCACCGTCCTGCGGTAGTTCCCGACCCCGGGGAACGCGCCGTCCATGTCGAACGACCGGCGCCGCTCCCGGTAGAGCCTGGCCAGGTCCAGCACCCGCTTGTTGGCGAACAGGATCGAGGCCAGCGTGTACTCGGCGACGGGTTCGGCGTTGGCCGCCGCCGCCGAGGAGACGAGCAGGCCGCGCTCCCAGCACGCCTCGGTGACGTGGTGCTTGACGCTGCCGGCCGCGTGCACGACGGCCTTCAGCCTGGGCGCGGCGGCCAGCACCTCGGCGGTGATGGGCGGGCACCACCAGCTCGTGTAGAGCACCTCGGCCTCGGCCAGCGCCCCCGCCACGGCCGGGTCGGCGAAGTCGGCGGCCACCAGGCCGGGGTCCACGTCGGCGATCGCGAGCAGCCGGTCGCGTACGGGGCCGGTGATGAGCCGGGCGGCGATCTGCGGGCCCATCGCGAGCAGGGTCTTCGGCCGCGATTCTGTCAATTTCGCTCCCCCGAACGTCAATACGGTCAATTCGATCATATCGAAAGCGGTGCGGTCGATTCGCGCACGCGTAGCTCGGGCAGGAGGGCCACGTGGCGGATGGTCGCGCCGGGCCGCTCCAGGCGGGCGACGAGGAGGTCCACGGCGCTGCGGCCGGCCTCCTCCTTGGGCGGCGCCACCGCCGTGAGCGAGGGCGTGCAGAACTCGGCCACCTCGTCGTCGTAGGCCACCAGCGACACCTCGCCCGGAATGTCCACACCGGCCGCGTTCAGGTGCCTGACCAGGGAGAGCGCGTCCTCGTCGTTGTGCACGAGCAGCCCGGTCACACCGCTGTCGCGGATCAGCCGCAGGACGTCGCGCACGAGCTCCTCCGGCGCCTGGGCACGGTCGACGACGATCTCCGCGGGCGCGTCGAGGCCCATCGCGGCGGCACCGGCCAGCACGCCCGCCCTGATCCTCGGCGTGGTCGGGCTGGGGTTGGCGACGACCGCGAGCGCGCGGTGGCCCAGCTCGGCCAGGTGGCGCACGGCGAGGTAGGCGCCGTGGGCGTGGTCCGAGGCGACCGCGTCGAGCAGGGACGCCCGCCCGGCGAACTCGGCCCGCCGCTCCACCAGCACGGCCGGCACCCGCAGCCCGGCCAGCCACTCGGCGCAGGCCTCTCCCGGCTGGCCGCTGAGGCTCAGCAGCAGGCCGTCGGCGCCCTCCTCGACGAGCTGGCGCACCTGCGCCCGGTCCTCGGAGTCCTCGTAGTGCGAGATGCCCAGCACGAGCCGCGCCCCCAGCGCGGCCGCCCGCTCCCTGGCCCCCTCGATCACGCCCGGGTAGTAGTAGCGGGCCGTGGGCACCAGCATGCCGATGGTCGGCGGCGGCCCGGCAGGGGCGGGCGCGTCGATCTCGCGCGGCAGCGTGACGCCCCCGTGCACGCGGCTGAGCAGCCCTCGCGCGGCGAGCCGCTCGACGTCCCTGCGCAGGGTGACGGCGGAGACGCCCAGCTCCTCGGCCAGGTCGGCCAGCCGGGCCGAGCCCCTGTCGCGGACCCTGCGCAGAATGAGCCTGTGGCGCTGATCGACGGACACGAAGAACAATTCTAGCTTTCGTTATGAGCGTTTCGCTTTCGTTCGATCGAGACCTATTCGCCGAGATCGCTCAACCTCCCGATGAGCGCCGTCCTGGAGGTGATGCCGAGCTTGGTGTAGATGTGGCTCAGGTGGTATTCGACGGTCTTGACGCTCAGCACCAGCTTGCGCGCCGCCTGCCGGTTGGTCAGCCCCCTGCTGATCAGCACCGCCACCGTGTGCTCCTGCGGCGTCAGCCCCAGCCTGGCGGTGTCCTGCGGGCGCAGCACCGCCCGCCCGCTCGCGGCCAGCTCCAGGTCGCACTGCTCCAGGTACGGCAGCGCGCCCAGCCTCGACAACGTGACCTGGGCCGCTTCGAGGTGCTCGGCGGCGGCCGACCTGCGGCCCCTGCGGCGTAGGAACGTTCCGTACGCGAGCTGGATCCTGGCCTCCTCGAACGGCATCTCGATCTTGGCCGTGTGTTCGAGCGCCACCTGGTAGCCGGTCTCCGCCTCGCCCGGTTCGTGCCTGGCCGCGTACAGGCCGGCTCTGGCGCGGGCGGCGGCGGCCAGGACGCTGCGGCGCTCCCTGTCCAGGGCCAGCAGCTCGCACGGCACCAGGACCGTGTCCGCCTCCTCCAGCCTGCCCGCGTTGACCAGGGCTTCGGCCAGGAGCGCGCGCCAGAGCACGACCGTGGGCTCGTCGGGGAAGTCCGTCCTGGTGAGGGGCATGAGGGAGGTGACGGCCGCCTCGTGGTCGCCCCTGGCCGTGGCCAGCAGCGCCTCCGCGGCGGCCGTGCTCATCTGGGCGGTGGTGTTGTCCGGGGAGCAGGCGGCACGCGCGGCCCGCACGTGGGTGGCGGCCCGCTCCCACTCGCCACGCGCGGCCGGCACCAGGGCGGCCACGGCGTGGGCGTAGCTCGCCAGCCACACCTGCCCGAAGTCGTCGGCCGTCGAGGCGCCCAGCTCGGCATGCCCGGCGGCCTCGTCCCACCGGCCGAGCCGGTACTCGGTCTGGGCCAGCGAGGTCGCCACCAGGAGCTGGAAGGCCGCCGACCGGCCGGCGCCCACCGCCAGCAGCCCGAGCAGGTCGGCCTGCGCCCCGGCCAGATCGTCGGCCCACAACCGCAGCACCCCACGGCCGAGCAGCGCGTCGAGCTCCCCCGCCGACCCTTGGACGGGCGCCGGCAACTCGCCGCTCACCGCCAGCCCCTCCTCAGCCTGCCCGGCCAGCCCGAGCCCGACCAGCCACGCGAACCGCACCAACTCCCCCGGCGCACCTTCGGCGGGCACGGCGGCCCAGCGGGCGGCCTCGGCGCCGCAGCCGCGCAGCAGGGCCACCCAGGCCTGACGCCCCGCGATCCCCGAGGCCAGCCGCTCGTCCTCCTTCGCGTGCGACCACGCGTGATCGAGCTGCCGGCCGGCCTCCTCCACCCGCCCTGAGACCAACGCCACCGACCCCAGCGCGTAGGACCGCACCCCGGGGTCCGCCCCAGGAGCCACCTGGGTGGCCAGCGCGGCGGCGTCGCCCGGCCGCCCGGCCGCCAGCAGCGCCTCCACGGCCTCCGCGATCAGTCGGTCCCGCTCGGGCCCCTCCTCAGTGAGCTGCGCCGCCCGCGTCAGGCACCCGCAGGCTCCGGCCCAGTCCCCGGCCGCGGCCTGCCGCCGCCCCACCAGGGCCACCTCCCGTACGAGCGCCTCATCCACCTGGTCGGCGGCGGCGAGCCGGTGGTGCAGCCTGGGCACCACGTCGTCCACGAGGTCGGCGGCCAGCAGGTGCAGGCGGCGCCGGGTGGCGGGCCCGAGATCGTGGTAGATGGCCGCCCTGACCAGCGGGTTGGGAAAGCCCACGGAGACCCCGGCCCCCGTACGCCACTCCACGAGCAACCCGGCCCCCGTCACCTGCTCCAGCACGGGCAGCGGCTCGGCGAGCTCGGCCATCCTGGCCACCAGGTGCAGGGGCGCGGACGTCCCGAGCACGGCGGCGGTGGTCAGCAGCCGCTGCGCCGCGGGATCGCACTGGCCGACCCGCCCGAGCACCTGCGTGGTGTACGCGCGCGGCGCCGGCAGCGGAGCGTCCACGTCGGCCAGCGTCTCGGCGCGTACCTGCTGGAGCAGCGCCCGCGCGTGCAGCGGCACGCCCTTGGTGTGCTCGTGCAGCCGCTCGGCGGCCTGCGGCGTCAGCCGGACCGGGCCGATGCGGGCGCTGAGCGCCTGAAGCTCACGCGCGCTCAGCCCGCTCAGCGGCAGCCGGAGCGCCACGCTGCTGCGCAGCAGCCGCCGCAGCCCGTCGGGCAGCCGGGGATGGTCGCCCTCCCTGAGGATCATGATGGCCAGCACCCGATCGGTGCGCAGCCTGCGCAGCGCGAACGTCAACGCCTGGAGCGAGGGCAGATCCGCCAGGTCCGCCCCGTCGATGGCGACGACCACGGGAGCGTGCCGCTGAAGCTGGCCCAGCAGTTCCAGCAGCGCCGCCCCCACCACCAGCGGATCAGGGCGCACGGACGTGACGGGCGCGCAGAGCCCGGCCAGCACCTCGGGCACCTGCGGCGCCTGGCCCCCGAGCTGCCCCAGCACGCCGTACGGCAGCTCGGACTCGCCCTCGTCACCGCTGATCTCCAGCACCACCGCGTTCTCGATCGCGGACACGAACTCCCCGGCCAGCGCGGTCTTGCCGATCCCGGCGGGCCCCTCCAGCACGACCAGGCTGGAGCGGCCCTCGCTGACGCGGCCGAGTTGCGCGTGGAGCACCGCCAGTTCGCGGCATCGGCCGACGAACTGTTCGTCCCGGGAGCGCTCGGGTCCGCTGCGAAGGGCGCGGGCTTCCATCGGACTCACCCCCTCGCCGGAGTTCCAAGGCCAAAGTTCATCGTGTGCCTTGGTCCGGCGACCGTCCAGTGTCCGATTGACCCGAGTCAGCCCTTTCGGTCATTAGGGAAACGCCCCGGGGTTATCCCCAGGGCGTTCCCTGATGCTCGCGGCAAAGCACGTTCATAGCCTCCAACGTGGACGAATGCCCCAAAACGCCGGGAGAACATCATGCCGTCCTACATCGCAGAGGAGCAGCGGGGAGCGGAGGCACGAATTCTCAACGTGCTGTTCCCCACCATCCTCCAGGGCCTCCAGCTGACCCACCAGGCAGCGGATCAGTTCGGCGCACGTCCGCACCAGCCGCACCTGCTGCCGATGGGGCCGCGGATGGAGCACCGGCCCATGGAGTACCAGCAGCGCTACTCCTCCCCAGAGATCTACGCCCAGCTCGCCGCCGACCGGTCGTTCATGGACGTGGCCGCCGTCCTCATGCCGGTCGTGCAGGCCATCATCCCGCCGCTCGTGGAGCAGCTCCTCTCCTTCGGCCCGCCCAAGGCCGACACCGACCAGAACGAGGAGGAGCGCTTCCAGCAGTTCGTGCCGCAGCTTCTCGGAACGATCACGCCGATCATGATGCAGGTGCTCCCCGGCCTGCTCCAGACCATGCACGGCATGCACTCCGAGCACCCCGTACGCGTCACCGACCGCGAGCTCAACCAGCGTTACTTCGGTCCCATCCTGCAGGCCACGCTGCCCGCGATCATCACCCAGCTGCCCGACCTGCTCGCCATGGTCCACGGCGACCAGCGCTCCCCCATCCGCTACGAGCGCATGCCCGGCCGCACCCCGATCCAGCTCATGAGGATCAGCAGGAACGACCTGACCAGCGCCCACAGGCTGCGCGACGGCGACGTCCTCTACCTGACCGAGACCCCCGCGCCGCCCGGCACCACCGAGATCCGCCTCAGCATGGCCCCCCACTGCATGTGGTGGAAGGGCATCGAGGTCAACGACGAGACCGACAGGCAGATCTGCTTCGTCGAGGCCGAGGGCGACCGGCACGCCATGTTCGAGTCCAGGTCCGTACAGAGCGGCGGCGCGATCGTGCTGTGGAAGGCCAGGATGTTCGGCGAGCACGCCCCCATGTACGTCATCCCGATCAGCGACCTGTCCCCCGACGGCAAGTGCCTCACCTTCCACTGGGCCGCCGACTGATGGCCGGGACCATGCTGCGGCTCGGCAGCAGAGGGGAAGAGGTCAGGCGGCTGCAGGAGTTGCTGCGCGCCCGCGGCTACCGCGTACGGGCCGACGGGTACTTCGGCGGCGCCACCTACGGAGCCGTGCTGAGCCTCCAGCAGCGCGAGGGCCTGCCCGCCGACGGCGTGGCCGGTCCCACCACGTGGCGGGCACTCGGCCAGACCCAGTCCATGGCCGGCGAACGCGCCGCTCCTTCGGACGATCCGGCCGAGTGGAACGTCATGGTGTACATGGCGGGCAACAACAACCTGTCCGACGCCGCCGGACGCGATCTGGAGGAGTTGCGGGCCGTCCAGTCGTACAACGGGGTGCGGGTCACCGCCTTCGTCAAGCGGCAGGACGCGGGCGGCAGGGCCCAGCACATGGAGATCAGCCCCGGCGGCGCCCCCGACATGATCGAGGAGCTGCCGCCGCCCGTGGACTCCGGCAACCCGCAGACGGTCCTGGACTTCGTCCGCTGGGCGGTCAGGCGCGCCCCGGCCAGGCGGTACGCCCTGGTGATCTGGAACCACGGCGGCGGCTGGACCCCCGACGACCTCGACCAGATCTACACCCAGGTCAGGGGCCACACCGCCCGGCACGACGTCGAGACCGGCTACGTACGCCGGGCGCCCCGCGCCACCATGGCCGACGGCGAGCCCGCCTTCTCCGAGCTGTCCAGGCTGACGGAGACCCCGGAGATCACCAAGGCCGTGTTCACGACGTCACTGGGCGAGGTGCTCAAGCTGCCCACCGGGCAGGACCGCGCGATCGCCTCCGACGACGGCACGTTGCACTCGCTGGACACGATCGAGCTGCGCAACGTCATGCGGGCGATCCACCAGGACCTCGGCAGGCCGATCGACCTGCTGGGCATGGACGCCTGCCTGATGAGCAACCTCGAGGTCTGCTTCGAGATCCGCGAGCACGCGGGCATCGTGGTGGGCTCGGAGGAGCTGGAGCCCAACGAGGGCTGGCCGTACACCGAGATCCTGTCCGCCATGGCGGCCAACCCGCGCATGGACGCGCGGGAGCTCGGGCGGATCGTGGTGGAGGAGTACGCCAGGTCCTACCGCGGCACGCACCAGACCGTCACGCAGTGCGCGGTCGACGCGACGCGGATCGAGGAGTTCATGGGCGAGTTCCAGACGCTGGCGGGCGGTCTGCGGCAGCAGGTGCGGGCCAACCGGTCGGTCGTGGACAGCGTCCAGTCGGTCGCCACGCGCTTCCACTTCGACCGGTCGCTGGTGGACCTGCGCACGATCTGCCTGGCGCTGGTGGCCGACTCGCGGACCGACCCGACGCTGGCCTCGGTGGCCGACAAGCTGCTGGCCATCCAGAGTCCGGGCGGGTTCGTGGTCAACGAGGCGCACCAGGGCGAGAAGGTGGAGGCGTGCGGCGGGCTGAGCGCGTACTTCCCGATGGAACGCACGATCTCGCGCTACTACGCGGACCTCCAGATCGCCCAGCACACGGAGTGGGACGAATTCCTCAGGGACTACGCGAACGCGCGTAGCATCAGGCGTTAGGAGACCACACGCCGGCGATCCGCCGGCGACGCTGGGGCTATTGCGGCCCGGGACCGGCCGCAATAGCCCCTACCTTTGGTGTCATGGATCCCCTCATCAGCCGCGCCGCGCTCAACCGGGCCACTCTGGACAGACAGCACCTGCTGCGCCGCACCGACCGTTCCGTGACCGAGGTCGTGGAGCACCTGGGCGGGCTGCAGGCGCAGACCCCGCACACCTGGTACACCGGGCTGTGGAACCGTGTCGAGGGCTTCCGCGCCGCCGACGCCTCCGACCTGCTGGCCTCGCGCGGGCTCGTCCGCATCGCGCTGCAGCGCTCCACCATCCACCTCGTCTCCGGCCACGACTGCCTGGCCATGCGGCCGCTGTTGCAGCCGGTCACCGAGCGCATGACGCGGACGACGTTCGGCAAACGGCTGGCCGGGGTGGACCTGGACGAGCTGGGCGCCGTCGGGCGGGCGTTGCTGGAGGAGCGGCCGATGACGTTCGCCGACCTGGGGCGGGCGCTGGCCGAGCGGTGGCCCGACAACGACCCGCACGCGCTGGGCCAGGGGATTCGCTCGCTGGTGCCGCTGGTGCAGGTGCCGCCGCGCGGCCTGTGGGGCAGGAGCGGGCCGGTCGCGCACACCAGCGCCGAGTCCTGGCTGGGCCTTGAGACCCCGCCGATGACGCCGGGCGAGCTGGTGCTGCGCTATCTCGCGGCGTTCGGGCCGGCGTCGGTGATGGACGTGCAGACGTGGTCGGGGCTGACCCGGCTGGGCGAGGTGGTGGAGGCGCTCGACCTGGTCAGGTTCAGGGACGAGAACGGCAGGACCCTGTACGACCTGCCGCACGCCCCGCGACCCGCCGAGGACGTCCCGGCGCCGGTACGCCTCATGTACGACTTCGACAACCTGTTCCTCTCCCACGCCGACCGGTCGAGGGTGATCACCGAGACGGGCCTGGCCACGCTCCAGGGCTTCATGGGCACCAACACGCAGCCCCGCACCATCCTGGTGGACGGCGTCACGGCCGGCGACTGGACGATCACCAGAGCCAAGGGGGTCTCCACCCTCAACCTGCACCAGTGGGTGCCGATCAAGGTCCTGGACGAGGCCGAGGAGGAGGGCCGGCGGCTGCTGGAGTTCCTGGCCCCCGGCGACAAGCACGACATCTCAGTCTTTGATCGCCCCTCCAAGCCCTGACACCAGCCGCCGCTGCACGGCCACGAAGAAGATCAGCACCGGGATCGTCATCAACGTCGAGGCCGCCATGATCCCGCCCCAGTCGTTCTCGTCCGGCTTGAAGAAGACGAGCAGCGCCGCGGGCAGGGTCTGATTCTCCTTGGCCGAGATGATGAAGGTCCTGGCGAAGATGAAGTCGTTCCAGGCGGTGATGAAGGAGAACACGCTGGTCGCCACGAGCCCGGGCGCGACCAGCGGGAACAGGATCCGCCACAACACGGTCGCCCGCCCGGCCCCGTCGATCATCGCCGCCTCCTCCAGCGCCTCGGGCACGGCGGCGACGAACCCGCGCATCATCCAGATCGCGAACGGCAGCGTGAACGCGAGCTGCACCACCACCAGCGAGGCCAGCGTGTTCAGCAGCCCGAGATCCCGCACCACGAAGAACAGCGGGATCGTCAGCGCCTCCACCGGCACCATCTGCGCAATCAGGAACATGATCAGCACGGTCGTCCTGAACCGGAACCTGAACCTGGTCACCGCCACCGCCGCCAGGAACGCCACCCCGGCCGACAACACCACCACCGTCAGCGCCACGCCCGCGCTGTTGAGCAGGTAACGCCCGAACCCCTCCCCGGTCAGCACCCTGACGAAGTTGTCCAGCGTCGGGTGCGCCGTCCAGGGCCGGACGTCGAGCGACTGGATCTCGCCGTCGGGCTTGAGCGCCGACAGCACCATCCAGTACAGCGGGAACGCGGTGAGGAAGGCGACCACGCAGGCCACGGTGTTGGGGACGATTCTTCTCACAGTCGCTCACCGCCACGATGGAGGGCCCGGATGTAGACCAGGGTGAACACCAGCAGGACCAGCGTCATGACCACGGCGATGGCCGAGCCGAGGCCGTACTCGGAGGAGCCGAACGCCGTCTGGTAGGCGTAGACGTTCAGCACCGTGTTCTGCCCCGCCACGCCGCCCCCGTTGGTCATGACGTAGATCTGCGTGAACACCTTGAAGTCCCAGATCACCGACTGGATCACCACGATCGTCACCAACGGCCGCAACATCGGCACGACGACCTTCCAGAACGAGTTCCAGGCCGAGGCCCCGTCGAGCGCCGCCGCCTCCAGCACCGACGCCGGGATGGCCTGGATGCCGGCGTAGAGCGTGAGCATGACCAGCGGGAAGGAGTGCCACACGATCGTCGCCCCGACCACCAGGAAGGTGACCCACCGGTCGTAGAACCAGTTGAACCCGGTGAGCCCCAGCACCTGGTTGACCAGCCCGAGATCGGCGTCGAACAGGAACATCCACACCGTGGAACCGGTCATCGCGGGCGCCGCCCACGCGCCCAGCGCGGCCAGCGACAGCGCCGTCCTGGGCACGGGCCCGACCCGGGTCAGCAGCACCGCCAGGGCCGCGCCGACCGCCAGCGTGGCCAGCACGAGCGCCGCCGCGAACCCGACCGTCTGCGCCAGCACCTCCCAGAACCGGCCGTCGCCCACCAGCGTGGCGTAGTTCCCGAACCCCACGAACGTGCTCGGCTGCCCGCCGCTGACCTGCGCCTGCCGGTAGTCGAAGACCGACAGCAGGCCCAGCATGTAGACGGGGTAGCCGAACAGGGGCACGAGCACGGCCGCGGCGGGGAGCAGGTAGAGCCACGGCCGACGGTTGAACCCGACCCTCACGAGCGGCCGAAGGCCGACTTGACGGCGGCGGCCGCCTCGGTGGTGGCGGCGTCCACGGTGGCCTGACCGGTGGCGATCTTCTGCAACATCGTGGGGATGACCTTGCCGTTGTCGATCTTCACCCAGGCCGGGTCGATGGGCACGAACTTCGTCCCCTTGGCGACCGTGTCCAGGAACGGCTTCAGGAACGTGTCCTTGGCCGCCAGCTCCTCCCGCGCCCCGGTCAGCGTCGGCAGGTTGCCCATGGCCTCGTACATCTTGGCCTGGTACGCCGCCCCGCCCAGCAACTTCACGAACTCCACGGCCAGGGTCCGGTGCTTGGCGTTCTTCATGACGCCCAGGTTGTTGCCCCCGGCGAAGGCCGGCGCGATCGAGCCCTCGGCCGAGCCCGGCAGCGGGACGACCTTGTACTTGCCGGCCGCCGCCCCGGCGTCCACGGCCGAGCGGCTGAAGTTGCCCAGGATGCCCATGGCCGCCTTGCCGCTGGCGAACAACTCGACCGTCTTGCCGCCGGTGAGCGACACGCAGGCCTGCGGCGGGCAGATGCCGTCCGACAGCAGATCCGTGTACGCCTTGACGCCCTTGCGCGACTCGGCCGAGTCCAGGGCGGTGATGTCGCCGCCGGCGTCCCAGACGAAGGGCAGGGCGCCGAAGGTGTACTCGCCGCCGACGGCGATGCCGTACAGGTCGGGTTTCTTCGCGCGGATCGTCCTGGCGCTCTCGGTCAGCTCGGCGATCGAGGTCGGCGGCTTCAGTTTCAGCTCGTCGAAGACGTCGGTGCGGTAGTAGAGGGCGCGGATGCCGATGAACCAGGGCAGGCCGTACTGCTTGCCGTCCACGGCTGCCGTTTTGAGCAGTTCAGGCGTCATGTCCTGGCCTTGCAAGTCGGCCGTCAGGTCGGCGAAACCGCCGGCGGCGGCGTACTCGGCGAGGTCGGTGTTGCCGTACTCGGCCACGTCAGGGGAACTGGCCGGGTCGTTGAAGGCGCCCTTGAACTTCTCGTGCCGGGCCGGCGTGGTCGGGACGTAGGAGATCTCGACCTTGACGCCGGCGTGCGCGGCGGTGAACTCCTTGATCGCCTCGTTGACCACCTTCTCCTTGGGTGCGCGGTTCGGCTCTTCGTAGAGCCACACGCGCAGCGTGCCGCTCTTCTCGTCGCCGCCGCCGGACGCGGGGGCGGTCGAAGGGGCGCAGGCGGCCAGCGCGAGCAGGGCGGCACCGGCGGCAACATAGTTAATAAACTTCACTATTACCTCCCGAGCGGGAGACTAGGAACACCCGGGCGGCCCGTGAAGCCCTTGAGGCGAGTTGTTTTGCATTGCACAACGACATGTTGCATACCGCTTTCGCAGGTATGTTGGGGCACGTGCCAGAACGCAACCAGTCCGCCTCGCTCAGACGCGCCCTGGCCGTGCTGGACCACGTACGCGAGCAACCGGGCCTGTCGCTCACCCAGCTCTCCGAGACCGCGGGCCTGTCCAAGAGCACGGTGCTGCGCCTGACCGTGCCCCTCGTCGAGGCCAAGCTGCTCGAACGCGACCGCAGGACGGGCGCCTACCGGCTGGGCCACGGCACGCTCCGGCTCGGGCAGTCCTACCTGGCCACGCTCGACCTGCGCACCGTGGCGGCCGAGGAGTCGCACCGCCTGATGAGCGAGGTGCGCGAGACCGTGCACCTGGTCGTCTACGACCCGCCGCACGTCGTCTACATCGACAAGGTCGAGAACGAGGCCAACGTGCGCATGGCCTCGCGCATCGGCAGCCGCGGCCCCGCCCACTGCACCGCGGTCGGCAAGGCCATCCTGGCCTGGCAGCCCGAGGAGGCCGTCGCCGAGCTGGTCCTGGAGCCCAGGACCAAGCACACGATCACCGACGCCGAGCGGCTGCGCGCGGAGCTGGCGCACATCAGGCGCCGCGGCTACGCGGTCGACGACCGCGAGAACGAACCCGAGGTGCGCTGCGTCGCGGCGCCGATCTTCAACCACAACGACGCCGTCTCCGCGGCCATCTCCGTCTCCGGCCTCACCTCGCGGATCACCGCCGCACGGGTACGCGAGCTGGGGCCGCTGGTGGCCGGGGCGGCGGCGCGGATCTCAAGAAAGCTGGGTAGCCAGAGCCGATGACCGAGTTGGTGACCTTCGGTGAGACCATGGCGCTGTTCGCCGCCCGACGCACGGGGCCGCTGCGCTTCGCCCGCGACTTCGACCTGGGCCTGGGCGGCGCGGAGTCCAACGTCGCGATCGGCGTGGCCAGGCTCGGCCACGCGGTGGCGTGGGTCGGCCGGGTGGGCGCCGACGAGTTCGGCGACCTGATCCGCTCGACGCTCGCGGGCGAGGGCGTCGATGTGCGCGCCATCCCCGACCCTGGTGCGCCCACCGGTCTGATGATCAAGGGCAGGCGCACGGCCGACCTCATCGACGTGCGTTACTACCGTAAGGACAGCGCGGGCTCCCGGCTGTCCGCGGCCGACCTCGACCCCGAGCTCATCAGGTCGGCCCGCGTCCTGCACGTCTCCGCGATCACGCCCGCCCTCTCGGCGTCCGCGCGGGAGGCCGTGCGGCACGCGATCGCCGAGGCCAGGGCCGCCGGGGTGCTGGTCTCGCTCGACGTCAACTACCGCCGGGCGTTGTGGACGCCCGAGGAGGCCGGGGCGTGGTTGCGGGAGGCGGTCGGCGAGGTGGACGTGCTGTTCGCGACCGAGGCCGAGGGCCGGCTGATCGCCGACGTCGACGGGGCCGAGCAACTGGCCAAGGCGCTGGCGGCGCTGGGGCCGGTGCACGTGCTGATCAAGTTCGGCGCGCGGGGGGCGTTGGAGTTGTCCGCCGGCGTCGTACGGCGGGCGGAGCCGTACAAGGTGACCGAGGTGGACTCCGTCGGGGCCGGCGACGCCTTCGCGGCCGGGTGGCTGGCCGACTGGCTGGCCGGGGCGGGCCCCGACGAGCGGCTGGCCACGGCGTGCGCGGCGGGGGCGTTCGCGGTCACCTCCCAGGGTGACTGGGAGAGCCTGCCCCGGCGTGCCGACCTGGACCTCCTGCGCAGCCCGGCCGACGGCGTGAGCCGCTGAGGCGGTGATCGCTCTTACCGGAAAGGTCAACGCGCCGAACCGGAAATGTCATAGCCTGCCGGAATGCTCGATCACCATCTCGCCGAACTCTTCCAGGCGGCCTCCGACCGCGACCCCGACCGGCTCTTCGCCTGCGTGCCGCGCCTCTACGAGGCCACGGAAGGCGTCGACGAGGCCTCGCTGTCGGCGGTGGCGGCCCGGCTCAGTGAGCTGTTCGACCTGGTGCCGCCCAGTATCGGCGCCCGCCTGGGCGTTCTCGCCGGCGCGCTGGTCGAGCGCGGAGCCGATCCCATGCCGCTGGCCGGCCCCCTGGTTCGCGGCCTGACCGAGCACCTGGAGCTGTCGGCCAGGTTCGCCGCGGCGTGGCGCTCCATCACGGGCGAGGAGCCGCCCGAGCCCGATGACGACGACCCCGAGTGGACGGTGACCGTGGCCGCCCGCCTGAGCGGGATCGAGGAGCGGGAGGCGTTCGGGCTGGCCGACGCCTGGGCGCTCGCGCACCTGTCGAGCATGCCGGTCCTGTCCATCCTGCAGCTCTCGCCGCGCGTGCGGGCCGAGTTGCCTGGCCGCGACCGGCTGGTGGAGGCCCTGTCGGCCGTGCTGGACGACCGCGACGACCTGGAGTGGCTGGCCGGCCTGCTCTCCGTGCTGGACGAGGAGCACCTGATCGTCCTGCACCGGGAGACCGGACGCGGTTTCGAGATCGTCATCGGCGGGATGGGCGACAACTTCCAGCTCCACACGCTGCTGGCCGACGCGGTGAGCGGGCCGGCCTCGGAAGGGTTCATCGAAGGGGTGCAGCCGGAGTTCGGCTGGGTGGTGTCCGCCACGGACGGGCCGGTGCCGCCGGAGGCGGATTCGGTGAGCGGGCAGTTCAACCTGGTGGACGCTAACGGCAAGTGGATCTGGAACGAGGGCATCCCGGCGAGCATCCCGCTCCTGGAGGGGAGGCGGGTCGTGGTGCTCGACCCGCCGCCGTACCAGCGGACGTGGAGCGCGGGCCGGCGCTATCCGATGATGCGCGCCACCGTGCGCATGGAGCGGATCCTGCCGGCGGACGAGGCGGCGGCGTGGATGTCCAGGATCGCGCCTGAAGGCGGCTTCACGAACTGAAGCCCCTGCTGCTGGAGCGGCAACCCGTACCATGTGGGGCATGAAACGCCCCCTGGGAGAGCTCGAATCCACGATCATGGACAGGATGTGGTCCTACCGCAGGCCCGCCTCCGTCCGTGACGTGCTTGAGGATCTCCGCAAGGAGCGGGAGATCGCCTACACCACCGTCATGACCGTGATGGACAAACTGCACACCAAGGGCCTGCTCAAGCGCGAGCCGGTCGGCCGGGCCTACGTCTACGAGCCGATCTCCACCAAGGAGGCCTACACGGCGGAGCTGATGCGCCACGCGCTGGCCGCCAGCGGCAACCAGGCCGCCACCCTGGTCCACTTCCTGGAGCGTCTGACCCCCGAGGAGGCCGTCGCCCTGGAGACCGCGCTCCAGGTCGTCCCGCCGGGCAACCGCCGCCCCTGACGCCACTCCCGCATACGCGCCGCTTTACCTGCGCGCCCGCTGGGGAGAGGCTGGAGGAGGGAGGTGGTCGGCATGGACTACAAGCAGTGGAACATCCACATCTGGATCAGCGAGGACGACGACGACGCTCTGACCACGGCCACGGCGGTGTTGTTCACTCCGGACGGCAAGCGGCACGAGAGTGTGGCACACGCCCGCCGCAACCCCGACGACCGGCCGGTGCCCGGGATCGGGGACGAGCTGGCCGTCGGGCGGGCGCTGTCGGACCTGGCCTCGAAGCTCATCGAGGAGGGCGCGGAGGACGTGGCCCAGATGGCGAGCCCGGCGCGGTCACAGTAGCCCGGCGCCCGCCAGGAGCTTGCCGATCCGGCCGACCTCGTCGTCGTTGAGCGGGATCTGCGGGAGCGCGGTGATCGGGCAGTCGATGACGCCGCGCAGGTGGAGTGCGGCCTTGAACGCCCCGAGGCCCGACGAGCTGCCGCCCATGCGCGTGCCGCCGACGTGGACGATCTCGAACAGCCTGGCCAGGCGCTCCTGCTCCGCCCTGGCCCCCTCCCAGTCGCCTCGGGAGGCACAGCGATAGAGCTCGACGTACCCGTGCGGGTCCACGTTCCCCAGCCCGGGCACCACGCCGTCGGCCCCCATCCACAACGCGGAGTCCACGGTCACCTCGGACCCGGTCAGCACGCTGAACGGCGCCTCGCGCCCCATGATGACCGCGCGCAGCCCGCCGTCGTCCCCGCTGGAGTCCTTCACCCCCGCCAGCACACCCTCGGCCGCCAGCCCCAGCAGCAACTCGGCGCTCAACTTGGTGTGTACGGAAACCGGCAGGTCATAGGCGTAGACCGGCAGCCCGGCCCGCCCGGCGACGGTCCTGAAGTGTGTCCTGATCTCCTCCGGATGCGTGCGCGTGTAGAACGGCGCCGTCACCACCAGCCCCGACACCCCGGCCTCGGCGGCGACCCGCACGTGCTCCAGCACCCGGGGCGTGGTCATGTCGATCGCCCCCGCCAGCACCGGCACCTGCCCGCCCACGTGCCCGACCACGGTCTCCAGCACCGTCCGCCGCTGCGCGTCCGTCAGGTACGCCACCTCCGACGACGACCCCAGCACGAACAGCGCGTCCACCCCCCCGTCGATCAGATGGTCGATCAGACGGACGAGCGAGGCGGCATCCACCTCATAGTCCGGGGTCATGGGGGTGCACACCGGCGGAATCACACCTGAGAGTGTCGCGGACTCGGCGACATTAGACAGCGTCGCGGACTCGGCGACATTGGTAATCGTCATACGCGCTCCTGGATAAGCTCAAGATCGGTCGCTCCCGCCGCCACCGGATGATGGCAGTGGAAGAGGTGGTCGTCGTCGTTCTGGGCCGCGGGCCATTCGGCCGCGCAGATGTCGTCCGCCCGCCAGCACCGCGTACGGAACGGGCACCCGCTGGGCGGCCTGGTGGCCGAGGGCACGGCTCCCACCAGCGGGATCGGGTTGATCGGCGAGATCAGCCCCGGCGTGGCAGAGAACAGCGCCCGCGTGTACGGATGCCGCGCCGCCAATGGCACCGCCTGCGCCGGAGTCTGCTCCACGATCCGCCCCAGGTACATGGAGACCACGCGATCGCTCATCCTACGTACGGTCTGGATGTCGTGCGAGACGAACACCATCGCCAGCCCCAGCCGCTCCTGCAGATCGAGCAGCAGGTTGAGTATCTGCGCCCGCACCGACACGTCGAGCGCGCTGGTCGGCTCGTCCGCCACGACCAGTTCGGGCTCCAGCGCCAGCGCCCTGGCCACCGCCACCCGCTGCCGCTGCCCACCGGAGAGCTGGCTCGGCAACGCGTCGGCCGCGCTGGAGGGCAGGCCGACCAGATCGAGCAGCTCCCGCACCCGGGCGTCCCGCTGTGCCGGGGTCCCCCGCCTGTGCACGTTGAGCGGATCGCGCAACACCTGCCTGACCGGCAGCCGCCGGTTGAGCGCCGTGGACGGGTCCTGAAATATCATCCCCACGTTGGAGCCCAGCAGCGCCCGCCGCTCGGACTCCTTCAGCCCCCACAGATCCTGCCCCCGGTGGAGCACGCTCCCCGAGGTCGGCCGCTGCAACCCCACCAGCACCTTGGCCAGCGTGGACTTGCCGCACCCCGACTCCCCCACGACCCCGACCGTCTCACCGGGACTGACCGTGAGGGAAGCGGCGGTCAGCGCGTAGACGCGGTCGCGCGAGAACACCCTGCCCGAGCGGGCCTTGTGCACGACGTGCACGTCCTTCAGCTCAAGCACTCTGCTCACTCTCCACAAGGGCCGGGTGATGGCAGGCGAACCGATGCGTGTCGTCGCCCATCAGCACCGGCCTCTCGGTACGGCACACGTCCGTGGCCATCGAGCACCGATCGGCGAACCGGCACCCCGGCGGGAAGTCGGCCGGCGCCGGCACCACGCCGCGGATCTGGGTGAGCCGCTCGGCTCCTGACTCCAGCGACAACACCGAGCCCAGCAGCCCCCGAGCGTAGTGGTGGGCCGGGGCCCCGACCAGGGTCGCGGTGACGCCGGTCTCGACGATCTGGCCGCCGTACATGACCACCACGCGATCGGTCACGTCGGCCACCAGTGCCAGGTCGTGCGAGACGAGGATCAGCGCGAACCCCAGCTCCTCGCGCAGCCGCAGCAACAACTCGATGACCTGCGCCTGCACGGTCACGTCGAGCGCCGTGGTGGGCTCGTCGGCGACGATCAGCTTGGGCTCGCGTGAGAGCGCCATTGCGATCAGCACCCGCTGGCGCTGCCCGCCCGACAGTTCGTGCGGGTACGACGACAGGGTCCGGCGGGCGTCGAGGCCGACGAGTTCGAGCAGTTCGGCGGGGCCGCGCCGGCCGCCGCGCCGGGTGAGCTGCTTGAGCTGGGCCTTGATGGTCATGGCCGGGTTCAGCGAGGAGAGGGCGTCCTGGTAGATCATCGCCATCTCGTGGCCGAGCAGCCGGCGGCGGGCCCCCTTCGACTCGGCCAGCAGTTCCCGCTGGTCGAAGCGGATGTGGCCACTGACGCGGGCGTCGCGGGGTTGCAGGCCCATGATGGTCAGCGCGGTCAGCGACTTGCCGCAGCCGGACTCGCCGACCAGGCCGAGCACCTCGCCTGGGCGCACCTCGAAGCCGATGCCGTCCACGATGTCCACCGTCGCCGAGTCCGCGACACCGTCTACCATCGCCGAGTCCGCGACGCCGTCTCCCCCGCTGGGGAACCCGATCCGCAGCCGCTCCACCGCCAGGATCGGCGGCCCCTGCGGCAGCGGCCTGGCCCGCTCGGCCAGCCGTCGCGCGGCCTCGGCCAGCCCCGGCAGCTCGACCATCTCGCCGGAGCCGGGCTTGGCCTGCTCGAACGCGTCGCCCTTGCGCACCGCGGCCTTGCGGGCGGCCGGCGCGGCCCAGGCGTCGGAGATGCCCTCGGACAGGATGTTCAGGGCGAGCACGGTGATCAGGATGAGCAGCCCTGGGAAGACCGTGGCCCACCAGCCGCCGAGCAGCACCAGGTTCTTGCCGTCGGCGATGACGCTGCCCCAGGAGGGGTTCGGCGGGCGTACCCCGGCTCCGATGAACGACAACGACGCCTCGAACACGATCGCGTCGGCCACCATCACCGTGCAGAACACCAGCACAGGAGCCGCGCAGTTGATCGCGACGTGCCTGATGAGGATGTGCGGCGTGCGGGCGCCGATGACGCGCTCGGCCGCGACGTAGTCCTCGCCGTACTGGGCGATCACGTTGGCCCTGATGACCCGGGCCACGGACGGCATGTAGAGGAAGGCCATGGCCAGGACCAGCACCGGGATGCTGCCGCCGAACACCGCCACCAGCACCGCGGCCAGCGCGATGCCGGGGAAGGCCATGATGACGTCGAGCACGCGCATGAGGGTCTCGTCCACGGCCCGGCGCGAGGTGGCCGCGACGGCGCCGATGACGGCCCCGGCCACCAGGGCGAGCGCGGTGGCGCCGAGGCCGATGATGAGCGACCAGCGGGCGCCGTGCAGGAGCCTGGACAGGATGTCGCGGTTGGCGCTGTCGAGCCCCATCCAGTGCGCGGCCGACGGACCTCCGCCGGCGGCCTCCTGGAAGTACGGCGACTGCGGCGCGATCCACGGGGCCAGCAGCGCGGCCAGCACGACGACCACGATGAGGCCGACGGCCAGCCACGACAACGGCTTGAGCCGGCGGAATCGCATGCCGGGCCTGGACAGGCGCTCTGTCAGTCCACGTCTCATGTGGCGCTCCTGAGGCGAGGGTTGACCAGCAGATAGAGGACGTCGACGACCAGGTTGACGACCATGAAACCGATCGCGATGGTCAGCACCACGCCCTGGACGACGGCCGGGTCGCCGTCGCGCACGGCGTTGATCATGAGCTGGCCCATGCCGGGCAGTCCGTAGATCGTCTCGATCACCACGGTGCCGCCGATCAGGTAGCCGATGCGCAGCCCCAGCACGGTCAGCGGGTTGATCAGGGCGTTGCGCAGCACGTTCCGGCCGACGACCACGATCATGGGCAGGCCGCTGCCGATGGCCGTGCGCACGTAGTCACGATCCAGCTCCTCCACCATCGACGTACGGATGATGCGGGTGAGCTGGGCCGCGATCGGCAACGACAACGACAGGGCGGGCAGCGTCATCGACTGCAGCCAGCCGGCCATCGAGTCGGCCGGGTTGATGTACCCGCCGGTCGGGAACAACCCCTCCCCGACCGCGAGCCACTGGATCATCAGCAGGGCCAGCCAGAACGCCGGCGCCGCCACGCCGATCAGCGACACCACCCGGATCACCTGGTCGGGCCAGCGGTCGCGGAAGAGCGCCGCGGTGACGCCGAACACCAGCGACAGCACCACCGCCACGGCCAGGCCGAGGAAGGTGAGCTGCAACGTCAGCGGCAGCGCGGTCGTCACCGACTCGATGACCGGCTTCTTCGTCAGCACGCTGGTGCCCATGTCGCCCTGCGCCAGGTCGGCGACGAACCGCACGTAGCGCAACGGGAGGGGGTCCAGCAGGCCGTTCTCGAGCTGGAACTGGTGGATCTGCTCGGGGGTCGGGTTCGCGCCCTGGAAGTAGGCGTACTCCGGCTTGCTGCTGGAGAAGCGCATGACGATGAACACGAACGCGACCACGCCGAGCACCAGCGGGATCAGGATGAGGAGCCGCCGCAGCAGCATCCTGGCGACGAGTGTCATGTCCTCTTGGCCTGCAACAGGTTGATGCCGGGGTAGGGCTGGGCGTGGATGCCGGAGAGCTTCTTCGGGTCCCAGGCGGTCATCAGCTCGTTGTGCACGACCGGGTAGAGGATGGCCTGCCCAGCCACGAAATCCAGATATTTGTGGATCAGCTCGGTTCGCTGGGCCTTGTCCGTTTCCTTGCCGGCCTCGTCCATCATCGCGAACAACTTCCCGGCGTCCTTGGTGCCGTCCCAGTGGCTGTACTTCATCCACAGGCCGCCGGGCACGTAGTTGTAGTGCAGGATCAGGTCGGCGTCCATGCCGAACTGGTTGGGGTTCGAGGCCGCCGCGACCACCTGGTAGTCCTGGAACTGGTCCATCTTGGCGAACAACGCGGCCGTGTCCTGCGGCTCCAGCGTCGTCTTGATGCCGACCGCCTCCCAGGAGGCGGCGATGGTGGGCAGGCAGTCCGCGATCCAGCTCACGTTGACGGCCATGAGGTTGACCGTCAGGTCGCCGACCCCGGCCTCCTTCAGCAGCGCCTTGGCCTTCTCGGGGTCGTAGTCGTAGACGACCGAGGCCCGCTTGTGGTCGGGATGGCCCTCGTTGAGGAAGGAGCTGGAGGCCGTGCCGTGGCCCTTGAGCGCCACGTCGATCATCTTCTGCTTGTCGATGGCGTAGTGCAGGGCCTGGCGCACCCGTACGTCGTCGAAGGGTTTCGCGGCCGTGTTGAACATCAGGAACATGTGGTTCATGCCCTTGCCGCCCTCGACCGTGAGCCCCTGCTGCTTGAGCTGGTCGACGTTGGCGTACGGGATGTTGTCGGCGATCTGCGCCTCGGCGGACCCGCCGGAGATCTTGGCCACGCGGGCGGCGGCGTCCACGATCGTCAGCCAGTTCATCTGCTTGACCGTGGCCGGACGGGGCCCGTTGTAGCCGTCGAACGCCTCGAACGAGGTGTTGGACTTGGGGTTGTGCGCCTTCATCTTGTATGGCCCCGAGCCCACCACCTTGCCGCCCTTGGCCTGGTCCCAGGCCCCCGCCTGGCTGAACACGTGCTTGGGCATGATCTTGGCGATGGTCAGCCTGGGCGCCGCGTCGGGGAACGGGAACTTGAACACCAGCTCCACGTTCTTCTCATCCACCTTCTTCACCTCCTTGAGCCAGGACTTGAAGAAGTTGCCGGCCAGCACGTTCGCCTCGGGGTCGAGGATCCGCTCGAACGTGAACATCACGTCGTCGGCCGTCACCGGCTGCCCGTCGTGCCACTTGGCGCCGTCCCTGAGCGTGAACGTCCATGAGGTGGCGTTCAGGTCGGACGGCAGCGCGGTGGCCAGCGCCGGGTACGGCTCGCGGCTGATCGGATCGGTGTCGAGCAGCCCCTCGTACACGTGGTTGATCCCGGCCATCGCGAAGGCGGACGCGGTCTGGGTCGGATCCCAGCTCTGGTCGTTGCCGTACCCGATGACGGCCGTGATGAGGTCCTTGTTTGACCCGGCGCCGACCGACCCGGTCGAGGCGGGGCCGCCGGAACAGGCGGAGAGCGTGGCCGCGATGAACGCCGCCGCACCGGTCGCCCCGCTGTAACGCAGGAAGTCGCGGCGACTGAACTCAGAGCTCACGGATGCCTCCTGGAAGAGGGATATGGAACGTGGGACATCCCATGTCCTATGTTGTGCGTAAAGTGGACGGTAAACGTAGCCCTGGCTTGAGGTCAACAGAAGATTTCCGGAATGTTACCTAGGACGAAAGGAATTTTCATGGCCACAGTCCCGCGCCCGGCGCGCCCCAGCCGCGCCACGGAGGCCCAGGAGGGCGTCAAGGACCTCATCGTCAAGCGCGGGCTCGTCGCCGGGGATCCCCTCCCCACGGAGTCGGAGCTCATGGAGGAGCTCCAGGTCAGCCGCAACTCCATCAGGGAAGCCCTGAAGGGCCTCCAGGCGGTGGGCATCGTGGACATCCGCCACGGCTTCGGCATGT
The DNA here is from genome assembly GCF_042656245.1 of Nonomuraea insulae. Classification (NCBI taxonomy): domain Bacteria; kingdom Bacillati; phylum Actinomycetota; class Actinomycetes; order Streptosporangiales; family Streptosporangiaceae; genus Nonomuraea; species Nonomuraea insulae. The sequence goes on from NZ_JBHSPA010000052.1 coordinate 74,419, forward strand.
TCGTCGGCCGCATGTCCCTGGCCGGCCTGGTGAACGAGCTGACCTTCCACAGCCGCATCACCCTCCAGAACGGCGCCAACCACCTCGCCCACCTGGTCGAGATCCGCGAGCTCCTGGAGAGCGGCCTCGTGCAGCGCCTGATCGAGCTGGGCCCGGAGATCGACCTGACGCCGATCGCCGACGTCATGACCAGGATGGAGACCGAGGCCGACGCCGGCCTGGTCTCCCCCGAGACCGACCGGCTCTTCCACGACCTCCTCTACCGCCCGCTCGGCAACCCTCTGGTGAGCCAGCTCCTGGGCGCGTTCTGGGACGTCTACTACCAGCTCCGCGACGCTCTGGGCGCACCGGACGAACCAGCCGCCGACGTCGCCAAACGGCACCGCGACATCTACACCGCCGTCCTGGCGGGCGACCACGTCGCCGCCGTGGCCGCCGTGCGCGCGCACTTCGAGGGTGTACGCAACCGCGTCGCCAACCTGGCCGCCTCCTATTGACCCGGCCACCTCTCCACCCGCCGCCACCGGCACCGCCACTCGTCGAACCACTGCGCGAACCACGGATGCGCCCCGGCCAGCGGCATGATGTACGCGACCGTCTGCAGGTAGTAGCGCCGCTGGAACCGCCACGGCATCCGCTGCAGTTGCTGCACGTTGCTCACCCGATCCGACAGCTTCACCAGCACGGCGCGCGGCGGCGCCTTGACCAGCGAGGCGAGATAGTCGGCCTTCGAGCCGCCGCGCGGCTTGGTCACCCACCGCACCATCGCCGACACCTCGGGGCCGAACCGCCGCGCCACCTCGCCCTCGGTGCAGGAGGTGTCCTCCAGCACGTCGTGCAGCACGATCGCGACCAGCACGTCCCTGTCGCTCAGCCGGGCGCCGGTCACGGCCACCTCCAGCGCCTCCAGCAGATGCTCCGTGTACGGCCGCCCGGTGGGCCGCTGCTGCACCCCGTGCTTCCGCCCGGCGAAGGCGACCGCCGTACGCAGGTCGTCCACGGTGGCCGCCGGGAGCGCCGCTGACAGCGGGCCTTCCGCGTGCGCCCAGGACGGCCAGCTCGTGAAGATCTCCATCCCGCTCCTTCGTATGTGATCGTGCCGCGAGCGTGTCCTAGGCTGAGAATATGGCCGAGATCGCCGTCGCCGACGGGTCGTGGACGTTCAATGGGGAAATGCTGCGCATCGTCCCCGGCAGTGGAAAGGACGTACACGAACTGCGCCGGACGCTGGGCGGGGTGACCGCGCCGCTCGACGCGATCGCGAGCGTGACGTTCGAGCCGGCCCGCAAGGGCGGCCATCTGCGCCTGCGGCTGCGCAAGGGGGCCGACGCGCTGTCCGACGTCGTCGCCGGCACGCTGGCGGCGCCGGCCGACCCGTACCGGCTGGCGGTGCCGAAGGTCCGCGCGGGAGCCGCCGAATACTTCGCCGACGAGATCCGCGACACCCTGCTCGTCTACCAGACGCCGGGCGGCCCGTGCGACGACTACCTCCTGTCACCTCCCGACGTGCCCATCTCGGCCACGGCCGGCGACGGCACGGCGTTCTTCGACGGGGAGCGGGTGCGGCTGGAGTGGACCGGTTTCGCGGCCTCGGAGAAGGAGAAGGCGGGGCCGCAGGAGTTCCCGCTGACGGACGTGACCGGGGTGGAGTGGAAGCCGCAGTCCGGCATGGGCTACGGCACGCTCCGCTTCCGGGTCAAGGGTCTGGGCCCGACCCAGCAGCCGCAGAAGGACGTGCGCTGTGTATCTTGGGGCATCCAGCGCTTCGGCGGCTCGACGGCCCTGGTCGCCGCCGCCGTGCTCGCCCGCCTGCCGCGCGAGGTGCCCGAGCTCCCGCCTGCTCCGCCGCCGGTCGCCGACGACGTCCATGACGCGGTCCTGCGCCGTCTGACGGAGCTCGGCCAGCTGCACCGCACGGGCGTGCTGACGGACGAGGAGTTCGCGACGGCCAAGCAGGCCATGATCCGCCGCCTTCAGTAGTCCTAATTGAGGAGTGACAGTGACACGTGACGAGGAGAAACTGCTGCGCCGGGCGATCGAGCTCGCCGTGGAGGCCCGCTCGGGCGGCAACCCGCCGTTCGGCTCGCTGCTGGCCGGGCCCGACGGCGCCGTCCTGATCGAGGAGCGCAACAGCTCGCTCACCGACGCGGACATCACCGCCCACCCGGAGCTGAAGCTGGCCCGCTGGGCCGCCCGCGAACTCGACCCGGCCACCGCGGCCGGCACCACGATGTTCACGAGCTGCCAGCCCTGCGGCATGTGCGCCGGCGCCATCGCCCGCTCCGGCCTCGGCCGGGTGGTGTACGCCCTGTCCGGCGACCAGCTCAACAGCCTCAAGCCGCCAGGCAACGCCTTCACCGACGCTCCCTCCGAGGGGCCCGCCCTGTACGAGGAGGCCCGCGTACCCGTGGAGGGCTACTACACCTAGGCAAACGGCAACTCTCCGCATACGATCGACCACGAAACGTCATGGTCGATCGTAGGAGGGGCAATGTTCAAGGGAACGCGCATCGCGGCGGTCGTGGGGGTCGCGCTTCTGTCCGCGGGGCTCACGCCGTCCGCCTCTGCGGCGGCGGCCAACGTCCTGCGGTGCGACACCTTCGTCCATGAGAACGACAGGGACCTCGGCATCGCCTCGTGCTCCAACCCCACCGGCCAGAACTGGATCTTCCGGGCGGTGGTGACCTGCGGCATGTCCCCCGACGTGGTGGGCGAGTGGGTGACGCTCACACCGGGCGGCTCGGGGCAGTCGCAGGGTTACTGCGGGGGCATCTTCACCACCGGGGTCGGCGCGGTCGGCGTGGACGAGCGACCGGCCTGAGACAAACAGAACGGGCACTGTCCGGCGAATGGACAGTGCCCGTATAAGTGGTGCGCCGCCAGGGACTCGAACCCCGGACCCGCTGATTAAGAGTCAGCTGCTCTAACCAACTGAGCTAGCGGCGCAACAGAGATAACTCTATCAGCCGCCGCCCAGTGCCCGCGCCGCCTTATCCCAGCCTGGCAGCCAGCTTCTCGTAGGTCCCGAGCATCAGATCCCAGAACCTCTGGACGTCCATGGCGGTCGCCACCAGCGCGTTCGCCCGCCGGTCGCCGATCTTGAAATCGGTCACGGTCATCCCCCGCGTGAACTGCCCGGCCGTCTCCACGTTCACCACGGCCGGCACGCAGGTGAAGAGGCTGGGATCAAGCACGTACGCCACCGCGCACGCGTCATGGAGGGCCGGCCCGCCCTCGGCCGTCACCACTCCGTAGAACTGCGACGCGGGCACCAGCAGTTCCTTCCCCAACCGGCCGAGCGGCCGCATCCGCTCCAGCACCGCCGAGGTAACCGTCGCCGTCAGCGTCACGTCGAGCCCCAGCATCGTGACCGTCCACCCGGCCTCGAAGACGATCGCGGCCGCCTCGGGGTCGGCCAGCATGTTGAACTCGGCCGCCGGGTTGTGGTTGCCGCGGGTGTAGGAGCCGCCCATGATGACCAGGCCGCGGGCCCACTCCACGACGCGGGGCTCACGGCGTACGGCGAGGGCGAGGTTCGTCAGCGGCCCCACGGCCACCAGCGTGATCTCTCCGGGGGCGGCCCGCAGCGTCTCCACGATGAAGTCGACCGCGTGCCCCTCGGACGGCCCCCGCCGCGGCGCGGGCAGCACCACGTCGCCGAGCCCCGTGCTCCCGTGCACGGCAGCCGCCCTGACCGTGTGCCGCAGGAGCGCGCCCGCGCTGCCCGGCGTCACCGGCACGTCCCCGAGGGCGAGGAATTCCCGCAGGGCCAGCGCGTTCGCGGTGGTCAGCGGCAGATCGACGTTGCCGCCCACCGTGGTGATGCCCACGACGTCGAGGGAGTTCGCGGACTCGGCGAAATCGGAAGTCGCGGAACCGGCGGCCAGGGCCAGGGCGAGCGCGTCGTCGATGCCGGGGTCACAGTCAATAAGAACTTTCTTCACGGACCGGAGGATACGCATGAATCGGGCCGGGCAGCTCCCCCAAAGCTGCCCGGCCCGATCGTTGGCGGTCCAGGCCGGCGCTTTCCCCCAAAAACGCCGGCGGTCCCGCACTCGCGAACCGCGGTCCCCCTCCGCGTCCGCATCGGTGAAGGTCCATCGGCCAGGTTCAGTGCCCCTGACCTGCTATAACGCTACCGAGGCGAATGTAACGGTCGCGTCATAACGCGGTCGAATATCTGTTTAATCCACCTACGGAAGCTCCAATCGAACCTCCGTGCCGTCCTCCAGCGACCTGCTCACCGTGCAGTACTTCTCATGCACGCGCCCGGCCACCGCCCTGAACACCTCATCGGCCTGCTCCGACGGCAACTCCACGTCGTAGGTCACCGTCACGGGGCCCAGCCTGTTCGGCTCGACCTTCTCGGCCGCCACCGTCATCGCCAGCCGCACCAGCCGATGCCCCCGCTGGGCGGTGAGCGGCTCCACGGTCACGATGTTGCATCCGCCCACCGCCGCGAGCAACAACTCGACCGGACTGAACACCCCGTCATCGTCGCCGCCACCGATCAGAACCTCGGCGCCACGGGCGTTCGTGGCCCGGAACCCGCCCTCTTCAGTACGCTCGACCCACACGTTAGCCATGTTTCAGACCCTACTCAGAAACCTTTAATGTTCGTTCAGGAACGTGTAGGCATGGCTAGCGAGGCGAATGCTCATCAGGGCCCGATCCTCTTCTGGTGCGGGGTCGCGGTGGCCGAGTTCGGCGCCCTCCGACCGGGTTTCGGTTACCCCTGGACCCCGACCGCATACGCGGCCGCGGCGCTGCTCGTGGCGCTCGGCTTCGTCAGTGTCGCGGCGGCTGACTACCTGCGCACCGAAGAGGCCAGGCAACGCCTGCGGCTCGGCGGTTACCTGGTGGGGGCGCTGCTGGTGGCACACCAGTTCAGCTCCACCGCCTATGTGACGGGCCTGAGCCGCGCGGGCTCGATCCTGCTCTACACGATGGCGGCCGCGATGGCGGTCTGGAACCACCAGGTCCCGCGCGCGACCAGGCCGGCCCTGCTGATCGCGACCGGGCTCGACCCGCACTCACTGCGCGACCGGCTGGCGGGCGAGGCCGACACCGTGGCCGTCTACCGCGCCGACCGCGCCACCGACGAGCTGCGCGACCTGGAGTCCCGCTACCGTCTCATCCTCGTCGTGGGCGAGGAGCACGATCCGCGCGCCAAGGAGCGCCTGAGCGCCTCCGGCCTCAGCCGCGAGATCCCCGACATCGCCGAACGCGAGGTGGTGGTGGCCGGTCCGCGGCGGTTCAAGCGGTACGTGGCGGGCGCCCTGTCACGCCTTGCCATCCCGAGATCACAGATTCATTTCAAATCCGGGCAAAAGGTTTAGGCTCCCCATACGCCTCGTCTGGAAGCGTAGGCCCCCGGGACAAGGAGGCAAGGTGACGACTTCGAATTTCGCCGGGTCCGCGAGGACCTCTGAATTCGCCGAATCCGCGACTATCTCTGAATTGTCCGGGTCCGCGAAGACGTTCCCCGGAAGCGCCCGGGTCGAAATGATCATGGGCATGCCGGTCAGCGTGGACATCCGCACGGCACTCCCCGCACGCGAGCTGACCCCTCTGCTGGATGACGCCTTCGCCTGGCTGAGATGGGTGGACGACACCTTCAGCCCGGTCAAGGAGGACAGCCAGATCAGCCGGCTCAACAGCGGCCGGACGATCAGGCAGATCCCCGAGCTCATCGAGGTCCTGCACCGCTGCGACGAGCTCAGCGAGGCCACCGGCGGCTACTTCGAGCCCCGCATCAACGGCGTGATCGACCCTTCCGGCTACATCAAGGGCTGGGCGCTCGAACGGCTCTCGCGCGCCCTGTGCAACGCCGGCGCCGGCGACCACCGCATCACCGCGGGCAACGACATCAGGGTGCGCGGCTCGGCCGCCCCCGGCAAACGCTGGCGCGTCGGCATCCGCGACCCGCGCGAGGACCTGGTCCGCAAGGTCGTCTTCGCCCACGACCTCGGCATCGCCACCTCAGGCGCCGCGCCGGTCATCAACCCCCACACGGGGATGACCTCCGATGGCCTGACCTCGGTCACGGTGATCGGCCCCGACCTCGGCCTCGCCGACGCCTACGCCACCGCCGTCTACGCCATGGACCCGTTGCCGGCCCGCCGCTTCGCCGCCGACCTGGGCGGCTCGGGCGCGTACCAGACGATGCTCGTCACGCGTGAGGGCCAGGAGATCACCACCTCCGGCTTCACCAACTACAGTGGTGCCGAAGCGCGCCTGGCCGGCTGACCATCCCCGGCCGGAGTGCGGCGAACAAGGAAAGGAGCCGGCCCCCTGAAGACGACAGGGGCCGGAAGCCGGAAGGACCAGCTAGGCGTCGGGATGTTTACGCAGATATTCGATGTAGATCGGGCGCAGCGCCTCACCCAGCTTGCCCTCGCCCGCCGCGATGGCATCGCTGAGCAGCGCGGAGACCTTGCTGAGGTCGTTGGCGGTCTCGGTCGAGTGACCGCTGGCGGCCTCGGCGGCCGGGATCACCTTCAGCAGCTCCCACAGAAACCCCAGGTCACCGTGGCGTACGGCGTAACGCACCGCCCGATCGTGCAACTCATCGGCCGGCAGCGACTCGAGCCCGTTCGCGTCCATCTCGCTCCCTCCCCTGCACGCCTCCTCCCCCCGATGGGCCGACGATAACCGGCGACTACCGGCAGTGACCGACGGGAATCGTAGTGACCGCGCCCTCTATCGAGCGCCGATCTCAAGTGGGAGGATCAATCAGCGTGAGATTCATCATCAGAACCATCGCCGCGGCGGCGGCCCTGTGGGTGGCCATTCAGTTCATCCCCGGCATCGACGTCAATGCCCCCACCAACTCCGCCAGATACTGGGGCGTCCTGCTGCTCGTCGCGTTGATCTTCGGTGTCATCAACGCCATCGTCAAGCCCATCGTGAAGGCGCTGGGCTGCGCGATCATCGTCCTGACACTGGGCTTGTTCCTGCTCGTCATCAACGCGGCCATGCTGCTCCTGACCAGCTGGATCGCCGGCGAACTTGACATCCCCTTCCACGTCGACAACTTCTACCCGGCCGCGTTCTGGGGCGCGATCATCATCAGTGTCGTCAGCTGGCTGCTCGGCCTGTTCATCCCCGACAACGACTGATCTTCCATGGAGCTCGACGGCGCCGGCCTGACCTGCGCTCAGGTTCACGAGGCCGCGTACGGCGGGGCCCGGGTCTCGATCATTTCCCTCGATCGGGCCCGGGCCGCGTGGGCCACTGCCCAGGAACTGCCCGGCCCGGTGTACGGCAAGAGCACCGGCGTGGGCGCCAACCGCGACGTGCTGCTGGAAGGCGCCGGCCTCGACCTCGTACGCAGCCACGCCTGCGCCGCCGGCCCACCGATCGAGCCCGCCCGCGCCAGGGCGATGCTCGTGATCCGGCTCAACCAGCTCCTCACCGGCGGTTCCGGCGTGGACCCGGCGCTCTGCCGGGCGCTGGCGTACGCGATCAACCACGGCTACACCCCGCCCCTGCGAACCTACGGCGCCATCGGCACCGGCGACCTCACCGCCCTGTCGATCACGGCCCTCTGCCTCCTGGGCGAACTCCCCTGGCACCACACCCCACCACCCGCCGCCCGACCGCCCATGCCCGGCGCCGCGTCACCGGATGCGTCCGAGCCCTCGCCGGGCGCTTCGGTCCCCTATCACCCTCTGGCCTCGAGTGACGCGCTGCCGTTCATCAGTTCGGGGGCCGCCACGCTGGCCGACGCCGCCATCGCCTGCCACCGTCTGCGCCTGCTCCTTGAGGCCGCCATCGGGGTGACCGCGTTGTCGTTCGCGGCCGTAGACGCCTCGGCCGAGCCGCTCGCGGCCGCCGTACACGAGGCTCGCCCGCACCCGGGCCAGGCCGTCGTGGCGGAGCGGTTGCGCGGCCTGCTGGCCCACGAGCCGACCACCCGCGTCCAGGACCCGTACGGCTTCCGCGCCTTCGCCCAGGTGCACGGCGCCGCCCTGGACGCCCTCGACCGAGCCGTGACCACCATCGAGACCGACCTCAACGCCTCCACCGAGAACCCGCTCATCTCCGGCGGCCTGGCCTGGCACAACGGCAACTTCCACTCGGCCCCGGTGGCGCTGGCCCTCGACGCGCTGCGGGCGGCGCTCGTCCAGACGGCGCAGCTCAGCACGGCCCGCCTGGCCACCCTCATGGACCCCGCCTACACCGGCCACCTCCCCTTTCTGGCCTACCGGCCGGGCGCCTCAGGGCTGCTGATCCTCGAGTACGTGGCCCAGGACGCCCTGGCCGACCTCCGCCACCTGGCGACCCCGGTGACGACGGGCACGGCGATGATCTCCCGGGGCGCGGAGGACCACGCCGGCTTCGCCACCCAGGCCGCCCGCCACACCCTGCGCTGCCTGGAACCCCTGGAGATCATCCTGGCCGCCGAGCGCACCGCCGCCACCCGCGCCCTCTCCGCCTCCGCCCCGGACCGCCCTCTCACGGCCGACCTGGAGGAATCCCGCCGCGCCCTGACCCAACCGATTCACTGAGAAGGTCAGGTCAACTGGGCGACCGAGCTCCGCTCTCTGAGCGTCGGCTTCTGCATGACGCGCCGCCGCCGTGTCCCCCCATCGGCCGCCGCCGAGATGAGCCGCACCGCGGCGCGGACGATCCCGTCGATGTCCCAGTCCACCGTCGTCAGCCCCGGCGTGAGCAGCCCCGACATCGGATGATCGTCGTATCCCATGACGGACACGTCACCCGGGATCGACAGCCCCAGGTCCTGCGCCGCCGCGTAGACCCCGTAAGCGATCGAGTCGGCGAAGCAGAAGACGGCGCTCGGCTTCTTGCCGGTCAGCAGTTCGTGAGCCGCCAGAGTGGCCCCGGCCAGCCCGTGGGGCGCGGTGGTGACCTCGATGTCGAGCCCCAGCCGATCGGCCTCGGCCGTGACGTGCACGTCGGCGGGCCGGTCAGGCGTGCTGGCCTGGGTGGGGGTGAGGACGGCGATGTGGTGATGGCCCAGCGCCCGCAGGTGCTCCAGAGCGAGCGTCACCCCGTGCCGGTTGTCGAAGACGACCTCGCCGGCCGTGCCCGCGATGGAGTCGCCGATCGCGACCACCGGCACGGACTCGCACAGCTCGGGCCAGAACGCCGCCACCGGATCGATCGACTGCACGATCAGCCCGTCCACCCGCTGATCGCGGAGCTGCTGGGCCAGGGCCCGCTCCCGGGTGGGATCGCCGACGGCGTCGAGGATCAGGGCGTAGCGGTCTTTCTCCCGCAGGCCCCTGCTGATGCCGACGGCCAGGGCCTGCTGCCACAGGTCCTCCAGCGAGCCGCACAGCAGGCCGATCATGCCCGTACGCCCGCTGGCCAGGGCTCTGGCGATGGGATCGGCCTCGTAACCGAGCTCTGCGGCAGCGGCCCGCACGCGCTCCTTGGTCTCCTCCGAGACCTGCAGACCGCGTAGCGCGTAGGAGACAGCCGCCGGTGACAGGCCTGTGGCCTGGGCCACCTCACGGATCGTCGCTCTCTTGCGAGGCATTGGGCCAGCTTATTGCGTGCGACCGACAGACGCTGATTCCCGTGAGGGGATTGTCAGGTTTGCCGTCTCGAGCTCGCCGGGGACCGTAGAGCGGGACCCGGCGTGTCGATCACCGAGGCCGAAGCGTTGACAATCACGATGTGAAGCGGTTCACTGAACCGTATCACTGAAACGGTTCACAGAGATAGCGTCACAGCACAGAGCGTTTACATGTATTGTGAGTAGGAAATAGCGGGAGGAGGCCGCCGAGATGAGCATAGACGTGCACCAGCACCTGTGGACGAACACGTTCGTCGACGCGCTGCGCGCCCGCGCCACCCCGCCCTATCTCGACGGCTGGACGTTGATCCTCGACGGCGAACCACCCTACGAGGTGAACCCCGCCGACCACGAGCACCGCGACACCACCGGCCTGGAGCTGGCGCTGGTGTCGCTGTCGAGCCCGCTGGGCATCGAGTTCCTGCCGCCCGAAGAGTGCTGGCCGCTGATCGACGCCTACCACGACGGCTCCCTGGCGCTGGGCGAGCCCTTTGGGGCGTGGGCGGCCACCTGCCACAGCGAGCTCGACCCTGACCGCCTGGCCAAGGATCTCGACCGCGGTTTCGCGGGCCTGCAGATCCCGGCCACGGCCGAGCCCGACGACCGGCTGCTGGAGGTGCTGACCGCCCGCGACCTACCGCTGTTCGTGCACCCGGGACCGGCGGCCGCCCCCGCTGCGGGCACGCCGCCGTGGTGGCCGGCGCTGGTGCCGTACGTGCAGCAGATGCACGCCTCCTGGCACTACTTCAACGCCGTCGTACGTCCCCGTCATCCGCGGCTGCGGGTCTGCTTCGCGCTCCTCGCGGGGCTCGCGCCGCTGCACTCGGAGCGCCTGATCGCCAGGGGCGGCGGGCGGGGCCTGATCGACCGGGACTTCTTCGTGGAGACCTCCTCCTACGGCCCGCGCGCGATCGACGCGATCGTCCGCGAACTCGGCATCGACGTCATCGTCAACGGCTCCGACGCCCCCTACGCGACAGCCCCCGACACAGGACTCGGCGTGGCCGCCGACCATGCCATCAAGGTCGTCAACCCCCGTCGCCTGCTCGGGAGTGCCGTCGCTTGGAGGAGCGGCGGGAGCGCAGCGACCAGAGCGGGGGAAGGCGGCGGCATAGGGCGACCGAGCCCGCCGAACGGAGTGAGGCCATGAACAGGGAAGGAGAGTCGTACGTGAGCACTGACCAGATCCAGGGCGGGGGCACCTGTGCCGGCCTCCCCGAGCGCACTCTCGACCGTCGCGAGCTGCGCGACCTGGTGAACGAGCTGGCCGCCAGCCCGGAGGAGTGGCGCGACCAGGTGGAGTTCCCCGCGGACGGCGGGAGGCACTACGCCTCGCTCTACCGCGACGCGTACGTGGACGTCTGGCTCCTGTGCTGGCGTCCGGAGGACGACACGGGCTGGCACGACCACGACACCTCCTCGGGAGCGGTGCACGTCGTCCAGGGGGCGCTGCAGGAGTGCAACCCGCGCATCGGCGGCGAGCATCTGGAGACCATCGTGTCGGAGGGCCAGTCGTTCTCGTTCGGCCCCGACCACATCCACCGGCTCACCGGAGCGGTGGACCAGAGCGTCTCCATCCACGCCTACTCGCCGCCGTTGTGGCGGCTCGGCCAGTACTCGATCGACGGAACCGGCGTGATGCGCCGCGTCTCGGTGAGCTACGCCGACGAACTGCGCCCTATGGACGAGGCCGTGCCGGCCTGAGCACGCAGCAACTTCCGCAGGGCTCCACGTCGGGCAGTGCGATCCACAAGCAGCAGGTCCTGCGGAAGTAGCCGTCGCCGGCGGGCTCGACCAGCCCGTCGAGCGGCCGGCCCAGCTCCTTGAGCAGCCTCATGTAGTCGCCGGGCACGATCGAGGTCAGCGGATGGGCGATCGCCTCGGCCGTGGATCCCCACAGCGTGCGATCGCCCACCTTGGCCAGCGCGCCGATGGCCTCGACCAGCGGCTGCTGCGACTCCCGCAGCGCCTCGGCGATCGGGGCGGCGCCGGTGCCCCAGCTCACCCGGGTGGCCGCGAGCGTCACCCCGGCGCCGGACTCCTTGAAGTAGGTGTCGGCCGGCCGCATGACCGGCACCCGCCCGTCCAGCGCCCAGCCGAGCGCCATGGGCAGCGTGTGCCAGTAGCCGTAGGTCTTCCAGAACAGCGCCGCGCCGACGTGCCTCGGCGCGTTCCAGCGCGCGGCCGTCTCGTCCACGAGCCGCCCCAGCAACGTGTACGGCTCCCGCGTCAGCTCGCTGACCGGCGTCCAGCTCTCGTCGGGCTCGATGACCAGAGCGGGCTCCACCCCGAGCACCCCGCCACGCTCGTCGGCGATCCGCTGGAGCGTCTCGGTCAACACGCTGGGACTCCCGGAAGATCTAAGGGTCAGGCTTTCCCAAAGTAGCAGGACGCCCGGCGAACCAGCCCGCCACGAGCTGGGCCGCGAGCACCCCCAGCCCGGTCACCAGGGGCACCGTCCAGCCGCCCGACGCCTGCCTGAGGAACCCGAACACCAACGGCCCCAGGGCCGCGATCACGTACCCGACGGACTGGGCCACGGCCGACAGCGCGGTCACGGTGGCGGGGTCGGACGGGCGCAACGCGATGATCAGCAGGGCCAGCGCGAACGAGGCCCCCTGCCCGACACCGAGCACGATCATCCACAACCACGGGACGGTGGCGGGGGCGAGCAACATGCCCAGGTAGCCGAAGACGGTCAGCACGCCGGCCCCGACCACGTACGGCACCTGCGAGGCCCGGCGGCCGGCCAGCACCGGGACGGCGAGTGAGGTGCCGACCTGGACCAGGTTCGTCAGGCTGAGCAGATAGCCTGCCTGGTCGGCGGGCAGGCCGGCCTCGCGGAAGATCGTCGGGAGCCAGGCCAGCATGACGTAGAAGGTGAGCGACTGCAGGCCCATGAGCGCCGTGACGTACCAGGTGACGCGGCTGCGCAGGACCGCGCCGAAAGGCCTGGGCCCGTTCTGGCCGCCGGCCTGTTTGCGCAGGGCCTGGGGCAGCCAGAGCAGGGCCGCCAGCAGGGCGGGGACGGCCAGCAGGGCGGAGACGCCGCGCCAGCCGTACCCGGTGGCGTGTTCGACGGGGATCACCAGCGCGGAGGAGGCCGCCGCGCCGGCCACCACCGCGGAGACGTAGACGCCCGTCAGGAGGTTGACCCGCGTGGGGAAGTGCTGCTTGACGATGCCGGGCATGGAAACGTTCATGACGGAGATCGCGGTGGCGGCCAGGGCCGAGCCGACATAGAGCATGGGAGCGCCGTCGAGGCCGCGCAGCGCGACGCCCGCCGCGATCACCAGCAGGCCGGCCAGCAGCGTGCGGTCGAGGCCGACGCGCCGGGCGAGCAGCGGCGTCAGCGGCCCGAAAATCCCCAGGCAGACCACCATGACCGTGGTGATCGCGCCGCCGCCCGCGGGTGAGAGGCCCACGTCGTTCATGATCTCGCTGAGGAGCGGGGAGACGCCCGCGATGGCCGGACGCAGGTTGAGCGCGGCCAGAGCGAACCCGGCCACGAGCAAGGCGGATCTCAACGACATAGACGACCACTCTCGCATAAGCCCTTGACAACGTTGTCCACCCCTCCCGAGTAGGAAATGATCCAGACGTGAGACCGACGATGAAGGACGTCGCCTCGGCGGCGGGTGTGGCGCTCAAGACCGTCTCGCGCGTCGTGAACGACGAGCCGGGCGTGCACCCCACCACCGCCGAGCGGGTGCGCGAGGCCATCGAGCGGCTGGGCTACAGCCGCAACGAGAGCGCCCGGATGCTGCGCAGGGGCAGGACGGCCACGATCGGGCTGGTGATCGAGGACGTGGCGGACCCGTTCTACGCCGGTCTGAGCAGGGCCGTCGAGGGCGTGGTGATCGAGCACGGCTGCCTGCTGCTGAGCGGCTCGTCCGGGGAGGAGCCCGGCAGGGAGCGCGAGCTGGTCGAGACGTTCTGCGCGCGCCGCGTGGACGGGCTGATCGTGGTGCCGGCCGGTGACGACCACACGTACCTGCGGTCGGAGCTGGAGGCCGGCACTCCCGTGGTGTTCGCGGACCGGCCCCCGGGGGCGGGGCTCGACGTGGACACCGTGCTCGCCGACAACGTGGGCGGGGCCCGGCAGGCCGTGCGCCACCTCATGGTGCACGGCCACCGCAGGATCGCCTTCCTCGGCGACGACCCGGCCATCTTCACGGCGGCCCAGCGGCTGCGGGGCTACCGGGAGGAGCTGGGCGGGCTCTTCGACGCGCGCCTGGTCTCGATGCGCCCGCCGTCGTCCGGGGTGATCGGCGACGACCTGGCCCGCATGTTCGCGCTGGACGACCCTCCGACGGCGTTGTTCACGGGCAACGGCCGCTACACCGTGACCACCCTGCGGGCGCTGGGCGGGCGGCGGGTGGCGCTGGTGGGGTTCGACGACTTCGAGCTGGCCGACCTGCTCGACCCGGGGGTGAGCGTGGTGGCGCAGGATCCGTCCTGGATGGGGCGCGTGGCGGCCGAGGTGCTGTTCCGCCGCCTGCGCGGCGACGTGGGCCCGTCTGAGCACCTCGAACTCCCGGTACGCCTCGTCACCCGTGGCTCGGGCGAACTGTCACCGGACCAGGCCGGAGCACGCGGCTGAGAGCGAGCGCGACCAGCACCCCCGCCGCCCCGGACACCGCCATGGCCGGCCCGGGCGCGACCACCTCGCCCAGCGCTCCGATCAGCGCCGCACCCGCTGCCTGGCCCGTCATCAACCCCGCCGACTGCAGCCCGAACGCCTGCCCCCGCACCTCCTCCGGCACCGCGTCCACGAACCGACGCTGCAACCCGAGCTGGTACGACAACCCGCCGGCCGCCAGCGCGGCCAGCGCGGCGGCCCACACGATCCCCGGCGAGAGCGCGAACGCCAGCCACGGCACCCCCAGCAACACCGCCAGCGGGAACGACAACCGCTCCCGCAGCGACGGCTCCGCGAACCGCCCCACCGAGAACTCCCCGACCGCCATCCCCCCGGCCGCCGCCGCCAGCACCACCCCGGCCTGCCCCTGCCCGCCCATGTAGGGCACGACCATCGCCTCGGCCCCCGCCAGGCACACGCACGGCAACCACTGGGCCAGCAGCAACCCCCGTACCCGCCCGTCGGCCAGCAACCGCCGGTTGACCCGCAGCGTCTGGCGGACCGCACCCCGCGTGCCCGCCCCCCGCGCGGCCCGGTACGGCAGCCCGAACCGCAACACCACGGCCGCCACCACGGACAGCCCGGCGGTGACCGCCAGCGCGCCTGACGGCCCGGCGAAGGTCAGGAACGTGCCCCCGACCGCCAGCCCCACGATCTGCGCGCTCGCCGAGGCCATGTTGAGCACCGACCGCCCGAGCACGAAGGCGTCCCCCGGCAGCACCTCGGGCAACATCGCCGCCCGCGCCGCGAAGAACACCGGCGAGAACAGCCCCGTGGCCAGCACCAGCGCCAGCATCGCCCACACCGGCAGATGGGCGTAGGCCAGCAACACGCAGGTGACCGCCCTGACGACCTCCCCCACCACCATCAGCACCCGCGGCGACATCCGGTCGGCCAGGGAGAGCAGGAACAACCCGCCGAAGATGTAGGGGAGCCACCCGGCCATGTAAGCGGCGGCGGACAGCCCCGGAGACCCGGTCCGCGTGTACACCAGCGCGGACAGGGCCAGCATCTTGATCGAGTCCCCGCCGACCAGCAGCGCGAAGCTGCCGAACAACACCCGGAACTCCTTGACGGCGAACACGTCGCCGAACGTCGCTGCCTTCACCGTCCCGATGGTGCGGCTCGCCGCCGCGCCGGGGCGAGACTTTCGGATATAACCGAAAGATGGTGGTGACGATCGAGGTCGTGCCGCAGGATCTCATGGCGAGCAGGTTCGCGATCTCGCCTCTCATCGAGACCATGCACGCGCAGTGGGTGCTGGCCGGCCGCTACCCGGCGGGGGCGAACGGGCCGTGGGTGGCGCGGTGGCGGGAGACGTACCTGCGGCTGGTGCGGGAGTATCCGGCGCTGCGGGCCGCGGCCGTGATCAGCGGCAACAAGGGGGACGCGAACGCCGACTTCATCGCGCCCCCGCCCACGGCCGTGGACGTGCCGTTCGAGGTGGAGCTGGCCGCCATGCGGGCCACGCCGCTGGGGCAGGCGCACGGTGAGATCGAGCGGGTGCTGGCCAAGCGGCCGTCCGCGCCGGGCTGGGCCAGGGAGCTGCTGCTGGGGCCTGAGGTGGTGGAGCGGTTCGCGCAGGCGTACGAGGCGTTGTGGCGTCACGTGCTCTCCCACGAGTGGCCGCGCTTCCGCGCGATCCTGCAGCGGGACGTGGCGCAGCGGGCGGGGCGGCTGGCCGCGTACGGATGGCAGGCGGCGCTGGAGGATCTCAGCCCTAACGTGCACTGGCATCCCAGCGGGCGCATCGAGATCGGGCTGTCCTCGGGCGTGCGGCGGCTCGACGGCAAGGGGCTGCTGTTCCTGCCTTCGGCGTTCATGAACAACATCGGCGTCTACCTGGAGCATGCCTGGCCGTACGCGATGGTCTACCCCGCGCGGGGTCTCGCGGCCCAGCCGCCCGTCCCCGACGCGGACCTGTCGGCGCTGATCGGCCGCAGCCGCGCCCGCATCCTCGCCGAACTGGCCGAACCCGCCACCACCACCCAGCTCGCCGCCCTGCTCGGCCAGAGCCTCGGCACCATCGGCGGCCACCTGGCCACGCTCCGCAGAACGGGCCTGATCACGGGCACCCGCATCGGCCGCGGCGTCCTGTACGCCCGCACCCCGCTCGGCGACGCCCTGCTGGGCTGACGGGCGCGGCCACGTCATGCGGGCGAGGTACGCCTGAGCGTCGTAGGGGACGCCGCGTTCGCGATCCACGCCACGATGATGCCGCCGAGCAGCGCGAAGCCGTGCAGGTCGCGAAGGGCGACCAGCACGGCCGTCGCGACCCCGAACACGGTCACCGGCAGCCACCCGGGCAGACGCTCGCGATGGACGACGAGCTGGAAACCGCCGGCGGCCAGGACGATCGTGACGATCAGTCCCCACGTGCCGCCCGCCGCGGCCGGCAGCCAGGCGCCGGAGACCACCGCGTAGAACGCGCCGAGCGAGCGTTCGAGCCGCCCGGCGGCCAGGACGAGTCCGCCCGCCAGGCCGCACAGCGCCACCGAGTTCCCCGCGCCCGGCTGGCCGAGCAGGTATCCGGCGGCCTCACCCGCCGCCGCGCCGCCCAGGTAGAGCAGCAGCCAGCGGGCGGGGCCGAGGGCACGCTCGGCCACGTACCCGAGCACGGCCAGGAACGCCAGGTTGATCAGCGTGCCGAACACCCCGCCGTCCTGCACCACCAGCGATGTCACGAGACGCCACCACTCGCCATCGGCGATCGCCGCCGGCTCGCGCATCAGCGCCGGCTCCAGATTCGGTACGGCGAACTGCAGGAGACTCGGTACCGCGGTGAGCACGAAGACGACGGCCGTGGCGTAGGGCTTGAACACCGAGCAAGTCTCGCACGCCACCCCAAAGCCGGACACTTGGGATGTACGCGTGCCGACGTCAGAATCACCGTGCGCCACGGGCGCTAGCCTTTCCCCAGGGGCACGAAGCTATAGTGGATGCGCATCAGTTCAGCAAATTTGTTCACAGGAGAGCGCGCGCATGAATGCCGCCGACGTCGCGCCCGAGGCGCAGGGCAGGTTCCCGCATGAGCTGATGTACGCGGCGGCCCAGCAGTACTACATGGAGGACGCCACCCAGGGCGACATCGCCAAGCGCCTGGGCGTCAGCAGGGCGACCGTGAGCCGGCTGCTCACCGAGGCCCGCAGGCAGGGCATCGTCGAGATCAAGGTGCACCGCCCGGCCTCGCTGGAGGACGGCCCGCTGGCCGCCGAGGTGGCGCAGGCGCTCAACCTGGCGCGCGTCCACCTGGTCCCCAAGGTCAGCGGCCCCGCGCTGGGCCCGTGGCTGGCCCCGGGCGTGACCCGCGCGCTGGCCACCGTCGGCCTGGAGTCGGGCGACGTCGTGCTGGTCTCCTCCGGCACCACGGTGTACGAGTGCGCCCGCGAGGGCCTCGGCCAGTACCCCGGCGTCACGATCGCCCCCGCCGTGGGCGGCCAGGAGGAGCCGCAGCCCTGGTTCCAGACCAACGAGACCACCCGCATCCTGGCAGAACGCTCCGGCGGCGTCCCCGCCTACCTCTACGCCCCGGCGCTCCCCGGCCCCGAGCTGTTCTACTCCCTGCAGCACGAGCCCTCCGTGCGCAGGGTCATGGACCTGTGGGCGCACGCCAAGTGCGCGATCGTGGGCGTCGGCTCGGCCCCGCTGATGCGGCAGATGGTGCCCTCCCTCATGCCCCGCGACGCCGACAGCCTGCGCCAGGCCGTGGGCGACGTGTGCATGCGGGTCTACGACCGCGACGGCAGGCCCATCACCTACCCGGGCAGCGAGCGCCTGGTCGCCACCGAACTGGAGGAGCTGCGCCGCATCCCGCACACGATCGCCGTCGCGGTCGGCGCCGAGAAGGTGCTCTCGATCGTCGCCGGGGCAAGGGGCGGCTACTTCAACCATCTCGTCACGGACACCCCGACGGCGGAGGGCCTGCTGGCGGCCGCCCATCAACTCTGAACATTTTTGCTGGACAAAGTTTCTGAACGCGCGCTAACGTGAGCCGCACCACAGGATGTGCCCTCCTGTGAGGGCATGTCCCTGTCTCGGGGACAGCGAGCGTCATAGAAACCTAAGGAACACCCGTGAACAGAGCTCAGATGCGGACCTCCGCGTTCGCCGCAGTGGCAGTGCTGGCAGGATCGGTGCTGGCGGCGTGCGGCTCGGGCTCCGGCTCAACCGGCGGCGACGCCGGAGGGGCCGTGGAGAACGCCAAGGTCGCCTTCCTCATGCCCGACCTCGCCTCGACCCGTTACGAACTGCAGGACAAGCCGCTGTTCGAGGCCAAGATGAAGCAGCTCTGCCCGAGCTGCGAGGTCATCTACCAGAACGCCGACTCCGACGCCGCCAAGCAGCAGCAACAGGCCAACTCCGCACTGGCCCAGGGCGTCAAGGCCATCGTGATCGACCCCGTCGACTCCGCCGCCGCGGCCACCATCGTCAAGTCGGCCCAGGCGCAGCAGGTGCCGGTCATCGCCTACGACCGGCCGGTCCCGGCCACGCCCGCCGACTACTACATCTCGTTCGACAACGAGAAGATCGGCTCCATGATCGGCCAGTCCCTGGTCGACCACCTCAAGGCCGAGAAGGCCGAGGGCGGCATCCTCCAGGTCAACGGCTCCCCCACGGACGCGGCGGCCGGGCTGATCAAGAAGGGCATCCACAGCGCGGTGGACCCGAGCGGGTTCAAGCTGCTGGCCGAGTACGACACCCCCGACTGGCAGCCGGAGAAGGCGCAGACCTGGGTCAGCGGCCAGATCACCCAGTTCAAGGACCAGATCGTCGGCGTGGTCGCGGCCAACGACGGAACCGGCGGCGGCTCGATCGCCGCGTTCAAGGCCGCGGGCGGGAAGGTGCCGCCGGTGACCGGCAACGACGCCGAGGTGGCCGCCGCGCAGCGCATCATCGCCGGGGACCAGTACAACACGATCTCCAAGCCGATCAAGATCGTGGCCGAGGCGACGGCGAACGTGGCCTGGGAGTTCATGCAGGGCAAGAAGCCCGCGGGCAAGGCCACGCTGTTCAACACGCCGTCCGAGTTGTTCGTGCCCACGGTCGTCACCAAGGACAACGTCAAGGAAGTGTTGTTCGACAGCGGGATCATGAAGGCCGCCGACGTGTGCTCCAGCGCGTACGCCAAGGGCTGCGACGAGCTCGGAATCAAGTGATGAGCGTTCTGTCGCTGCGCGGGATCAGCAAGACCTTCGGCGCCGTGGCCGCGCTCACCGACATCGAGCTCGACGTGGCCGCCGGCCAGGTCGTCGCGGTCGTGGGCGACAACGGCGCCGGCAAGTCGACGCTGGTCAAGATCCTGTCGGGCGTGCACCCGCCCGACGCGGGCACGATCACGTTCGAGGGCCGCGAGGTGGAGATCCCGACCCCGGCCGCCGCGCACCGGCTCGGCATTGCCACCGTCTTCCAGGACCTGGCGCTCTGCGAGAACCTCGACGTCATCCAGAACCTGTTCCTCGGCCAGGAGATCCGCCCGCTGCGGCTGAACGACGTGGCCATGGAGACCCGCTCGTGGGAGCTGCTCCGCCAGCTCTCCGCCAAGATCCCGAGCGTACGGGTGCCGGTCGCGGCGCTGTCGGGCGGCCAGCGGCAGACGGTGGCCATCGCCAGGTCGCTGCTCGGCGACCCCAAGGTCATCATCCTCGACGAGCCCACCGCGGCGCTCGGCGTGGCCCAGACGGCCGAGGTGCTCAACCTGGTCGAGCGACTGCGCGAGAACGGCCTGGGCGTCATCATGATCAGCCACAACATGGCGGACGTGAAGGCCGTCGCCGACACCGTGGCGGTGCTGCGGCTCGGCCGCAACAACGGAGTGTTCGACGTGGACCAGGTCTCCACCGAGGACATCGTCGCCGCCATCACCGGCGCCACCGACAACGTGGTGACCAGGCGGGCGCAGAGAGGATTGTCGTGAGCGCCATCACCACCGACCGCCAGGACGAGCGGCTCAAGAACCGTGACGGGCTGCGCGGCGCGGTCGCCGACGTGCTGGAGCGGGCCCGCGGCGGCGACCTGGGCGTCATCCCGGTCGTCGTCGGGCTCATCGTCATCTGGTCGGTGTTCCAGATCCTCAACCCGATCTTCCTGTCCAGCGCGAACCTGGTGAACCTCACCCTCGAGTCCGCCGCCGTCGGCGTCATCGCGCTCGGCATCGTGTGCGTGCTGCTGGTGGGCCAGATCGACCTGTCGGTCGGCTCGGTCAGCGGGCTGTCCGGAGCGGTGCTCGCCGTGTTGTTCGTGGGCCAGGGGCTGCCGGTCTGGCTGGCGATCCTGGCCTCGGTCCTCATGGGCGCGGTCGTCGGGTGGTTGTACGGGCAGCTCTTCAACCGCTTCGGGGTGCCCAGCTTCGTGATCACGCTGGCCGGCCTGCTGGCCTTCCTCGGGCTCCAGCTGTACGTGCTGGGCACCAAGGGGTCGATCAACCTGCCCTTCGACTCGGGGCTGGTGAACTTCGCGCAACTCGACTTCGTACCGGCGGGGTTGTCCTACGCCTTCGCCGTCATCGCGGCCGTCTGGCTCTTCGTCAGCGGTCACCTGCACGCGCGGGAGCGGCGCAAGGCGGGGCTGTCGGCGAGGAGCCTGTCCACGCTGGTCGTCAGGAGCGCGGCGCTGCTGGTGGTGCTGGCGGTAATGGTCTGGTATCTGGGGCAGACCCGCGGCGTGGGCTGGATGTTCGTCTTCTTCGTCGCGCTGGTGCTGATCATGCACTACCTGCTGTCGCGGACGAAGTGGGGCCGGGCCGTGTACGCCGTGGGCGGCAACGTGGAGGCCGCGCGCCGGGCGGGCATCAACGTCAGGTCCATCTACACCTCCGTCTTCGTGCTCTGCTCGACGTTCGCCGCGGTCGGCGGCATCCTGGCCGCGGCCCGGCTGGCGGCGGCCAACCAGAGCAGCGGCGCGGGCGACGTCAACCTCAACGCGATCGCGGCGGCCGTCATCGGCGGCACCAGCCTGTTCGGCGGGCGCGGCACGGCGTTCGGCGCGCTGCTCGGCATCATCGTGATCCAGTCGATCTCCAGCGGCCTCACCCTGCTCAACCTGGACTCCTCGATCAGGTTCGTGGTCACCGGCGCCGTGCTGCTGCTCGCGGTCATCGTCGACTCCGTGTCGCGCCGGTCGAGGACCTCCCACGGCAGGGCCTGATGGCGATCATCTGCGTGGACGCGGGGACCACGGTCATCAAGGCGGTCGGGTACGACTCCACGGGCGCGGAAGCGGCCGTCGCCAGGCGCGCGACGGCCGTCTCCAGGCCCGCCCCCGGCCACACCGAGCAGGACATGCACGCGGTCTGGGCCGCGGTCGCGGCCACGGTGAGCGAGGTCGCGGCTCAGCTGAACGGCACCGGGGACGGCGCCGCCGGTGGCGGCGTCAGCGGCAGTGTTAGCGGTGGTGTCAGCAGCGGTGCTAACGGCGGTCCTAGCGGCGGTGTCGACTTTGTGGCGATCACCGCTCAGGGCGACGGCTGCTGGCTGGTGGACGCGGACGGCGAGCCGACCGGTCCCGCGATCCTCTGGAACGACGCCAGGGCCGCCTCGACCGTGGACGCCTGGACCCGCGACGGGCTGGCCACGACGGCCTTCCGCCGCAACGGCTCGTCGGCCGCCTCCGGGCTGCCGCACGCCATCCTGACCTGGCTGCGCGCGAACGACCCCGCCAGGCTCGACCGGTCGAGCGCCATGCTGACCTGCGGCGGCTGGATCTTCGCCCGGATGACCGGGGAACGGGTGGCCGACGAGTCCGACGCCTCCGCGCCGTTCATGGACCTGCGGGCGCGGGCGTACTCGCCTGAGCTGCTGAGGATGTTCGGCCTGGAGTGGGCCGGGCGGCTGCTCCCCCGGGTCCGCCCCTGTCCCGTCGCCGGGCTGACCCCGGAGGCGGCCGCCGCCCTGGGCCTGGCCGCCGGCACGCCGGTCGTGATGGCCCCGTACGACATCGCCGCGACGGCGCTGGGCGCGGGCGCGGTCGAGCCGGGGCAGGCGTGCGCCATCCTGGGCACCACGCTCTGCACCGAGGTCGTGGTCGAGTCCCCCGACCTGGAGGGCCCGCCGACCGGCATCACGATCGCGCTGCCCGACGGCTACCTGCGGGCCTTCCCCACGTTCGCGGGCACGGAGGTGGTGCAGTGGACGTGCCGCCTGCTGGGCCTGAACGACCCGGCGGAACTGGGCGAGCTGGCCCTGCTGAGCGAGCCGGGCGCGGGCGGGCTGGCGTTCCTGCCGTACCTGTCCCCTGCCGGGGAGCGGGCGCCGTTCTCCGACCCGCTGGCCAGGGGGGCACTGCTGGGGATGTCGTTCGAGCACGGCCGCGAGCACGTCGCCAGGGCGGTGCTCGAAGGGCTCACCATGGTCATCCGTGACTGCCTGGCGGCCACCGGCGCCGCGCCGACGGAGCTGCGGGTGTGCGGGGGCGGCTCGGCCAGCGCCGCCTGGCTCGGGCTGATCGCCGACATCACCGGGCTGCCGGTGCGGCGCTCGGCGGACGCCGAGGTGGGGGCGCGCGGCGCGTACCTGGTGGGGCTGGCCGCCACCGGCGCCGCGCCGTCCATCGCCGGCGCGGCCCCGCACCATGTACGCCTGCGCGACGCGGTCGAACCCGATCCCGCGCGCCGCGCGTTCTACGATCGTGCGTTCGAGGATTTCCTCGCCCTGCGGGAGAACAACGCGGACACCTGGCCGCTGCTGGGCACGATGAGAGGGCGTACATGAGCGTGTGGATCGGCATCGATCTCGGGACGCAGAGCGTGCGCGCGCTGGCCGTCACCGGCGACGGCCGGGTGCTCGGCACCGGCAGCCGCCCGCTGACCAGCCACCGCGACGGCCCCCGCCACGAGCAGGACCCCGAGCAGTGGTGGCGCGAGCTGGCCGCCGCCACCCGCGAGGCGCTGCGCGACCTGCCCGCCGGTGAGCGGGTCGAGGGCGTGGCGGTGGACGCGACATCTGGAACGGTCCTCCTCACCGACGGTTCCGGCCGCGCCCTGACCCCCGCCCTCATGTACGACGACCGCCGCGCCGACGCCGGCCGCGTCAACGAACTCGGCTCCCACGTCTGGGAGCGGCTCGGCTACCGGCGCATGCAGCCCAACTGGGGACTGCCGAAGCTGCTGTGGCTGCTGCCCGACGCCCCTGCCGGGGCCCGGCTGGCCCACCAGAGCGACTTCGTCAACCGGCGCCTGGCCGGGCACGAGGTGGCCACCGACCTGAGCAACGCGCTGAAGACCGGCGTGGACCTGATCGAGGAACGCTGGCCGCTGGAGGTGTTCGACGCGCTGGGCGTGCCTGCCGGCCTCCTCCCCGAGGTCGTCCGGCCCGGCACCCGGCTCGGCACGGTGTGCGCGGCGGCGGCCGAGGAGACCGGCATCCCGGCCGGCACCCCGGTGATCGCCGGGACCACCGACGGCTGCGCCGCCCAGCTCGGCGCGGGCGCCCAGCGGGTGGGGAGCTGGAACTCGGTGCTCGGCACGACGCTCGTGCTGAAGGGCGTCACGAAGGAGCTCATCCACGACCCCCTGGGCGTCGTCTACTCCCACCGCGCCCCCGACGGCTCCTGGCTGCCCGGCGGCGCGTCGAGCACGGGCGCGGGCGTCCTGTCCCGCGAGCTCCCTGGCCGCGACCTCGACGCCCTCAGCGCCGATGCGGCGGCCCGCTTCGGCCCGGACCGCACGCGCGACGGCCGCGCGCAGCGACCTGGCCACACGCCCGGCGCCGGATGGCCCGTCACCTATCCGCTCGTCTCGCGCGGGGAGCGCTTCCCGTTCGCCGCCCCCGACGCCGAGCCCTTCACTCTCGGGACCCCGGCCGACGACGTCGAGCGGTACGCCGCCATCCTGCTCGGCGCCGCCTTCGTCGAACGGCTCTGCTTCGACTACCTCGACCTCCTCGGCGCCCCCGTGGACGGCGAGATCATCCTGACCGGCGGCGCCACCAGGAGCGCGTACTGGACGCAGCTCAGAGCCGACGTTCTGAACCGCCCCGTGACGTTGCGGGAGAACGCCGAGCCTGCCCTGGGCATGGCCGTGCTGGCGGGCGGCGACCCGGCGAGGATGATCAGGACCAGAGACGTGGTGCAGCCGTCGGGAGCCGACCTGCGCGAGCCGTACCTGCGCTTCGTCGAAGAGCTGGAACGACGCGGCTGGCTCGACCCCAGAGCCGCCGCACACGCCCGCGAGAGGACAGCTACCCCATGACCGACCTTGTTCTCGTCCGCCATGGCGAGACCGCCTGGCACGCCGAGAACCGTTACGCCGGGACCAGCGACGTCGAGCTGACCCCGCGCGGCCACGACCAGGCCGCCCAGCTCGCCGGCTGGGCCGCGGGGGCGGGGCTCGACGCCGTGTGGGCCTCCACGCTCAGTCGCGCCAGGATCACGGCCGAGGCCGCCGCCGCCAAGGCGGGCCTGCCCGTACGGACCGACGCCCGGCTCCGCGAGCTGGACTTCGGCCAGGGCGAGGGCCTCACCTCGGCGGAGATGAAGGCCCGCTTCCCGCAGGCCCGCGCCGCGTTCGAGGCCGACCCCGCCGAGCACCCGCTGCCCGGCGGCGAGAACCCCCACGAGGCCGCCACCCGATTTGTCACCGTGTTGAACGAAATTTCAGTACAACACCCTGAAGCCCGTGTGCTGGTGGTCGCGCACACCACCGCCATCAGGCTCGCCCTGTGCCACCTCATCGGGGTGCCGCTCGGCGAGTACCGGCGGCTGTTCCCGCGACTGGACAACTGCGCTCTGACCGAGCTGCGCCTGGGCCGTGGACAGGTGGCGATATTGCAGTACAACTCCCCGATTGGAGCCGTTCGTTGACCATCCGAGTCCTTGCCGCAGGCGACCATTTCGTCCAGAACCGCCTGCTCGTCGACGCGCTCAGACGCGAGGTCCCCGGCGAGGTGGACGTCCGCGAGCTGACGTTGCCGTGGCCGGTGGAGCCGTTCGGCCAGGTGGGCGAGGTGGACGAGGCTTCCGACGTGGAGGACGAGCTGATCGAGGCGCTGCGCGGCGTCGAGGTCTGCGTGACCCAGATGGCCCCGCTGACCAAGCGGGTCCTGGACGCCTCGCCCGATCTGCGGCTGTTCTGCGTGAGCCGCGGCGGTCCCGTCAACGCCAACCTGGAGGCGGCCGCGCAGGCGGGGGTGGCGGTGACGTTCGCGCCGGGCCGCAACGCGGTGGCCACCGCCGAGCACACGCTCGCCATGTTGCTCGCCGCCACCCGCCGCGTCCCCCAGACGCACGCCGACCTGGCCGGGGGCGTGTGGCGGGGCGACTACTACACCTACGACAACGTCGGCCCCGAGCTGGAGGGCGGCACGGTCGGCCTGGTCGGCTACGGCGCGATCGGCCGCAGGGTGGCCCGCATGCTGGCGGGCTTCGGCGCGGACGTGCTCGTCCACGACCCGTACGTGGACATCCCCGGCCGCGTCGAGCTGCCCGAGCTGCTCGAACGCTCCGGCTTCCTCTCCCTGCACGCCCGCGCCACCCCGGAGACCGCCGGCATGATCGGCGCCGCCGAGATCGCCGCCATGCCGAGGGGCTCGGTCCTGGTCAACTGCGCCCGCGGCGCGCTGCTCGACTACGACGCCCTGTGCGACGCGCTCGACTCGGGCCACCTGTTCGGCGCCGCGACGGACGTCTTCCCCGAGGAACCCATCCCCCCGGGCTCACGCCTGCTCACCACGCCGAACCTGGTCATGACCCCGCACCTGGCCGGGGCCAGCAAGCAGACCGCGATGAAGGCGGCCTCGATCGTGGCGGCGGACGTGGCCCGCTACGTACGCGGCGAGCCGCTCGCCCACGTGGCCACTCCTTGAGCGCCCCCGCCATGAGCCCGCGCACGAAGAACCGGCCCGGCGGCACGTAGATCAACATGGTGAGGATGGACGGGCGGTTTCAGCCGGTGCGCTCCAGCGTCCCGTCCGGGCCCGCCACCACGGTGACACCGAAGTCGTGGCTGGTGCCGGCGAGGTCGCCACCGTCTCCGGCGACCACCAGCGCGCCCTTCGACATCCCCAGGCCGACCAGGGCGAGCAGGCCGCAGCCGCCGTCGGGCCGCCACGTGGTCAGCACCACGTCGGACTCGGCCAGGCGTACGGGCAGATCCAGCTCGGCCATCCTGGCCAGCAGGTCGGCGTGCGACAGGCGGCGGCCGCCGGCGAGCAGCAGGGCGGCCTGGCGCTTGGCGTCGAGCGTGGGCAGCGCGGTGGGCTCCAGCGTGAGCAGGCAGCGGAAGTCGATCGTGTCGAGCGCCGCGCCCAGCGAGATGACCTGACGCACCCGGGACTCCTCGGCCGCCGTGATCGCCGTCTCCGCCAGGTCGGGCGTGGTGATCAACGTGCGGGCGTCGCACTCACGCAGCCACACCGCCATCTCGCCCGCCCCCAGCCCCGGATCGATCGGCGCCGCCACCCCACCGGCGGCCATCACCGTGTGCACCGCCAGCGTCTGCGCGCCCGCCGTGGAAACGTGCACACCCACCACCTGGTCACGCCGGGCGCCTCTGCGCACGAGCCCGGAGGCCGCCCTGGTCACCTCGGTCACCAGTCGCCGGTAGCCATAGACGTGCCCGCCCCGCAGATCGATGAGGGCGGGGCGGTCGCCGCGCTCGTAGGCCCGGCGGAACACTTCGTGGATCACGGTGCCGGTGGTCGAGACGCTGGGCTTCATGCTCGCCAACGTACGGCCGCCGGGACGGCCCCAGCATCCACCGATGTATGTAGGCGGTTGTGCATTCGCGGATGGGCGGGCTCGAGCCCTGCGCGACTCGAGCCCGCTGTCACGCGCCCGGAGCCAGGCCCCCACCCCTCCGAGAAGGCCCAGCTCCGTGAGGACGCGTGACGTCCCCGATCGATCGGCCGCGGCGCCCCCGTCGCGAGGGGCGAGGAACGCGCGGTGCGGTCGATCACAGAAAGAAACGGTAGGCGTGCAGACGGCCATGGCACATGCGCTGACATGGCCATTCGACGATGTAAGCGGCCCCCACCACCATGTGTAGACGACCCCCCTCGGCTCAGCGGCTGCCGATCACCCATGCGGCGATCTGTGTACGCGTGGAGAAGCCCAGCTTGGCCAGGATGTTGGCCACGTGGCGGGCCACGGTGGCCGGGCTGATGACCAGCTCGTCGGCGATCCCCCGGTTGCTGAGCCCCCTGGCGACCAGCTCCGCGATCTCCCACTCCCTGGCGGTGAGCCTGCTGCCCTGGCCGAGGGGCAGGACCGGCTCCGCCGGCGGCTCGGGCAGCGCCCCGTCGAGCGCGCAGGCCACCGCCTGGTCGGCGCTCAGGATGGCGCCCTCGGCCCACAACACCCCGACGACGGCCTCGCCCAGGCGCTCACGGGCGGGCCGCAGCACCTCCTCGGTACGCGCGTCCGGCCGGCGCCCGCCCAGCTCCACCGAGGCCGCGGCCAGCAGCACCGCCCGCCGGTGGTCGCCCTCGGCCATGACCAGGTCGGCCCACGCCTCCAGCCGCTTGGCGATGCCGGAGCGCAGGCCCGCGTCACGGCTGAGCACCAGCGCCTCGGTGAGCCTGACCCTGGCCTCGATCAGGTCGCCCTGCTCCAGCGCCACCCGGCCGAGCCCGGCCAGGCAGCTCACGGTGTGCTGCCTGGCGTCCACGTGCCGCAGCAGGCGCAGCCCCGACTCGTAGTGCCGCCTGGCCGTCGCCGGGTCGCCGAAGCGCCTGGCCACCTGGGCGAGCCCGATGTGGCCGAAGGTCTGGCCGTAGTGGTTGTCGAGCTCCTCGCTGATCGACAACACCTCCTGGTAGGCCCGCCGCGCCTCGTGCAGGCGGCCCTGGTGCAGGCCGTGACGCGCCCGCGTGCCCTGCGCCATGGACTCCAGGATGAGGTCGCCCGACTGCCTGGCCGTCTCCAGAGCGCGGCCCAGGGCCTCCTGCTCGCCGGTGAGCTGGGCCAGCACGATCGTGCCGACGGCCTCGCCGTAGCCGTCCCTGGCCTTGACGCACAGGTCGAGCCCGGCGCGGGTGTGGCGCATGGCCGGTTCGAGGTCGCCCGCCGACAGCGCCAGCTCGCCGCGCAGCACCGTGGCCTGCCCGCGCAGCGCGAGCGGCACCTGCGGGGCGTCGAGGGCGAGCAGCCGGTCGAGCCGCTCGGCCATGTCGAGCTTGCGGCCACTGCCGATCAGCAGGAAGCGGATGTCGGTCAGCAGGCCGAGCGCGGTCTGCGGCATGCCGATGGCGATCGACCAGTCGCAGGCCGCGCTCACCTCGGCCTTGAGCCCGTCGAAGAGGTTGATGTACCGCTCGACCACCTGCCACGACGTGCGGGTCCCCGGGGCCAGGGCCTCCTTGACCCGGGCCGCCAGCCTGGCCAGCGCCGTCAGGTGCCCGCGCCGCAGCCCGGCCTCCTCGCCGGACTCGACGAGCTGCTCCAGCGCGTATTCGCGGACGGTCTCCAGCAGCCGGTAACGAGCCTGGCCGGCGATCTCGCCGTCGAGGGCGACCAGGGACTTGTCCACCAGGTCGCAGAGCCGGGGCAGCACCTCCTCCTCCGCCAGCCCGGGGCCCGAGCAGACCCATTCGGCCAGGTCCAGCGTCCAGGAGGAGCGGAAGGCGGCCGTACGGCGCAGCAATAACCGCTCCTGCGGGGTGAGCAGGCGGTAGCTCCAGTCCACGGCCGCCCTGAGCGTGCGGTGCCGGGCCGGAGCCGTACGGGCGCCACCCGCCAGCAGCCTGAACCGGTCGTCGATCCGCTCGACGAGCTGCCCCACGGACAGGACCCTGACCAGGGCGGCGGCCAGCTCGATCGCCAGCGGCAACCCGTCGAGCGCCTGGCACAGCTCCACGACCAGCGGCCGGGTCTCGTCGGTCAGCTCGAACCCGGGCCTGGCGGCGGCGGCCCTGGCCACGAACAGCCGCACCGCCTCGCTCTCGGCCCCGTCAGCGGGCCCGCCCACGGACCCACTGGCGGGCCCACCAACAGGCCCACTGGCGGACCCACTGGCGGGCCCGCCCACGGACAGGGGCGGCACCCGCCACACGGTCTCGCCCGGCACGCGCAGCGGCTCGCGGCTGGTGGCCAGCACCGTCACCCCCGGGCAGGCGCCCAGCAGGTCGCGGCACAACTCGGCGCACTCCCCGATGACCGGCTCGCAGTTGTCCAGCAGCAGGAGCACGCGCCGGTCGCCGATCGTCTCCGTCAGGTCGCCCACGATGCCGAGCGCGGCGGCGACATGCCCCCTGAGCTCGCCCTTCTCCAGGTCGGCCAGCTCGATCATGCACACGCCGCCGGCGGCGATCCTGGTGGCGAGCCGCAGGGCCAGCCGGGTCTTCCCGATGCCGCCCGCCCCGCACAGGGTCACGGCGCGCGATACGCGCATCAGGTGGACGAGCTCATCCACATCGGTCTCTCGGCCCACGAAGAGGTTCGGTTCGGCCGGTAGGTTGCTGAAGTCGGCAGATCGCAGCATCACTGTGAGTGTGCCATCAACTACGCCTCGCGCCCAGACGTATTCGACGGCGAACTGTTCACGACAGCGCGGCCTCCATGATCGTCCGGGCGATGGCGGTCACCGCGTCCGCCCGCTCCCCCGGCCGTTCCAGCACGACCCCCACCGCCACCTCGGGCGCCTCCGCCGGCGCGAACGCGGTGACCAGCGCGTGGTCCCCCGCCCCCGGCACGGCCGACGAGACCGCCGCCTGGGACGCCACCCGCACCCCGGGAATCGCCGCCCCCGCGCCGCCCGCCTGCGTCACCGTCGTCATCATCACCGCCAGATACCTGGCCAGCTCCGGCGACATGGCCTTCCTGTACGGCGCGGGACCGGCCCTGTTGATGATCGACCCGTCCGGCACCCGGACCTCCTCCACCAGGTACGGCCGCATCAGCACCCCGTTGTTGGCCACCGCCGCCGACAACATGGCCACCATCAGCGGCGTCACCAGGTTGTCATGGTGCCCGATGGCGGCCAGCGCCGTCTGGGGGCGGCCCATGGCCGGCGGATAGCGGCTCGGCGTGGTGGTCAGCGGAATGCGCAGCCCTTCCCCGTTGAAGCCGAACGCCTCCGCCTGGTCGCGCAGCAGGTCCCGCCCGAGTTGCAGCCCGATGGTGGCGAAGGCGGTGTCGCAGGACTGCTGGAAGGCGTACATGAGAGTCGGGCGCCGGCCTCCGCAGCTCCCCCGCAAGTACGTGGGCGTTCCGGGCAGCCGCAGCCTGGCTGGCGCGTCCACCAGGGCCGACGGGGTGTACTCGCCCGACGCCAGCGCCGCCGCCGTGGTGACCACCTTGAACGTGGACCCGGGCGGATAGAGCCGGTTCAGCGCCCGGTTGAGCAGGGGTTGCGCGGGCGCCCGCCGCAGCCACCGCACGGCCTCCCCGAGCCTGGCCTGGTCGAACGTGGTCAGCGTGTTCGGGTCGTACGTCGGGTACGTGGCCAGCGCCAGGATCGCCCCCGTCGCCGGATCGAGGGCCACCGCCGCCCCGGGCACCCCGGTGGCCCTGAGCCCCTCGTACGCCGCCCACTGCGCCCGATCGCTGATCGTCAGCCTGACGTCGGCCCCGTCGACGGTCCCCTCCCTGACCAGCGAGCGCACCCTGACCTTGGCGTCGTCCCCCGACAACACCGCGTCCTGCGCCTGCTCGATGCCCGTCGAATGACGCAGGGCCACGTGCCCGGTGACGGCCGCGAACAGCTCGCCGTGCGGGTAGACGCGGCGGTAGCGGTACGGGCCCGTGCCGGTCAGCCGGCTGGTGGCGATCGGGGTGCCGTCATAGGTGACGATGTCGCCGCGCGGGTGGCCGTACCTGGCGATCAGCGGCCGTTCGTTCCTGTGGTCGGCGTTGAGCGCGTGGGAGCCGAACGCCTGGATGAGCGTGATGTGCGCCAGCAGGACGAACAACATCGCCGCGCACAACCTGGCGACGCGGCCCAGCGGAACGTTGATCCACCTCGCCCTCGACACCATGATCCCGGTCTACCAACCGGGCCGCAAAGGGGGAGCTAGAGGACGCTTCGGTAGTGGGAAATCTTGTTGTGGATGTAGCTCTGGCGCTCGGCGAGCTTGTCGATCTGGGCCTGGACCTGCCGGTCGTGCTCCTCCAGGAGCGCGATGCGGGCGGCGATCGTGTGGTCGCCCGCGCGTACGAGTTCGGCGAAGCGCAACATCGTGGCGATCGGCATGCCCGTGTCGCGCAGGCAGCGGACCATGCCCAGCCAGCCGACGTCCTGCTGGCTGAACCTGCGCTGCCCGGCCGCGTTGCGCCCGACGCGCTCCAGCAGGCCGATCTTCTCGTAGTAGCGAAGGGTGTCGATGGTGAAGCCGGTCTCCTCGACCACTTCCGCCGGTGTGTACACGCTCACGGTCTCAGGATCCCACCTGGAGTGGGCTCCAGGTCAACAGGGAATGTGCTTCGAGCTCGCAGCGCGCCCGGCGGCTAGGGCAGGTGGTCGGCCAGGTAGCGGTGGACGAGCTGCTTGCACTCGGCGATGAGCGCGGGGTCGCCGCCGGGGTCGGCCCGGAAGGCCAGCTTGAGCACCGCGTCCGTGGCCTCGACCGCCACCAGCAGCGCCCGGTCGAGCCCTGGGCCCACGGGGGCGTCGAGGAGCTCGAGCGTCACGGCACGCAGGCGCTCGGCCACGACCACGTTGTTCTCGTGCGTCTCGTCGAGCGCCTTCCTGCTGCCCCCGACGGCGGGCCCGCCCGGGGCGGAGAACACCTCGCCGAAGTCGAGCACGGCGAACCCCGGCGTGGTGCGCTTCATGTCGACGAACTCGTCGATCGCGAGATCGACCAGATCGGTCCAGTGCCCGAGCTCGGCCGCCGGGATGCGCTCGACGATGCGCTGGAGGAACGCCTCCAGGTTGCGCCGCGCCAGCGCCCGCACCAGCCCCTGCTTGTCGTGGAAGAACTGGTAGAAGGTGCCGATGGGCACCTCGGCCCGGCGCGCGACCTCTTTCGTGGTCAGCGCCTCGTAGCCGACCTCGTCGAGCAGGATCGCGCATTCGTCGAGCATCCGTTCCACCCGCTCGACGCTCCGGCGCTGGGCGGGGCGGCGGCGCAAGGTACTGGTCATGACCCCATCCTGGCCTATTCGCCTGGGGTTGAGTCAGATCCTTTGACCTCGGATAACATGAGCCACACTCAGATAACCGTGGAGGCAGGCATGTTCCTCTGGGGTACGGCCACGGCCGCTTACCAGATCGAGGGCGCGACCGGCGAGGACGGCAGGGGCCCGTCCATCTGGGACACCTTCGCCCGCGAGCCCGGCCGCACCCGGGACGGGCACACCGGGGACGTTGCCTGCGACCACTACCACCGCTGGCGCGAGGACGTCGCGCTCATGGCGGGCCTCGGCGTGAACGCCTACCGCTTCTCGATCTCCTGGCCGCGCGTCTTGCCCGAGGGCTCCGGCGCGGTGAACGCGCGGGGCCTGGACTTCTACGACCGGCTGGTGGACGCGCTGCTGGCGGCGGGCGTGCGACCGGTGCCGACGTTGTTCCACTGGGACCTGCCCCAGGCGCTGGAGGACCGCGGCGGCTGGATGAATCGCGATATTTCCGAAATCTTCGCCGAGTACGCCGCCACCGTCGCCACCCGCCTGGCCGACCGCGTCCCGCTCTGGATCACCCTGAACGAGCCCTTCGTCCACATGGCCTACGGCTACGCCCTCGGCGCCCACGCCCCCGGCCGGCTCCTCGTGACCGGCGCGCTCCCCGCCGCCCACCACCAGCTCCTGGCCCACGGCCTGGCCGTACGGGCCCTCAGGGCGGCCGGCGTGAGCCAGGTGGCGCTCACCAACAACTGCACCCCCGTCTGGCCGGCCTCACGCGAGGAGCCCGACCTCAAGGCGGCCGACGCGTACGACATCCTCCACAACCGCCTCTTCAACGACCCCATACTTCTCGGCAAATATCCAGATTTGTCGGCCTATACGCCCAGCCTGGACTTCGTCCGCGACGGTGACCTGGAGACCATCGCCGCCCCGCTGGACGCCCTCGGCGTCAACTACTACAACCCCACCCGCATATCCGCCCCCACCGACGAGGCGCTCCCCTTCACGGACGCGGGCATCACCGGCCACCCCACCACGGCCTTCGGCTGGCCGGTCGTCCCCGACGGCCTGCGCGAGCTCCTGACCGGCCTCAAGACGAGATACGGCACCGCACTCCCGCCGATCATGATCACCGAGAACGGCTGCTCCCAGGACGACGTCCCCGGCCAGGACGGCACGCTCGACGACGAGGCCCGCGTCGCCTACCTCGACCAGCACATCGCCGCCATGCGGCAGGCCATGGCCGAGGGCGTGGACGTGCGCGGCTACTTCGTCTGGTCGCTGCTGGACAACTTCGAGTGGGCGGAGGGCTACCACCAGCGCTTCGGCCTCGTCCACGTGGACTTCGCCACCCAGCGCCGCACCCCGAAGCGCTCCTACCACTGGTTCAAGGAGTTCCTGGCGCGTCAGAACACGCGTCAGAACACGGGTCAGAACACCGACACGTGAACGTGGTCGTAGTGGTTGGCGGTCACCCCGCCGCGATCGGACATCGGGTCCCAGCCGCCACCTGACCGGATGTCGTAGTAACGCTGCTTCCAGATGATGTACATGACACCGATCCGGGCGCCGTTCTTGATCAGCCAGGCGGCCAGCGCGTCGCCGTTGGCGGCGTCGGATCCCCCGGCCGCGCGGCCACCGCCGGACATCATGAAGTCGCAGGCCCGGCCCTTGCCGTGCTCGCCGGGGTCGCCGGGGCGCAGGCAGCCGACGCCGTACTTCATGGGGAAGTTCGCCATGATCTCGGCGCGTACCGTGATCATGCGCTGGGTCAGGCCCTCGGCGCCGCCGGGCTGCTGGAAGCCGAACTTGGACAGGAGCTTGTCGATGTCCTTGCGCTTGGCCTGCATGGCCTTGATCTCTTTGCGCAGCTTCTCGATCTTCTCGTTGGCGTTGACCTTCGCGTCGTTGGACTTGTCGATCAGCTTCCGGACGTTCTCGACGCGTTTGGCGCGCTCGTTGGCCATGTAGGTCATGTTGGCGGCCTGCCCCAGCACCTTGTACGGATCCGCGCTGGGGGCCAGGAGTTGCGCGGCGTCGAGAGGACCCACCATGTAGGAGGTCGTGGCGATGCGGCTGACCTCTTCCTGGGCGGCCAGGAGTTCGGCCTGCAGGCTGCCGGAGGTGTCGGTGGCCTTCTTCGCCTGGATCCTGATCTCCTCCAGGATCTGGATCTGCCCTCGGTAGCGCTCGCTGAGCTGGGCCGCCTGCTTGGTGAGTTTGCGCAGCTCAGCAGGGGAGGGATCGGCCGCGGCAGGAGTCGGGGGGCGCAGGCCGAGCAGCCCGCCGAGGACGGCGACCAGGACGGCGAGCCGCCAGATTCTCACACCCGTCCCCTCCCCTCATAGACGGACCGAAACTATAGAAGATGATCTTGATATCTGTCATCCGAACGAGCGAAGTGCCGCACCTTTGATGAGGTTTTCTGACTTTTGTCGGACTTAACAGCAAGCTAAAAGTTGGGCCTTGTATAGATCGCTCCAAAGGTCTGAGATGGCGAACGATTCCGTCTCTGCGAAGGGGCAGACCGTGTCTCGATCCTTAACCATCGCCGCCGCCGTCATCCTCGGCTTAGGCACCTCACTCGTGGCCACCACCGCCGAAGCTTCCGTGGATCCGTTACCACCCGCCGACCGCCTTGAGTTGTACCAGCTCGAAAGCCCGCCGGGCACCGCGCAGGCGCTCAGGGAGAAGGGCTTCGACGTCGTCCAGCAGGAGGCCAGGGGCGGCAAGGAGCACATAGAGCTGACCGCCGACCAGGCGGACCTCGGCGTCCTGGACAAGCTCGGGCACAAACCGGAGCCCGTACGCAACCCGCAGGGCCAGACTCAGCTGGAGGCCGCCAAGGCGCAGGCCGCCGGCGGCTACACCGTCTACAAGTCCTACTCCGAGCCGGGCGGCATCGCCGACCAGCTCAAGGCGCTGGCCAACGCCAACAGGGACATCGTCAAGCTCCAGTCCATCGGCAAGTCGCTGAAGGGCCAGGACATCCTGGCCGTCAAGGTGAGCACCGGCGCCCGGCTGCTGCCCGACGGCATCAAGCCCGCCACCCTCTACTCCGCCACCCAGCACGCCCGCGAGTGGATCGCTACCCAGGTGGACCTGCGGCTGCTGAAGCACGTGATCGCGAACAGGTCCTCGCTCAGGGACCTGCTCAACAGGACCGAGCTGTGGTTCGTGCCGGTGGCCAACCCCGACGGGTACGACTTCACCTTCACCGAGGGCAACCGCCTGTGGCGCAAGAACCTGCGCGACAACGACGGCGACGGGCAGTTCACCGGGATCGACGGCGTCGACCCGAACAGAAACTTCCCCACGAACTTCCACTACGACGAGGAAGGCTCGTCGAGCATCCCCAGCAGCGAGACCTACCGCGGCACCGGCCCGGCCAGCGAGCCCGAGACCAAGGCCATGGACGGCCTGCTCAGGCGCGTCAAGTTCGAGATGCAGCTCAACTACCACTCGTTCGGCCCGCTGCTGCTCTACCCCAGCGGTTTCCAGATCGCCACGGAGACCGCCGACAACCCGATCTACGAGGCCCTCACCGGCGACGACGCCAACCCGGCGGTCCCCGGCTTCGACCCCGACCTCGGCGCCGAGCTGTACACCACCAACGGCGACACCAACGACCACGCCCACCGTCAGTACGGCACCCTGTCCTGGACTCCTGAGCTGGACGAGGGCTGCGACGGCTGCGGCTTCGTCTTCCCCGACGACGAGGCCCTGGTGCAGGCCGAGTTCGAGAAGAACATCCCCTTCGCGCTCGACGTGGCCAAGTCCGCGGTCAACCCGGCCGAGCCGGTCAACCACCTGGGCAACAAGACCTCGGACTTCGTGCTCGACCCGTTCGACGTCAGCTACGGCAGGGACCAGGTCGTCCAGGTCAACGCCAAGCGCAAGCTCGGCCCCGTCTTCCTGAACTACCAGGTCAACGGCGGCCGGACCAAGACCGCCCTGACCGGCGAGTGGAAGGGCGGCGAGCGGTACGGCGCGGGCTACGACCGCTACTACCACCGGCTCCGCGGCAAGATCACCGGCACCAGGCCGGGTGACTCGGTGAAGGTCTGGTTCAGCTCGATCGGCAGGAAGAGCGCGGACTTCACCTACAAGGTCTCCACGGACATCGGCGGCAAGGTCCTGGTCCTCGCGGCCGAGGACGTCACCGGCCTCAGCCCGGCGCAGGGCGTGACCGAGGCCAAGTACGCCGACGAGTACGCCGCCGCCCTCCAGGCCGCCGGCTACAGCTCCGACGTGTATGACATGGACAAGATGAGCCGCAAGGCCCCGCACCCGCTGGGCGTGCTCAGCCACTACAAGGCCGTGGTCTGGGAGACCGGCGACGACATCATCCCGAGGTCCCAGGGCCAGGTTCCCGGCACCACGTCGAAGGGCGGCGTGGACACCGAACTGGCCGTGCGCGCCTACCTGAACGAGGGCGGCAAGCTGCTGCACGCCGGCAAGTACCCGTCGTACGCGGCCAACGCCAACGGCGCCTACTACTACGAGCCCGACCAGCCGGAGAACCCCGAGTGCGCGACGGCGAACGACCCGCCCTGCATCCAGGTGTTCAACGACTTCCAGCAGTACTGGCTGGGCGCGTACGTCTACTTCGACGACGCGGGCACCGACCACACCACCGAGCAGCCGTTCCCGCTGCGGGGCAACGGCGGCAGGTTCGAGGGCTTCAACGCCACGATCGACCCGAGCCACACCAACTCGTTCGTGGCCACCTCGGCCATCCTGCCCGCCGGGCAGTTCCCGCTGTTCGCCGGCTCCGCCCAGCTCAAGTGGGTACGCCCCGGCGGCCCCTTCGACCCGCACACCGGCTCATGGGACGTCTACAGCGGCATCGCCGACGTCTCCTGGAAGCGGCTGACCAAGACCATCGACCTGACCGGCAAGACCAGCGGCGACCTGTCGTTCTGGACCTCCTACGACACCGAGGCCGACTGGGACTTCCTGACGGTCGAGGCGCGGACGGCGGGCGGCGACGACTGGACCACGCTGCCGGACGCCAACGGGCACACCAGCCAGTCGACCGGCTCCAGCTGCCTGACCGAGAACAGCGGCGGCTGGCGCGTGATCCACCCGTTCACGCAGCGTTACCAGGGCGTGGACTGCGGGCCGACCGGCACCTCGGGCTCGTGGCACGCGGCCTCGGGCAACTCCAACGGCTGGCAGCAGTGGAAGCTCGACCTGACCCCGTACGCGGGCAAGCAGGTCGAGATCTCCGTCTCCTACATCAGCGACTGGGCCACCCAGGGCGCGGGCGTCTTCCTCGACGACTTCGCCGTCACCCTGGACGGCGCGGCCGGCGAGTCGACCTCGTTCGAGACGGACCTGAGCGGCTGGGCTCTCGGTCCGCCCCCTGAGGGCACCTCGCCGTCGATCAACAACTGGTTCCGCACGGACCAGATCTTCGAGGAGGGCGGCGGCATCGTCACCAAGGACACCGTCTACCTCGGCTTCGGGGTCGAGACCGTGACGGACCTGGCCGCGCGTACGGACCTGGTCAAGCGGTCCATGCGGCACCTGCTCGGCTGACGTCCCCGGGGGTGCGGCGCACCGGCGCCGCACCCCCTTGCGTGCGCGGACAGAACATGGTTCGGTCACCTTGAGGCTCACCGCAAACGAGCAAGCATTCGGTCAAGCAGGAGGCTCACGACATGCGCCAGCACGACACGCTGTTCATCGGGGGCGAATGGGTGGCCCCGGCGGGCACCGGGACGATAGAGGTCATCTCCCCCCACACCGAGGAGATCGTCGGCCGGGTGCCCGAGGGCACGGCCGAGGACATGGAACGCGCGGTCGCGGCCGCCAGGGAGGCGTTCGACCACGGGCCGTGGCCGCGGATGACGTTCGCGGAACGTGCCGCGACGATCGGCAGGCTGGCCGCGATCTACAACGAGCGTCAGGGCGAGATGGCCGCGCTCATCACGGAGGAGATGGGCTCGCCGATCAGCTTCTCCAACCTCGCGCAGGCGCCGCAGCCGCTCGGCATGCTGCAGTACTACGCCGAACTGGGCGCGACGTTCGAGCAGGAGGAGCAGCGGCCAGGGCTGTTCGGCCCGATCACCGTGCGCAGGGAGCCGGTGGGCGTGGTGGCGGCCGTCGTGCCGTGGAACGTGCCGCAGTTCGTCACCATGACCAAGGTCGCGCCCGCGCTGCTGGCCGGCTGCACGATCGTGCTCAAGCCGGCGCCCGAGACGCCGCTCGACGCGTACCTGCTGGCCGAGTGGGCCGCCGAGGCCGGGCTGCCGGCGGGCGTGCTCAACATCGTGGTCGCCGGGCGCGAGGTGAGCGAGCACCTGATCTCCCACTCCGGCGTGGACAAGGTGGCCTTCACCGGCTCCACGGCCGCCGGCCGGCGCATCGGGGCCATCTGCGGCGAGCAGCTCAAGCGGGTCAGCCTGGAGCTGGGCGGCAAGTCGGCCGCGATCATCCTCGACGACGCCGACCTGCCCGCCAGCATGGGCTTCCTGACCGTGGCCGCCCTCATGAACAACGGCCAGGCGTGCGTGGCGCAGACCCGCATCCTGGCCTCCCGCCACCGCTACGACGAGGTGGTCGACGCGATCGCGGGCATGGTGAACTCCCAGCCCGTCGGCGACCCCGCCGACCCGGCGACCGGCATCGGCCCGCTGGTGGCCAAGCGGCAGCAGGACCGGGTGGAGAGCTACATCAAGCTCGGCATGGACGAGGGCGCCAAGGTCGTCGTGGGCGGCCTGGACCGGCCCCACTCCCGCGGCTGGTACGTCTCGCCGACCGTCTTCTCCGGGGTCTCCAACGACATGCGCATCGCCCGTGAGGAGATCTTCGGGCCGGTGCTGGCGGTGATCCCGTACGAGGACGAGGCGGATGCCGTGCGCATCGCCAACGACAGCGACTACGGCCTGGCCGGCACGGTGTGGACGGCCGACACCGACCACGGGATGGACGTGGCCAGGCAGGTGCGCACGGGGACGTACGGCGTGAACTGCTTCATGCTGGAGACCAACGCCCCCTTCGGCGGCTACAAGGCCAGCGGCATCGGCCGCGAGCTGGGCCCGGAGGGCCTGGACAACTACCTGGAGTACAAGACCATCGCCCGCCTCGGCTGACGAAAAGGGGCCCCGCAGCCTCGCGGGGCCCCAGGATGGCCACCCAGCGCGCCCCCGCGACGCTGGGCAACCGCCTGACTACAGCAGTATGTCCCATGTCAACCGCATCGACGGTTTTCTTCCCCAGGGACTTTCTCCCGGCGGTTTCCTTCCATCCGCCCTAGGTAGACGTGTATTACTCACGAAAAGTTCGAAGAGATCCATTTGCCAATTCGGCGGATGAGGTCAGGGCTGGCAGCGGACTCGGCATGTCCGAATCCCCGCTCGATCCAGAGCTCCTTCGGCTCCCGCGCGCCGGCGTACATCTGCTCGGCGTGATCGAGGGGAAAGAACGTGTCCACGTCCCCGTGCACGATCAGCAGCGGCGTCGGCGAGACGAGCCCGGCGGCCTCGTGGGGCGGCATCGGGATCGGGTCCCACTCCTCCCGCGCGATCCTCGTGCGCTTGGCCACCCGCGCCGCCCACCGCCCGAGAGGCCGCTCGATGGCCCAGTGGACCTGGCGCATCGGCTTGGTGTCCCGGTAGTACCAGCGGGCCGGGCCGCTCACCGCCACCACGGCGTCCACCCCGCCGCGCAGCCCCGCGTGCCGTACGGCCACCGCCGCGCCCATGGAGAAGCCCACGACCGCGATCCTGGAGTAGCCGGCCACGCGGGCATGCAGGACCGCGGCCTCCAGGTCGAGGATCTCCAGGTCGCCCACCGTGCTCTCGCCGCCGGAGCGCCCGTGGCCGCGGAAGTCGAACGCGATCACGCCGCCGTACCCGCTCAGCACGTGCACGATGCGGCGCGCGGTGCGGTCCCGCCACGAGCCGGTGAAGCCGTGCGCCATCACGATGCCCAGGTCCGTATGGGCGGAGGGGGTGTGCGCGGCGTCCACGCGGACCCCGTCCTCGGTTCTGAGCATGACGGGGAAATTGGGCGCAAAAGGCATGGATATCAGCTTATGTCCGCCCTGCGTCGACCTCGTGGTCGGCCGCCCAGACATCGATCTGCGTGCGGGCGTCGAAGCCGAGTTTGCCCATGATGTTGGCGATATGCCGGGCGACCGTCGCCGAGCTGATCACCAGCTCCCCCGCGACTGGCCCACAACAGCGTCACCCGCCCCTCGCCGAGCCGGTCCCTGGCCGGCCCCAGCAGCTCCTGTACGCGCCCAGGAGTGCCGAACTGCCCGATGGACTCCCGCAGGGCCGTGGCCGCCGAACCGGCCAGCACGGCGCCCTCCAGGTCGTCCTGGGCCCGTGCCAGCGCCGACAGGGCCATGAGCGCCCGCGCGATCCCCCTGCGCTGCCCCGCCCGCCTGCTCAGCTCCAGCCCGGCCGCCACGTGCCGCCTGGCGGTCGCGTGGTCGCCCAGCCCCGCGGCCACCCGGCCGACCTGGGCATGGCAGCGGGCCAGCTCGATCTCGTTGTCCATGCCCTCCAGCAGCGGCAGCGCGCAGGCGTGGTGGGACGCGTTCCTCGCGGACCAGCGCGCTCAGCTCGGCCACGTCACGCGCGCGTCCGATGAAGCGGTTGGGCTCGACGGGCAGGTTGTGCACGGTCATGTGGGCGCCCAAGCGGTATCGCGGGAGGATCACCTTCGCGACAAGTCTCCTCCGCCGCCGGGCCCGATGCGATCACTTTCCGTGCAGAGTCAGCGACCCGTCGGATATGAATGTGAGTCGCTCAGGTCTGCGATGCTCATGATGATCCGTACGCGTGATTCGTCCGCCGCGTCGAGCGCCTGCGGGACGTTCGAAATCATCACCCGCGCGCCGCTCTCCTGGATGCGGTCCCGCAACGTGGCCTCGTCGAGATCGACCGGCAGCGGCCAGACGACACCGCCCGCCGCGATCACCGCGTCGGTCGCCACCAGCAGGTCGGGGCCGACGCGCAGGCAGATGAGCACGGTGTCCCCAGCGCGCACTCCCCTGCGCCGCAACTGGACGGTCGCGACCGCGGACCTCTCGTCCAGTTGTTCCTCGGTGAGCTTCAGGCCCGTGCCCGAGTCCACCATCACGATGTGCTCATCCATGTGGCCCACCGTAAGGAGGGGCGTCTCGTGCACACATGGGGCGGAATATGCAGATCCCTATGCAGAACTGCGCGCCCGGCTACATGGAGGTGTCAGGATGCTCGGCCGCCCACACCGCAATCTGCGCCCGCGAGGTATAGCCGAGCTTCTCCATGATGTTGGCGATATGCCGGGCGACCGTCGCTGGGCTGATCACCAGCTCCTCGGCGATGGCCCGATTGGACAACCCCCGGGTGAGCAGCCCGGCGATCTCCTGCTCGCGAACGGTCAGCAACGAGTGCCTGACCCGCTCGGCCGGCACCTGCGTCCTCGGCGCCAGCCGCTCGCCCTCCAGCACGTGGCGGGCGGCGTCGTCGGGGCTCATCGCCCGTCCGCGCGACCACAACGAGGTCGTACGGCCGTCGCCCAGTTTCGTCCGGGCCCTGACGAGCAACTCCTCGATCCTGATCGTGGCCGAATGTTGCCCGATCGACTCCCGCAGGGCCGCCGCCGCCGCTGCCGCCAGCACCGAGCCCTCCAGGTCGCCCTCGTACTCGGCCAGCACCGACAGCCCCACCAGGCATCTGGCCACCCCCTGGCGCTGCCCGGTGGCCCTGCCCAGAGCCAGGCTGGCGGCCAGCCGCTCGCGCGCCGTGGCGAACTCGTGCAACATCGCCGCCACCCGGCCGATCCTGGCCAGGCAGCGCGCCAGTTCGAGGTCGCTGCCCAGCTCGCTCAGCCAGGGCACGGCCATCTCGTAGTGCGTCTTGGCGGTCACCAGGTCGCCGCGCGCCTCGGCCACCGCGCCGAGCTGGCCGGCGGTCCTGGCCATGATCCAGCGGTGGCCGTGCTCGCTCGCCCGCGCGAGCGCTTCCTCACCGTGCCGCTGCGCCTCCCGCAACCGCCCGCGGGTCAGGGCCACCGCCGACAGCCCGGCCAGCCCCGCCGCCTGGTTCCAGGTGTCTCCCGAGCCGGTGGCCATGGCCAGGCCCTGCTCCGCGTGGTGCAGCGCGTCGTCGGAGCGGCCCATGCGCAGCAGCACCACGACCACGAGGCTGTGCATGACGCAGCGCGGGAAGACGTTGTCCCGCGCCATCCCGGCCAGGCTCTGCTCGGCCACCTCCAGCGACCGGCTCAGCTCGTCCCTGGCCTCCAGCCCGTACGCGAGATAGGCCTTGGCGTGCGCGAGCTCGTCGGCGGGCACGCCGGTCGTGTCCAGCGAGAGCAGCCGCTCGATCCAGCCGACGATCTCCGTCATGCTGCCCCCCAGCGGCAACAGCCCCGTGCTCGTCCTGCACAGGCGCAGCCCCAGGGTCACGTTGCCGGACTCGGCGGCCCAGTCGAGCGCCACCCGCTGGTCGTCCACGAGGCTCCTGGTCGCGCTCAGCGCCTCCAGCCGCTGGGGCCAGGGCGCGCGGGGCACGACGATCTCGCCGTCGAAGTGGCGCTCCTGCAGCTCGCAGAGCACGTTGAGGTGCCGCTCGCGCAGGACCTCACGCTCGTCCGCCTGGTCGAGGCGCTCCAGCGCGTAGCGCTTGATGGTCTCCAGCAGCCAGTAACGCCTGCGGCTCTCGTCGCACAACATGAGCGACTTGTCCACCAGGCCGCCGAGCAGATCGACGATCTCGCCCGCCGAGATGGGCCGCTCGGCGCAGACCTGCTCGGCCAGGTCGAGGTCGAAGTTCCCGGCGAACACCGACAACCGGCGCAGCAGCACCTGCTCCTTGGCCGAGAGCAGGTCGTAGCTCCACTCGACGGCCGCCAGCAACGTGCGCTGCCTGGCCGGGGCCGTGCGCCCGCCGGTGGTGAGCAGCGAGAACCGGTCGTCTATGCGGTCGGTGATCTGGCCGGGGCTGAGCAGGCTGGTGCGGGCCGCGGCCAGCTCCAGCGCCAGCGGCAGCCCGTCGAGCGCCCGGCACAGGCGCACCACGTCGTGGATGCTCTCGGCGCCCAGCCTGGTGCCGGCGGCCGCCGCCCTGTCCATGAACAACTGCACGGACTCGGCGTCCTCCGAGTCGGCGGCGGGCAGGTCGAGCGGCGGCACGCGCCAGATCAGCTCGCTGGCGATCCGCAGCGGCTCCCTGCTGGTGGCCAGCACGCGCAGCGACGGGCAACTCGCCGTCAGCGCCGCGACCACCTCGGCGCACCTGTCGACCAGGTGCTCGCAGTTGTCCAGCAGCAGCAGGCAGCGCTGGTCGCGGAGCCTGGCCGTCACGGTGTCGAGGAGCGGGCGACCGGCCTCCTCGACCACGCCGAGCACGCGGGCGATCTCCTGCTCGACGAGCTCTGGCCGCCCGAACCTGGCCAGCTC
Organism: Nonomuraea insulae; assembly: GCF_042656245.1. Taxonomy (NCBI): domain Bacteria; kingdom Bacillati; phylum Actinomycetota; class Actinomycetes; order Streptosporangiales; family Streptosporangiaceae; genus Nonomuraea; species Nonomuraea insulae. The sequence continues at coordinate 118,003 of NZ_JBHSPA010000052.1, forward strand.
GACCAGCCAGACGCCGTCCGGGTAGGCCGGCACCAGCCCGGCGGCCACCTGCAGCGCCAGCCGGGTCTTGCCGATGCCGCCGACCCCGCACAGCGTCACCACGCGTGTCTCACCGAACAGCTCGTGCAGGTCGTCCAGGTCGCGCTCGCGGCCGACGAACCGGTTGGGCTCTGCCGGAAGGTTGTGCCGAGGGGAATCTGGCATGTGCTCACCCTGCGTCGCGGAAGGATCACACTCTCCCACAGTGTCGCACTTTTCACAGGCCAAGCGAGCTCACGATCGCCCTTTCGTCGACGACACGCAGAATCGGATCCCCGAGCAGCCGCCTGGCCAGGTCATAGGGCGCGACGACCACGGTGGCCCGGCGCTCCTGGGCCAGCACGCGGCAGCCGACCAGACTCGGCTCGTGGGCGACCACGACGTGGGCGCCGGACGTCATCACTAAATCGATCACCCGCAGCCCGCGGAACGGCTCGCTCACCGCGCTGATCACCACGTCGTCCTTGCCCACCACCAGCCGGGTGGCGAGCCTGCGCAGGTCGGTCGCCAGCTCGGTGTTGTCGAACAGCCGGGAGCCGTCGAGCGTGACCGCGGGCCCCGCCAGCGGCCCGAACTCGACCGCCCCGGCGGTCAGCAGGTCGGTGAAGGGCCTGGTCCCCGGCGTGGGCCGGAAGGAGAAGACCTGGTCCACCTTCACCTCGGTGGGGTCGTAACGGTCCTGGGTGATCATCATGCGGGCGGCGCCGGAGCCCGTGAGCACCGCGACCCCGCCCGCCCAGGCGACGGCGTGGACCGCCACGGGCAACGTCGCGCCCAGGGGGACGTCCACGAGCACCTGCTCGCCGTAGCGCAGGCCCTGGGCGCGCAGCCCGGCCGCCGCGCGGGTGACCCGTCTCGCGAAGGCGGCGTACGACAGCACCTCACCGGTCCTGACGTCGCTCACCGCCGGCTGGTCGCCCTGCATGGGTGCGGCAGCCATAACGAGCTCAGTCCAGGTCATGCCGTCAAATCTAGGTACGAGGACCAAGATTGCCATGCGCACAATTGTGCAAGCACCTATGTAAGTGCGGTTCCCGCTACTTGCAGCAGACCGCTGAACGCGGCCTACTGGAGGCGCGGCGCGTTCGGGCCTGCCATGGACGATTCACCCTTTACCGCCGTTTTGCCCGCAAGAACGACCGGACCCAGGCGGCGACCAGGCGCGAGTTGAGACGCCTTCCGAGGGCGTTCGAACAGGCCCTCGTGCCCGCGCGTACGCTCGCCACCACCTCGTCCCGCTCCTGTCATCAGGGGGATCAACTAGACTTATAACGTCGCGACTTCGCGCGGCCGCCCCCACGAACACAGAGCGAGACGTCATCATGCCTTTGAACAGCCGCGACGACCTGCGGAACATCGCGATCATCGCGCACGTCGACCATGGCAAGACCACGCTGGTCGACGCCATGCTCTGGCAGTCCGGGGCGTTCCGCGCCAACCAGGACGTCGACGACCGCGTGATGGACTCCAACGACCTGGAACGCGAGAAGGGCATCACCATTCTCGCGAAGAACACCGCCGTCCAGCACAGCGGCATGACCATCAACATCATCGACACGCCCGGCCACGCCGACTTCGGCGGCGAGGTCGAGCGCGGCCTGTCGATGGTCGACGGCGTGGTGCTGCTGGTGGACGCCTCAGAGGGGCCGCTGCCACAGACCCGGTTCGTGCTGCGCAAGGCGCTGTCCGCCAAGATGCCGGTCATCCTGTGCATCAACAAGGTCGACCGTCCCGACGCCCGCATCAAGGAGGTCGTGGACGAGGTCTACGAGTTGTTCATGGACCTCGACGCCACGGCGGAGCAGATCGACTTCCCGATCGTCTACGCCTCCGCCAAGGCGGGGCGGGCCGCCATGGCGCGGCCCGATGACGGCGGCATGCCCGACTCAGAGGACCTTGAGCCGCTGTTCGACATCATCAAGTCGACGATCCCGGCGCCCGTCTACGACCCGAGCGCGCCGCTTCAGGCCCACGTGACCAACCTCGACGCCTCCTCCTACCTGGGCCGCATCGCGCTGTGCCGGATCCACCAGGGCGTCCTGCGCAAGGGCCAGCAGGTGGCGTGGTGCCGTACCGACGGGTCGATCCAGCGAGTCAAGATCACCGAGCTGCTCATGACGGAGGCGCTGGAGCGCAAGCCGGCCGAGCAGGCCGGTCCCGGCGACATCATCGCGATCTCGGGCATTCCCGAGATCATGATCGGTGAGACGCTGGCCGACCCCGAGGACCCGCGGCCGCTGCCGCTGATCACGGTGGACGAGCCGGCCATCTCCATGACGATCGGCACCAACACCTCGCCTCTGGTCGGCAGGGAAAAGGGCTCCAGGGTCACCGCCCGCATGGTCAAGGACCGCCTGGAGAAGGAGCTCGTCGGCAATGTCTCGCTGCGCGTGCTGCCCACCGAGCGGCCCGACACCTGGGAGGTGCAGGGCCGCGGCGAGCTGGCGCTGGCCATCCTGGTGGAGCAGATGCGCCGCGAGGGCTTCGAGCTGACCGTGGGCAAGCCCCAGGTGGTCACCAGGACCATCGACGGCAAGGTGCACGAGCCGGTCGAGCGGCTGACGGTCGACTGCCCGGAAGACTACCTCGGCGCGGTGACCCAGCTCCTGGCCGTGCGCAAGGGCCGCATGGAGCACATGACCAACCACGGCACCGGCTGGATCCGGATGGAGTTCGTGGTGCCGGCGCGCGGGCTGATCGGCTTCCGTACGGAGTTCCTCACCGAGACGCGCGGCACCGGCCTGGTGCACCACGTGTTCGAGGCCTACGAGCCGTGGTTCGGCGAGCTGCGCACCCGTAACAACGGCTCGCTCGTGGCCGACCGGTCGGGCCCTGTGACCGCGTTCGCGATGCTCAACCTGCAGGAACGTGGCGTGCTGTTCGTCGCGCCGACGACCGAGGTCTACGAGGGCATGATCGTCGGCGAGAACTCCCGGTCCGACGACATGGACGTGAACATCACCAAGGAGAAGAAGCTCACCAACATGCGCTCCTCCACCAGCGAGGAGACGGAGAAGGTGATCCCGCCGCGCAACCTGTCGCTGGAGCAGGCCCTGGAGTTCATCCGCGAGGACGAGTGCGTGGAGATCACTCCGGCGACCGTGCGCATCCGCAAGGTAGTGCTCGATGCCTCCATCCGGGGCCGCGCCGCCGCTCGCGCCAAGCGGGCGTGAAGCTAGTTTTCACCACCGGCCGCGTTTTGCTCGCTTTTTGCAAGCAAAACGCGGCTTTTGGGTAAGTACGGGCAGTAAGCGCCCCGGCTCGGCCATGTGCGATGGATGAACTCTCCCGTGTCACGCCGTAAAGAAAAGTTGTCATGGGAATAAGCTGTAATCACACCGTGACCCCACGAGATAGAACAAACGCGCACGCCGGAGAATCATCCAAATTGTGGGAAAACTCCGGATGGCAATCGCGTTCGGGCTGGCTCTGGTGTCGTTGGGGGCGATCGTTTGGTGCACCATTGCAGCCAGACCGGTAGCGGGGCCTGCGCCGCCCCAAGGCGCCGCAGCGCCCAACCCGTGGGTAGCCGCCGCCACCCGCGCCGACCCCACCGCGCAGTGGGCCCGCAAGGCCGGCACCGAGGTGACGGTCACCAGAGCACGCGACGCCGACCTGGAACAGGTGCCTGAGGGGCGCCTCGACCCCAGGCAGCGCCAGGTCAAGGTGACCGTCGTCCACCGGCTCCAGATGAGCCCCGACGACACGCTCATCGAGGCGTTACGCCAGGGCGCCGGCTTCCCCGGCACACTCCAGCAGGCCATCGACGCCGCGTTCGGCGCGATCAAGGTGGACGGCGTCAGCCTGACCCCCACCACGCGCCTGGCGCCGATCCTCACCAGCGACGCCCAGCGGACCATCGCCCAGTTCACGGTGACGCTGCTGCGGCAACTGGACACGGACGACCTGCTGAAGCTCGACTTCAGCGCGCCCAACGCCTTCCCCCTGATCGTGACCGGCCGGTCGATCGCCGTCCTGCCCGGCGAGTGGACCGTGCTGCGCCTGGAGGGCATCACGCCTGAGCAGGAGCAGCAGGAGCGGCTGGCGTTCACCGTCGGGGCCTATCCGGTGAGCATGACGCTGGCCCCGGACTCCTACGGGTTCGCCGACGTGGTCGTCGAGGACGACTTCTCGTGGGCCACGGCGCTCGGCGTGCTCACCGCGATCGCGCTGATCGTGTTCCTGCTGCGCTCGCTGGGCAAGGGCTGGTGGGCGCGGCCGCCCAACAGGGAGCTGGTCATCGGGCTGTCGCTCGCGGCCCCCACACTGCTGATCCCGCTGTTCGCCGAGGAGTGGTCGGCGGTGGCCTACGTGATCCTCTTCGTCGCCGTGCCCCTGCTCGCGCTGCGGCACGCCGGCCGCGTGCTGCCCACCAGCCCGCCGTGGAACACCCGTGACCTGCTGATCGTGACCGGGATGGGGGTGCTGGTCGGGCTCGGCATGCTGATCTGGTCGTGGCTGCACGGCCAGCTCTCCGGCCAGACCCTGCTGGCGGGCGGGGCGGTGGCCGCCGTCGCGGCGGCCGGCGCGGCGATCGCCTTCAGCGTGGACCTCGGGGTACGGCCGGTGATCGTACGGCTCGCGGTCCTGTCCGCCGAGGCCGCGATCGGGCTGCTGGCGGCGGCGCTGTGGCTGCGGGCGCTGCTGACCGGGGTGTACCCGCCCGACAGCATCCGCCTCGTCTTCGCCCTGGGCTGGGCCCTGATCCCGATCTCCGCGATGGCCGTGGCGACCAAGCAGTGGAAGCGCCAGGCCGTCGTGGGCGCCGTGCTCATCAGCCTGCTCGTCCAGGGCTGGCCCACCGAGTGGCTCGACTCGGGGTCGTGGAGCCTGGCCGTGCCCCAGCAGGAGCCCATGATCGGCAGCCTCACCCTCACGCCGATCGTGCGGGGCGTGCTGGGGCTGCTGCTGCTCGGGTTCGTGATGCTGGTGCTGCGGCTCAGGCGGCTCGGCGGGCAGGTGGCCTCGATCGACAACCCGGTCGCCGAATCCACCATGATCGCCGTACTGATGGTGCTGTACATCACGCCCGGCGGCAGCACGACCCTGGCCGACATCGACGTGCCCCTGCCCCTGCTCGCCATCACCTCCCTGGTGGCCTGGGGCACCGCCCGCTGGCTCCTCACGGGCCCGCGCGTGACCATCGTCGAACCCCTCGACCAGGAGGAACACCGCCGGCTCGTCCGCGCGGCCCTGCACAACCGCCTGCTCCTCGTCTCCGAACAGGACCTCTACCGGTACGGCCGCGGCAGGATCGGGGCCGGCGACCTGTCGATGGCCGACTTCGAACAGCAGCGCAGCGCCCTGGAGAGCGCCATGAACCGGCACGGGCGGCACCCGGAGACCGCCTTCGCCACCACCGCCGGCTGCACGCCCTGGCACAACGGCATCCACGCCTTCACCGTCAGCCTCCTCCTGAGCCTGCCCTTCGCCCTGGTGTACGGCTGGCCCGAAGGCGTGGACCTGACCAGCTTCATCTTCGACGGGCGCTACCTCATCACCCTGCCCGCCTTCGGCTTCCTTTTCGGCTACTTCTACCCCCGGATCCGCGGCACCCAGCCCATGACCAAGGCCCTCCACCTGACCGCCGCCGCCCTGCTGACCGAGTTGTCCGGCTACCTGTCGACGCTCGCGGAGCCCGACATCGGGGCGATCGACAAGGCCCAGGTGGTGGGGATCGTGGTGGGGCAGGTGATGATGGTGTGCATCGGGCTCGGGTTGTTCTGGGAGTGGCGCACCATGCATCTGGCGGGCGAGCCGTGGGCACGCGTCCGCAACCTCCGCAGCGTCCGCAGCCTGGCCGCCCCGACCCTGGCATTGGTGCTGGCCGCCGGCACGACGGCAGCCTCCTCAGCCGCCGGCCAGACCGTGGACCGCATCCTGAAAGGCGACCAGATAACAACCACCGCCACCACCGCCCCACGCTGACCCCCACACAGCGCACCACCGCAGCGGAGGTAAGGGTCATGGGCGGGCGTTCAACGGCGTGGTAGTTCGCTGCCTCTCACGTGCGTGCACAACCACTCCACCAGCGGCCCCGCCGAGCGCCACGTTCTCTCCACCCGCCTGCGCACCTCAGCCGTGTGCACCCACTCCGCGGGCTCGAACCGCATCCCGGCGAACAGCGACTTGTGCCGGAGCAGTTCGATGCGGGGATGGTCCTCGTCGAAGCCTCGCGGCCGCGTCTTGAGCCGCTCGCCCAGGATCTCGAAGCCCTCCGCCTCCAGCGAGCCCACGATGGACTCCAGGGGCTTGCCGGAGAGATCCTCGTCCACGGCGGCCCGGTAGCGGGCCACCTGGTCGGAGGCGGTCGAGTAGATGCCACCCGCCGTGAACAGGCCCGAGGCGCTGAGCTCCACGTAGAGGCCGATCCCGGGCATGGCATCCACGAAGGCGCCCTGGTGGGTCTTGTACGGCGACTTGTCCTTGGCGAAGCGGACGTCGCGGTAGGGCCGGAAGAGGTGGGCGGCGCCGAACTCCGCGGCCAGCTCGTCGGCGAGAGCCAGCATGGGAGCTCGGACGGCCTCCTCGTAGAGCCGTTTGTGCTGGGCGAAGTAGGTCTTGGAGTTGTCCGCCTCAAGCCCCTCGTAGAAGAGGAACGCCTCGTCGGGAAAGCCGGTGAAACCCATGCGCACAAGGGTGCCATGTCCCACCGACAGTCAGCGCTCGGTGTAGGTCCGGCCGGGCGCGGGCGTCTTGCCGTACAGCTCGGAGACGGTGACAAAGGTGTAGCCCTTCTTGCTCAGCGTGTCCAGCACCGCCGGTACGGCATCGACGGTGCTGCGGTGGATGTCGTGCAGCAGGACGATCGATCCGGGTTTGGCGTCGCCTGCCCGCTTGGCCACGATCGAGGCGACCCGGTCCTGCCAGTCGAGGGTGTCGAGGCTCCACAGGATCTGGGCCAGGCCCTCCCTGCGCGTCTCCGCCTCGACCTTCTTGTCCGTCGCCCCGTACGGCGGCCGCATCACCCGCATCCGCACCCCCGTCAGCCGCCGCACGATCTCCTCGGTGTGCTTGAGCTCCCGTTTGACCTCCTCGAGCGGCAGCCCGGAGAGGGCCGGATGGCTCCAGGAGTGGTTGCCGATCTCGTGGCCGTCGCCCACGATGCGCCGGACCGTCTGCCCGCCCCTGTCGGCCGCCACCATCTGCCCGAGGACGAAGAAGGTGGCCCTGACGTCACGTTTGCTCAACTCGTCGAGCAACCGCCACGTGTGCTCCCCGGGACCGTCGTCGAAGGTCAGGGCCACGCATTTGAGCCTGGCGCAGTCGAACTTGCGGCTGCGCGGCCAGCCCGCCTGCATGGACACCAATCGTTTGGCCAGCGCCACAGGATCGACGACGACCGGCCTGGCCGGCATGGCCGGCGCCCTGGACTGCTGCTGGCGGCGCGGCACCGACTGGGTGACGCAACTCACCAGGGCGAGCAGGGCCAGCGGCAGGGCCCATACGCGCATGCTTCCCCCCGAAACGCCGCATGCGGGGGCCTACGGATAATCCTGGACCGGTGCCCCCCGCAGCTCCCTGTCCAGGTCGTCCCACCAGAGTGGGACATCCGTCTGCAATTCCTTGTAGCGGCGCGCCACGCGCATGGCACATCCGACCGGATCCGTACCCAGATGCCGACGTTTCACCGGCCCTTCCTGCCACCGGTAAAAACCATCTCTATAGCGCACGACCAGGCCGATCCACACCGAGATGGTCTCGTCGTCGCCTACCTCGTACGCGCTGGTGACGCCCAGACCATGAAGCTCCGCCTGGAGCTTCTCCGTCGCCCCTCGGGCCTCACTCACACGCCACCCCCTGCCGACGTCGCCGTACACAAGGGATGTACCCAACAACGGGCATCAGCCGTCCAAGACATGGAGTAATCATGAAACTCCACCGGGTGATCCGGGGGGTGTTCGCGCATTTTCGCTCAGGCCGAATCGTGCGCTTCGCGCGGCTCCGCGACGACCATGATGAACCTGAGCTCTTCTTCGGCCCTGTTCGCGTAGACGTGGGGGCGGTCGGCGGTGAAGAGCACGGCGTCGTCCTTGCCGATCACGTGACTCTTGCCGTACACACTGAGCGTCAGCTCACCCGCCAGCACCGTCAGCATCTCGCGGGTGCCGGGCGGGTGGGCGTCGCCGTCGTGGTGCTCGCCCGGCGCCAGCCGCCAGTCCCACAACTCCAGGATCAGCGGCATGTCCGCGCCGACCAGCAGCCGCGCCTGCACGTCGCCCTGGCGGAACGTCACCACGTCCGTTTTGTCCACCACCCGCACCATCGGCACGTCGGCGACCTCGACCAGCCTGGCCACGGTGACGCCGAGCGCGGAGGCGATCCGGGTGAGCGTGGTGACGGACGGGTTCGTACGCCCCTGCTCCACCTGGACCAGCATGCCCCGGCTCACCCCTGACCTGGCGGCCAGCGCGTCCAGGGTCAGCCCGCGGTGGGCGCGCTGGGCGCGGACGTTGTTCGCGATGGCCTGGGTGATCAGCTCCGGGTCCTCCATGGGAGTGCAGTCTAGTGACTCCTTTTTGCACCAGAATGTACTCTGTCTGTTGTACTAACAGTGCAATGCATTGAACTGGAGGGCTCCGGTGACGGTGATCCTGGCGACCGCGTGCGCCATCGTGTACGGCACCGCCGACTTCTTCGGCGGCCTGGCCACGCGACGCTCCCAGGTGTTGTCCGTCGTCGTGCTCTCGCAGATCGCCGGCCTGGCGCTGATCCTCGCCCTGCTGCCCGTGCTCCCGGGCGCGTACGGCAACCTGGCCCTGACCTGGGGGCTGGCCGCGGGCCTGTCGGGAGCCGCCGGACTGACCCTGTTCTACCGCGCGCTGGCCACCGGCGTCATGTCGGTCGTGGCCCCGACGACCGCGGTCACCTCGGCCGCGCTGCCGGTGGTGTTCGGGCTGGCGACGGGCGAGCGCCCGCAGTTCTGGGCGCTGGTCGGGGTGGTGCTGGCGCTGGGCTCGGTGCTGCTGGTCAGCCAGGACAGGTCCGGCGGCGGGCGCGTGTCGCTCTCGTCGGTGCTGGTCGCGCTGGCCGCGGGTGCCGGATTCGGCGGTTTCTTCATCCTCCTCGCCCTGGCTCCCGACGGGACGGGGTTGTGGCCGCTGGTCGGCGCCCGGCTGTCGTCGGTGTCGGTGGTGGGCCTGCTGGCCCTGCTCACGCGGCGCGCGCTCAAGCCGGGCCCAGGCTCGTTGCCCATCATCGTGGCGGCCGGCGTGCTCGACATGGCCGCGAACGTGCTCTATCTGCTGGCGCAGCAGGACGGCCTGCTCAGCCTGGTCGCCGTGCTGGTCTCGCTCTATCCCGCGAGCACGCTGCTGCTGGCCAACCGCGTGCTCGGGGAGCGGCTGCGGGCCGTCCAGGTGGGCGGCGTGCTATGCGCGCTCGCCGCGGTGGCGCTCATAGCCGTTGCGCAGCATCTCTAGCCTTGCTACGTTTCGGCCGTGCGCCCTGAGCGGGCACGTTCCGATGGTGAGTCGTTGAAGCACGTAGCGGTGCCTTACAGCTCGGACGAGTCCTTTCTGGACCTGGCCGTACCGCGCGTGCGTTCCGCGCTGGACGAGGGCAGGCGCGTGCTGGTGATCGTCGGCCCGGCCAAACTGGCCGCGCTGGCCGACGCCCTGGGGCCCGAGGCCGGGCGCATCGACAGCCGGCTGTCCTCCTCCTGGTTCGACCACCCGTACCGGATGCTGGCCGCCTACCACGAGTACACGCGCGGCCGCCGTACCCTCGTGATCGGCGAGCCGAGCTGGGCGGACAAGAGCCCGCGCGACGTCAGGGAGCTCATCCGCTGCGACTCCGTGGTCAACGCCGCGCTGCGCGCGGCGGCCTCGATCATGTGGTGCCTGTACGACGTGCGCAAGGTCCCCGGCGACGTGGTCGAGTTCGCCCCGGTCAACCACCCCGTGTTGCTCGGCGCGGACGGCGAGGTGACGAGCGGCCGGTTCGTCGAGCCCCACGAGCTGGTGCTGGACCATGACCAGGCCCCGCTGCCCGAGCCCCCGAGCGACGCCGCGACGATCCGGTTCACCGGCAGAGAGCTCAAACGGCTGCGCCACAGCGTCGGCGACTACGCCAGGTCGGCCGGCATGGACCGCAACCTCATCACCTCGCTGGTGATCAGCGTCTCCGAGATCGCGGCCAACAGCGTGGAGCACGGGGCGGGATACGGCACGGTCGCGATATGGGTCCGCGACGGCGAGCTGGTCTGCGAGATCGCCGACCCCGGGGGCGCCTTGGACGACCCCTTACCCGGCTATATACCACCGGAGCCCGAATCCCCTCGGGGATACGGGCTCTGGATCAGCAGACAGCTCTGCGACCTCGTGGAGCTGCGCGCGGAAGGCGGCGTGTTACGCGTCCGCCTTCATTTGTCGATGGAGTCCTAGGCGGCGCGCTGGGCGGGAAGGCGCACGGCGCCCTCTTCGCGCACGTACTCCTCCAGCATCCCCCGAAGCTGACGGCGCCCCCGGTGCAACCGTGACATGACGGTGCCGATGGGCGTGCCCATGCGCTCGGCGATCTCCTTGTACGCGAAGCCCTCGACGTCGGCCAGGTAGACCGCCACGCGGAAGTCCTCGGGGAGGGAGCGCAGCGCGTTCATCACGATGTTGTCGGGCAACCGGTCGAGCGCCTCGGTCTCGGCGGAGCGCAGGCCGGTCGAGCTGTGTGACTCGGCGGCGTGCAGCTGCCAGTCCTCGATCTCCTCGGCGGCCGACAACTTGGGCGAGCGCTGCTTCTTGCGATAGTCGTTGATGAAGTTGTTGGTCAGGATCCGGTGCAGCCAAGCCTTGAGGTTCGTGCCCTCGCGGAACTGGTGGTAGGAGGTGTACGCCTTCGCCACCGTCTCCTGAACCAGGTCCTCCGCGTCCGCGGTGTTACGGGTCAGGCGCATGGCGGAGGCGAACAGCTGCGACGTCACGGGCACGACATCGCGCTCGAACCAGTCCTGACGCTGCTCATCGGTCATGGTGATCAATTCATTCCCCCTTGCGCTATCCCCCGTTTTCGGCACAAGCCGCCTGACGGCGGTTCCATCATCGCAAGACCCAGGTAAGGGACGCGTTAGGGAGGTTCCGCCTTGGCCAGAAGGGGTTTCCGTCCATCTGCTCGCGGCGTGCGTGGTCACGTCCACGGCCGGACAAGTCTCATTATCATAACACTACCCACCCAATCTTGCAGTAATAGTGGCGAGAGTCACAAGGGATAGCGTATGAGGATGAGTTTCGTGGACCGTCACGACCCGGGTACACGCCGCTGGGTGACTGAGGCCATACGCAAGGTCGAGGCCGACGCCAACCGTAGCTGCGACACACATCTGCACGTCTTTCCGCTGCCCTCGCGATGGGGAGTAAACCTCTACCTGAAAGACGAGTCAGTGCACCCAATAGTTCGCTGAAACACCGTCTTGCCCGCTCTCTATTCCTGTACGGCCTGGCCGACGGCTGGATCGGCCCCGCCACGACCGTCGTCGAGGCGTCGAGCGGATCCACTGCCGTGAGCGAGGCACATTTCGCCGGTATGTCCTTCATCGCGGTGACGCCCGCTTCCACTTCGCCGGAGAAGATTCATCTCATCGAGTTCTACGGCGGGAGGTGCCATTTGGTTGAAGATCCCGGTGCGATTTATGAGGAATCTCACCATCTGGCAACCGAGACCCGCGTCAGGGCTTGGCGGGATCCACGCCGAACAGTTTGGCCACGTCGTCCAGCATCGCGTGCGCCCCCTGGATCCCCACCGCGCTCATCCACGTCAGGTCGCTGACCTCGTGCTTGTCGCCCTTGAGCTTGTCCCAGAGCGGGTTGCCGACGAACTTCTCCTTCGGCCCATCAGATGAGGGATCCGGATATGTCGCGACGAAGATGTGGTCGGCGTCCAGGTCCGCGATCCGCTCCTGGCTCACGTCCACCGCGATCGCCTTCTCGTCGGTCGGCTGGCCCTCGGGACGCGGGAACCCGACGTCCTTCATGACCACCCCCGAGTAGGAGTTCTCCACGTACAGGCGGGTCGTCGGCTCGCCGGCGAAGCGCACGATCGAGATCGTCGGCAGCTCGCCGTCCTTCTCCTTGATCGCCGTGCCGATCGTGCGCGCCCGCCCCTCGAACTCCTTGATCTTCGTCTCCGCCAGGTCCTCCTTGCCCAGGGCCTGGCCCATGAGACGCAGGTTGTCCTTCCAGATGGCCCCGGTGGTCTCGCTGAACACGGTCGGCGCGATCTTCGACAGCTTGTCGTACAGCGCCTCGTGCCGCACCTTCGCCGAGACGATCAGATCCGGCTTGAGCGCCATGACCTTCTCCAGGCTCGGCTGCTCCAGGGTGCCGACCGGGGTGGCCTCCTTGCCGTACTGCTGCGCGACCGCCCCGAGGTAGTCGGGCAGTTTCGTATCTATCGACCGATACGTCGTGTACCCCACCACCGGCGTCTCCAGCGTCAGCACCGCGTCCACGAAGCTCTGGTCGAGCGCCACCACCCGCTTCGGCTGAGCGGGGATCACCGTCTCCCCCATCGCGTGCTTGACGGTCCTGAACGGGGCCGCGCCCGCCCGCGGAGGCTCACTCGTCTCCGCCGACCCACAGGCGGCCAGGCCCGCCAGGAGGACGACTCCGGCCAGCACGCGCAGAGGTCTCATCAGTTCTCTCTCTCGAAAAGTAAGGCAACCCTAAATTAGGTTAGCCCTGCCTAAGCTGGCATACTTCAGCAGGATCGGGCAATCATTGAGGAGGACATGGGTGAGCGCAACCGCCGTCGCCCCGCGCCTCCAAGGCATCCGCCACCGCCGGCTCACCGTCCTGCTCGTCCTGTTCGCCTCCGTGGCGGTCGCGGTGGTGCTGAGCATCACCATCGGCTCCAAGCCCGTGCCGCTCACCGACGCCTGGCACGCGCTCATGACTCCGACCGGTACCGAGAACGACATCGTCATCCGCTCGCTGCGCCTGCCCAGGACCGTCTTAGGCATCCTCGCCGGACTCGCGCTCGGCGTGGCGGGCGCTCTCATGCAGGGCCACACCCGCAACCCGCTCGCCGACCCCGGCCTGCTCGGGGTCACGCAGGGCGCGGCGTTCGCGATGGTGGCCTCGATCGTCCTGCTCGGCGCCTCCAGCCTGCTCGTCTACATCTGGTTCGGCCTGGCGGGCGCGCTGGTGGCGAGCGTGGCGGTGTTCGCGCTGGGCATGGTGGGCGGCAGGGGCGGCCCGACCCCGGTCACGCTCGCGCTCGCCGGAACCGCCGTCAGCGCCTTCCTGTACGCCCTGACCTCGGCCATCGTGCTGCTGGACGAGCAGGCCATGGACGTGTTCCGGTTCTGGCAGGCGGGCTCGATCGCCGCCAGGGGCGCCGACGTGGTGTGGCAGGTGCTGCCGTTCATCCTGGTCGGCCTGGTGCTGGCGATGATCAACGCCCCCGGCCTGAACGCGCTCTCCCTCGGCGAGGACGTGGCCAGGAGCCTCGGCCAGAACATCCCCATGACCAGGACCGTCGGCGTCGCCGCCGTCACCCTGCTGTCGGGCGCGTCGGTGGCCGCCTGCGGCTCGCTGGCATTCGTCGGGCTCATGGTGCCGCACCTCGCCAGGCCGCTGTCGGGCACCGACCATCGGTGGCTGCTGCCGTACTCGGGGCTGATCGGGGCGGCGCTGCTGCTGGTCACCGACGTGATCGGCCGCGTGGTGGCCCCTCCTGGCGAGCTGGAGGTCGGCGTGGTGCTCGCGCTGCTCGGGGCCCCGTTCTTCGTCGCCCTGGTACGCCGCAGGAAGCCCGTACGACTGTGATGACCACTCTCCCCCTCCGCGTCGGCGCACTGTCCTGGCGGCTACGGCTGCGTGGCGTCACCATCACCCTGGTGGGCGTCGTCCTGCTCGTCCTGCTCATGGCTCTGAACATGCGCATCGGCGACATCGACATGACGCTGCCCGAGGTGGTCGCGGGCACGTTCGACGTCAACAGCGCCGCCCACTTCGTGATCATGGAGCTGCGCCTGCCCCGCGCGCTCACCGGCGCCCTCGTCGGCGCCGCGCTGGCGCTGTCGGGCGCGATCATCCAGTCGATCGCGCGCAACCCCCTGGCCAGCCCCGAGATCCTCGGCGTCACCACCGGCGCCTCGGTCACCGTGGTGGCCGGCGTCGTGGCCAGCGGCAGCGCGGCCGGCGGCACGAGCGGCCTGCTGGCCTCCCTCGGCATCCCCGCGCTCGCCCTGCTCGGCGGCCTGCTCGGCGCCGCCATCGTGTACGGCCTGGCCTGGCGGCGCGGCCTGGACGGCTACCGCCTCGTGCTGGTCGGCATCGGCGTGGCCGCCGTGTTCACGAACGTCAAGTTCTGGCTGCTGACCGTCGGGGACGTCAACGACACCAGCCGCGCCATGGTCTGGATCAGCGGCTCACTCAACGGCCGGGGCTGGGAGCACGTGACACCCACGGCGCTGGCCCTGGTCGTCCTGGTGCCGCTGACCCTGCTCGGCACCCGCTCGCTCGACGCCCTGCGCTTCGGCGACGACACGATCACCGCGCTCGGCGTCCGGGTGAACCTGGCCCGCGCCCTGATGATCCTGGCCGCCGTGCTGCTGGCCGCCGTGGCCACCGCGTCGGCCGGGCCGATCGCGTTCGTGGCCCTGGCCTCGCCGCAGATCGCGCTGCGGCTCGCCCGCTCGGGCCGGCCGCCGCTGTTGTGCTCGGCGATCATCGGGGGCGTGCTCACCACGGCCGCCGACCTGATCGCCAGGACCCTGTTCTCCCCGCTCGAACTGCCCGTCGGCATCGTCACCGCGGTGCTGGGCGCCCCGTACCTGATCCATCTGATCTGGAGGTCGCGAAAGTGAGACTGCAGGCCGCCGACGTCAAGCTCGGGTATGGCGATCGCGTCATCGTCGATGGGCTCGACCTCGGCATCGAGGCGGGCACGGTGACCACGATCATCGGCCCCAACGGCTGCGGCAAGTCCACACTGCTGCGCGCCCTGGGACGGCTGCTCAAACCGCAGGGCGGTGAGGTGCTGCTGGACGGCAAGTGCATCGACAAGATCCCCACCCGCGAGGTGGCCAAGATCCTCGGCGTGCTCCCCCAGTCGCCCACCGCTCCCGAAGGGCTGACCGTGGCCGATCTGGTGGCCAGGGGGCGGCATCCGCACCAGACGTGGTACCGGCAGTGGTCCTCCGACGACGAGGGCGCGGTCTCGGCGGCGCTCGACATGACGGGCCTGGCCGACCTGGCCGAGCGGCCGCTGGAGGAGTTGTCCGGCGGGCAGCGGCAGCGCATCATGATCGCCATGGC
>NZ_JBHSPA010000052.1:133458-217754 GCF_042656245.1 Nonomuraea insulae
TGGCCCAGGGCACGGACCTGTTGTTGCTCGACGAGCCGACCACGTTCCTGGACCTGGCGCACCAGGTGGAGGTGCTGGAGCTCGTACGGCACCTGCACGAGGAGGCCGGCCGCACGGTCGTCATGGTCCTGCACGACCTCAACCTGGCCGCCCGCTACGCCGACCGCCTGGTCGCCATGCGCGACGGCCGGGTGATCGCCTCCGGCACGCCGCACGAGGTGCTGACCGAGGACCTGCTGCGCGAGGTGTTCGAGCTGGACGCCAAGATCATCGCGGATCCGGTGGCGGGGACTCCCCTGGTCGTCCCGATCAGGCCGCTCTCCCGCGGCTGACCTTATCCGCCGGACGACGTCCGGCCCCTTCCTCCAGTTATATGTCGGACAGCGTCCGGCCCCCTTCGTCCCGTTATATGTCGGACAGCGTCCGCCGGATGTCCCCGTCCTCCGGGGCCAGCTCGGCGGCCCTGACCAGGTCCTGGCGCGCCTGCCCTGTCAGCCCCGCCGCCCGGTACGCCAGCGACCGGTTGTACAGCAGCTCCGCCGTCTCCTCCAGCTTCAACGCCCGCGTCAGGTCGGACAGCGCCGCCTCGTGGTCGCCGCGCTCGAAGGCCAGCTCCGCCCGGCCCGCCCAGGCCGCCACCAGCTCGGGATCGAGCTCCAGCGCCCGGTCGAAGGCGGCGCGGGACTCGGGGAAACGCTCCTCGGCCAGCTCCACCTGACCGAGCACGCACAGCAGGTGGGGCTCGCCGGGCGCGAGTGCCAGGCCGCGCTCCACATCCCGCCTGGCCAGCGCGTAGTCGCCCGCCGCCACGTGGAGGCCGCAGCGGTTGACGTACGCGGGCGCGAACTCCGGGTCCAGCTCCAGCGTGTGGTCCAGGTCGGCGCGGGCCCCGTCCAGGTCGCCGGCGGTGTAGCGCAGCTCCGAGCGGTTGTAGTACGCCTCAGGGAAGGGCGGGCTGAGCCGCATGACGCTCTCGTAGTCGGCCAGGGCCTCCTCATGACGGTTCAGTTCGTACAGGAGGTTGCCGCGGTCGAGGTAGTGGTCGGGGTAGCCGGGGTCGGCCTCGATGGCGCGCGTGTAGTCCGCCAGCGCCGGCTCCCGCAGCCCGGCCATGGTCAGGAGGCGGGCCCTGTTGACGTACAACACGAGGCGGTGGATGGGGTGCTCGTCCGGCAGGTGGGTCTCGGCCAGCTCGATGGCCTGGCGCACCAGGGCCATGGCGGCGTCGTGGCGGCCCCTGCGCACCTCCACCAGGGCCTTGCCGTTGAGGTCGAAACCGAGGTGGAAGGCGCGTTCGCGGGCGACGGGCAGCAGGGAGGTGATCGTGACGGCCTCGTTGATCCAGGCCAGGGCCTGTTCGGGGTCGCGGCGGGCGGGGTCGTGGTGGCGTACGAGGATCATGGCCGTGGCGTAGGCGGCGGTGGCCCGCTGTTTCGGGTCGGTGCTCTCACGCCTGAGCCGGTCGTAGAGCTCGCGGGCCTCGTCCTCGCGCTCGACGGCCTCCAGCGACGCGGCCACCCGCTGCAGCAGCCGCTGCCAGCGCTCCGGATCGTCCTCGTACGCCAGCCCGCGCAACTCCTCCAGCCCCGACTCGGCCATGGCGTGATGGAAGCCCTCGTCGCGGTAGCGGTCGAAGTCGGCCGGCAACGATCCCGCGCCGGGGGCGGACGGCCCTTCCTCGATCCGCAGCAGGCCGGGGCCGAGGCGGCGGCGCAGCACGGCCACCAGCTCGGCGTCGGTGTGGTCGGCCTCGCCCAGGTTCGCGACCTTCATGGTCAGCGGATGTGCCAGGCCGGCGACGAACTCCGCCAGCCCGTTGGCGATCCGCAGGCTGCGGCGCGCGCCCGGCACCAGCACGCGCTGCTCCCTGGGCAGGTCGTCGGCCAGCGATCGCCTGCGGGCGGGCACGAGATCGCGTAATCGGGGCGCGGCGGCCCGGATCTCGATGTCGTGCGCGGCGACCAGGGCGGGTTCGCGCTCCAGCGCGATCGGCACCAGGTGGCCGAGCAGGGCCGCGCCCAGGGTGTAGGGCCCGCCGATCCGGCGGTCGGCGTCGAGGAGGATCGTGTCCACGGCGAGGTCCGACGCGGCCGGCGCCTCATGAGACGCCGGCCGGGCGGCTCAGGCGTTGTGCCTCGGCGCCGCCGCGGCGGTCGGCTTCACGATTCCTGGCCGGTGAACGACGATCTTCTTCATGCGCGGGCCTTTCACGTTCATGTGGGACCGAACGATCATTGATGACCGATACATGTCAGCACATCGAAAAGTGCCCATCAATATTTATCTGGTAAGGGCCGGTCCGCCGGAGATTACGGCGGGGCCGAAACTCAGTCGCCGAGGATCGCGTCCACGAACACCTCGGGGTCGAACGGCGCCAGGTCGTCGGGCCCCTCGCCCAGCCCCACCAGCTTGACCGGGACCCCCAGCTCCCGCTGCACCGAGATCACGATGCCGCCCTTGGCGGTGCCGTCGAGCTTGGTCAGCGCGATGCCGGTGATGTTGACCACCTCGGCGAACACCTGGGCCTGGCGCATGCCGTTCTGGCCCGTGGTGGCGTCGAGGACCAGCAGTACCTCGTCGACCGTGGCCTTCTTCTCGATGACCCGCTTGACCTTGCCCAGCTCGTCCATGAGTCCGGTCTTGGTGTGCAGGCGGCCCGCGGTGTCGACGATGACGGTGTCGGCCTTCTCCTCGATGCCCTTGGCGACCGCGTCGAAGGCCACGGAGGCCGGGTCGCCCCCCTCGGGCCCCCGCACGGTTTCGGCCCCGACCCGATCGCCCCACGTCTGGAGCTGGTCGGCGGCGGCGGCGCGGAAGGTGTCGGCCGCGCCGAGCACCACCTTCTTGCCGTCGCCGATGAGGGAGCGGGCGAGCTTGCCGGTGGTGGTGGTCTTGCCGGTGCCGTTGACGCCCACGACCAGGACGACCGCGGGACGCTCCCCGTGCTTCTGGACGTGCAGCGTACGGTCGAGGTCGGGGTTGATCTGGGCGAGCAACTGCTCCTTGAGCAGGCCGCGCACCTCGCCCGGGGTGCGGCTGCCCAGCACCTTGACCTTGGTGCGCAGCTCCTCCACCATGGCGCGAGTCGGCGCGACGCCCACGTCGGCGGTGATGAGCCGCTCCTCGATCTCGTCCCACGCGTCGTCGTCGAGGCGGTCGCGGGACAGCAGCTCCAGCAGCCCGCGGCCGAGCGCGTTCTGCGAGCGGGCCAGGCGCGAGCGCAGCCGCACCATCCGGCCCGCCGACGGCGGCGGAACCTCCACCTCGGGCTCGACGACGACCGGCTCGGCCGGTTTGGCGGGCGGTGGGAGCGTGGTGGTCGCGCCCTCGCCCTCCTCGCCCACGTCGGCTGCTGGCCGCTCCTCCTCGGGAAGAACGGGGGCCTCTGGCGGCTTGACCGGCGGGGCCGCCTTGCGACCCGGCCTGAACAGCAGGAAGAGACCGCCGGCCGCCAACAGGGCGACGACGGCCACGATCACGATGACGCCGAGGTAACCATCCACAAGATGTCAGTTTTCCAGATCGACCACCATGGTCACGCCCAAGGCCACACCGATCAGGCGGACTCGCGCTCCCTGAGCCGCTGGCTGACCACCTGGGTCACGCCGTCACCACGCATCGACACGCCGTAGAGGGCGTCGGCGATCTCCATCGTGCGCTTGTTGTGGGTGATCACGATGAGCTGTGAGCTCTGCCGCAGCTCCTCGAACAACCTCAGCAGCCGCTGCGTGTTCGTGTCGTCGAGCGCGGCCTCGACCTCGTCCATCACGTAGAACGGCGACGGCCGCGCCTTGAAGATCGAGATCAGGAACGCCACCGCCGTCAGCGACCGCTCACCGCCCGACAGCAGCGACAGCCGCTTGACCTTCTTGCCCGGCGGCCTGGCCTCGACCTCGATGCCGGTGGTCAGCATGTCGCTCGGGTCGGTCAGCACCAACCGGCCGTCGCCGCCGGGGAAGACCCTGGTGAAGATCTGCTCGAACTCGCGGGCCACGTCCTCGTAGGCCGAGGAGAACATCTGCTCCACCCGGTCGTCGACCTCCTTGACCACGGTCATCAGGTCGCGCCTGGTCTTCTTGAGGTCTTCGAGCTGGGAGTTGAGGAACGCGTGCCGCTCCTCCAGGGCCGCGAACTCCTCCAGCGCCAGCGGGTTGACCTTGCCGAGCTGGTTCATCTGCCGCTCGGCCGCCCTGGCCCGCTTCTCCTGCTCCTCGCGCACGTAGGGGACGGGCGGCTCACCCGGCACCGGCGCCTGCGGCCCGTATTCGGACAGGAGGCTCTCGGTCTCGACCCCGTATTCCTCCAGGGCCCGCTGCTCCATCTGCTCCAGCCGCAGCCGCTGCTCTGTGCGGGCCATCTCGTTGCCGTGCACGCGGTTGACCAGCTTGTCCAGCTCCTGGCCGAGTTCGCGCACGCGCACGCGTACCTGCTTGAGCTCGGCGTCCACGGCCACCCTGGCCAGGTCGGCGTCGTCGCGCTCCCTGGCGGCGAGCTGGACGGAGGCCCCCAGCGCCCCGAGCACCCGCTTGGCGCCCTTGCTGACGGCCTCCGCCACGGCGGCCTGCCGCCTGCGCCTGGCACGCTGAGCGGCCGCCTGGGCGCGTTCCTCGCGCTCCCGCCTGGCGGCACTGAGCAGGCCGTCGGCGCGGCCCTCGATGCCCTTGACGCGCTCCTCGGCGGTGCGCACCTGCAGGCGGGTGTCCATCTCGCGCTGCCTGGCGGCCTCGCAGGCGCTCGCCAGGTCGTCGCGCCGGTCGGTGGTGGGCTCGGACTCCAGCTCCTGGGCGTATTCGGCCTCGGCCAGGCGGACCTCCAGCTCGGCCAGCTCCTCCAGCCCCTCCGCACGAGCCTCCTCCGCCTTCGTCACGCTGCCCGCCAGGCGCTCGGCCTCGTCGCGGGCCGCGTTGGCGGCGGCCTCCAGCTGGGCCAGCCGCCTGGCCGCCGCCGCGTTGCGCTGGTCGGCCTCCCGCTGCCGTCCCCTGACCTGGTCGAGCATGCCCTGGGCGGCGCTCACCCCCGCCTGGGCCGTGCTGACGGCCGTCTGCGCCTCGTTGACGTGTGCCTGGGCCTCCTCCAGCGCGGTCTGCGCGGCCTGTTCGCCCGCGACCGCCTGGTCCAGCGCCTCGGCGCTCTCCTCGGCCCTGGCCTCGGCCGCCTCCAGGTCTCTGACCGCCTCGTCCAGCGCCGCCCGGACCTGGAGCACGGACGTGCCGCCCTCAGACCCGCCCGCGGCCAGGTGGGCGCTGACGAGGTCGCCCGCCTTGGTGACCGCTCGGAGGTGGAGGTGGCGTTCTACGACGGCTCGGGCCGTCTCCAGGTCGTCCACGAGCACGACATCCGCCAGCACGTGCTCCAGGGCGGGACGGAGGTGATCGGGCACCGTCACCAGGTCCGCCACCCACCGGCCGCCGCCAGGAGCCGCCGCCCGCGGGCGCCGGTCCCCGCCGTGCTCGGTGGGCCCGGCGGCGAGCGCGGGGCTCACTCGCTCCGCGTCGCCGCTGAACCCGTTGCCTGTCACCAGAAGGGTCGCCTGGCCTGCGCTCCGGGCGCGGAGCAGCTCCAGGGCCTCTACGGCGGTGTCCAGGGTCTTGACGGCGATCGCCTCGGCGACCGGGCCCAGCACGGCGGCGACGGCCAGTTCGGCGCCGGGTGTCACCTGCATCGATGCGGCCAGCGGGCCCACGACCCCGCCCAGGTCGGCGTCCAAGAGGGCGGTGCCGCCGTCGCCCTTGGCCAGGCCCAGTTCGAGGGCGTCGCGGCGGGCGGCCAGGGCGGCAACCGAGCGTTGTGCCTGCTGGTCGGTGGCGCGGGCGGCGCCCACCCCTGCCTTGGCGGACTGGAGGGCGGCGCGAGGCGCGTCGAGGGCGGACTTGGCCTCTTCCACGGCCGCCCGCGCCTCGTCGGCCACCGCTCTGGCCTCCTCGACGGCGGCCTGCGCGGCGGCCAGCTCCTCGGCCAGCGCGGGATCGACGGCGGGTTCCTCCAGCCGCTGGGCCTCCAGGTCCTCCCTGGCCCGGCCTTCGCGATCGCCGGCGCCGGCCACGGCCTGCCGGAGGCGGCCGATCTCCTCGTCGGCGGCGCGGGCGCGGCTGCGTACGGAATCGACCTGGCCACGCAGCCGGGCCAGCCCCTCGCGGCGGTCGGCGGCGGCCCTGGCGGCCAGCGCGAGCCGCTGCTCCTCGGTGCTCAGCCCGGCCTCTGCCTCGGCCCGCCGCTGGACGGCCTCGTCGAGCAACTCCTGCGCCTGTTCGAGCTCGGCCCGCAGGAGCAGCTCCCGCTCACGGACCTCGGCCGCCTCGCGCTCCAGGTCTTCGGGGTCGCGCCCGCGGCGCTCGATGGCGGCGGCGTCGAGCGCGTGCCGGTGGCGTTCGGCGGCGAGCTGCTCCAGGCCCGAGATGCGCTCGCGCAGGGAGGACAGCCGGAAGTAGGTCTCCTGGGCGGCGGCCAGGCGCGGCTGGGTCTCGGCCTCGGCGGCCTCCAGGGCGGACTCGCGCTGCTGCCCCTCGCTCAGCTCGCTCTCCACCTGCTGCCGCCTGGACGTGATCGCGGCCTCGTCGGCGGCCTCGCGTTCGAGGGTGGCGCGCAGGATACACATGTCGTCGGCCAGCAACCGGAGTCTGGCGTCACGGAGATCGGCCTGGATGACGGCGGCCTTGCGGGCGATCTCCGCCTGGCGGCCCAGCGGCTTGAGCTGGCGGCGCAGCTCGGTCGCGAGGTCCTGGACGCGGGTCAGGTTGGCCTGCATCGCGTCGAGCTTGCGCAGCGCCTTCTCCTTGCGCTTGCGGTGCTTGAGCACGCCCGCGGCCTCTTCGATGAACGCCCGCCGGTCCTCGGGCCCCGCGTGCAGCACGGCGTCGAGCTGGCCCTGCCCGACGATCACGTGCATCTCGCGGCCGATGCCCGAGTCGGACAACAACTCCTGGATGTCGAGCAGGCGGCAGGTGTCACCGTTGATCGCGTATTCGCTCTGCCCCGACCTGAACATCAGCCGGCTGATCGTGACCTCGGTGTAGTCGATCGGCAGCGCGCCGTCGGAGTTGTCGATGGTCAGCGTCACCTCGGCGCGGCCGAGCGGCGGCCGGTTGGAGGTGCCGGCGAAGATGACGTCCTCCATCTTGCCGCCGCGCAACGACTTGGCGCTGTGCTCGCCCATGACCCAGGCCAGCGCGTCGACGACGTTGGACTTGCCGGAGCCGTTGGGGCCGACCACGCAGGTGATGCCCGGCTCGAAGCGCAGGGCGGTCGCGGAGGCGAAAGACTTGAAGCCGCGCAGGGTGAGGGTCTTCAAATACAAGCGCGGCCCCCTTCTCCCTGAACGGACTTCGGAAAAGCCTACTGGTCCTCACTGCCCCACGTGGGCATCTGCAGTCCTGGACATGTTTGACCAGTGCTTTGTTCGTTCGGGAAAATAACAAGGGACGCCTCTCAGAGACGTCCCTGGGTCTTGCGCTCCGATCACTCTCAGGTGAGTGCCGGCTCGCGCTCTTGCATGCGACTAATCGCCTCGTCGCGGGTTTGCGCCGCAAGAGCGTCATTGGTGGCCTGAAGTCGGATGAGTTCTGCCTCCAGGTCTCGGATGCGCTGCTGCAAACGGCGCATCTCCGAAACCATTCGAGGGTCAGGACCGCCGACGTGGCCGAGTAGAGCCTTCGCCATGGTAAAGGGTCCTCCACGCTGAGTGACCAGACTGGTTCGCGCACTTCTATTCCGCGGGAGGGGTGCGCGTGGTACCTAACAAGAGTCGCACCGGCAGTGTGGGCGGTCAAGTCGAACGAACCGCTGCGCCCTACTGATGGGCACTCCCGACATACAACTATACCCCATTTGAGCTGTTTGACAAAAGCCGCTACCTCTCCGCAAACCCAGTCAAACTACCTCGTGGTTCGCTCCAACGTTCCACTACTCCATCCACCCTGCCCGGCGTGTCGCAACCTCTGAGCAGGTCCAGCAACTTGACGCACGCCTCTCGCGGGCCCTCCGCGACGACCTCGACGCGGCCGTCCTCGGTGTTACGCGCCCAGCCCGCGAGGCCGAGCTCCAGTGCCCGCGCCCGGGTCCACCAACGGAAGCCCACACCCTGGACCCGCCCCCGCACCCACGCGGTCAGCCGGGCGCTCTCCCCGCTCTCCGGCATCTCGTCTCCTCACGCCACCAGCGCCTCAAGGGCCACCTGACCGACGGCCGCCTCGTTGAACGCCCGGATGGCCGCCGTCTCCCCCGCCTTCACCCAGGCCAGGCCGAAGATCGAGGCGGGCAGTCCGGCGACCGGCACGAAACTGATGTCGGGACGGTTGTGCTGGTCGGCCGAGGGCGTGCAGAACAACATGCCGCCCCTGTTGAGCGCCACCTGCGTCAGGCCCTCCTGGGTCGTGGCCACCTTACCGGCCTGCGGAATCACCCGCCCGGAAGGGGTGGCGGTGGGTGCGATCCGCTCCTGCCACGCGCGCGGGGCCGGGCCGTCCAGCCCGATCAGGGCGATGGAGGCCAGCTCCTCCACGCTGATGCCGGGCCGGTTCGCGAGGGGGTGGCGTACGGAGACGCCGAGCCGGTGGGAGACGTTGTTCAGGGCCTCGCCGGTGGCCAGGTCCGGCTCGTCCACGGGCAGCAGCGTGAACGCGATGTCCACCTGCCCGGCCCGGAGCCTGCTGAAGGGGTCGGCGAGCGGGATCTCCACCAGCTCGACGCGGCAGCCGGGGTTGCGCCGCTCGAACGCCTCCACACTGCCCGTCACCACATCCGTCGGCGTGGCCAGGAACCCGACCCTGATCACCCCGGTGACCTCCCTGGCCGCCGCCCTGGCCCGGCTCACGGCGCCGGCCATGCCGTCGTACGCGGGCCGCAGATCCGCCAGGAACCGCTCCCCCAGCCGCGTGAGCCGCACCCGCCTGCTCGACCGGTCGAAGAGCCGCCCGCCGATCCGGTGCTCCAAGGAGCGCATGAGCTGGCTCACCCGCCCCGGCGACAGGTAGAGCCGCTCCGCCGTACGCGCGAAGTGCAGCTCCTCGCTGAGCACGATGAAGCACTCCAGCTCCCTGAACTCCATTTCCTGGCCTCCGATCGCTTAGCCTGCCTAAACCAAGCCTTCGATCTTCGCCATTGTTCCGCGTAGCGTGCCGCAAGAGGCTGAACGGCATGACCCAGACTGACGTTTCCGCGCCCGTTCGGGCGCGCCGGCTCGCCGTGGCCTCGGTCGCGCTGGGCACCTTCACCATCGTGACCAGCGAGATGTTGCCGGTCGGCCTCCTGACCTCGATCGCCTCCGACCTCGGCGTGTCGGCGGGCACGGCCGGGCTGACGATGACGGCTCCCGGGCTGGTGGCCGCGATCGCCGCACCCGTGCTGGCGGTCACCACGCGCCGGCTCGACCGGCGCCACGTCCTGCTCGGCCTGATGGCGCTGCTGGCGGTGGCCAACCTGGTGGCCGCGTCCGCGCCGACGTACCCCGTCATGCTGGCCGCCAGGGTGCTGACCGGGGTGAGCATCGGCGGCTTCTGGGCCTTCGCGGCCGGGATCGGGGCGCGGCTGGTGCCTGAACGGGCCGTCGGGCGTGCCACGTCGATCATCTTGGGCGGGGTGTCGGTGGCCTCGGTGCTGGGGGTGCCCGCGGGGACGTTCGTGTCGTCGTTCGCGGGGTGGCGCAGCACCTTCGTGGCCACGGGGGTGCTGGCCGTCGCCCTGCTCGTGCTGCTGGCCGCGACGCTGCCGCCCTTGCGGCCGCCGGCCGCGCCCGTGGCGGCCCCGGCGCGGGACAAGCGCTTCTCGTGGCTCTCAGGGCCTCTCACGGTCGTCCTGGCCCTGACCGCGCTGACCGTCTCCGGCCATTTCGCGGCCTACACCTACCTCCGCCCGTTCCTGGAGGAGGTCTCACTCGCCGGTCCCGCCCTCGTCAGCACCGCGCTGCTCCTGTACGGGGCCGCGGGCGTCGCGGGCAACTTCGCCGCCGGGGCGCGGGCGGCCAGGAACCCCAGGTCCACGCTGATCACGCTGGCCGTGCTCATGGCGCTGTCCATGGCGGCCCTCGCGCTGACCGGCCTGCCTCCCCTGGTCGCGCTCGTCGTGTGGGGCCTGGGCTACGGCGGCGTCGGGGTGACCCTGCAACTGTGGATCATGCGCGAGGGCGGTGGCGAGCTCGGCACGGCACTGTTCGTCTCCGCCTTCAACGTCTCGATCGCGCTCGGCGCGTTCGCCGGAGGCCGGATCGCGGACGGCGTGTCCGTCTCTGCCGTCATGTGGGCGGGGACCGGTCTGGCCGTGGTCAGCGCGGCCGTCGCTGGCATCTGGGGCAGGAATAGGACGACCGGTTCATGAACGCCTCCCGCCTGATGGCGGTGCCGCAGCGCGAGCAGGGCAGATCACGGCGGCCGTACGCCTCCAGCGAGCGCTCGAAGTATCCGCTCTCGCCGTTGACGTTGACGTACAGGCTGTCGAACGACGTGCCGCCCTGCTCCAGCGCGGCGCCCATGACCGTGCGGACGGCGCCGAGCAGCTCGGCCACCTTGGGCCGGGTGAGCGTCTCCGTGGGACGGGCCCAGTGGAGCCTGGCGATCCACAGGGCCTCGTCGGCGTAGATGTTGCCGACGCCGCTGATCAGCGACTGGTCGAGCAGGGCCCGCTTGACCTCGGTGCGCTTCGCCCTGAGCCTGCTGGTGAACACGGCCTCGTCGAACGCCGCCTCGAACGGGTCGGGAGCGATGTGCGAGATCGGCGCGGGCACCCCCGCCACCAGGGGGCTGAGCATGATGTGGCCGAATGTGCGCTGGTCGACGAAGCGCAGGTCGGGGCCGCCGTCCTCGAAGCTCAGGCGTACCCGCAGATGTTTCTCCAGCGGCGAGTCGGGGTCCACGACCAGGAGCTGGCCGCTCATCCCCAGGTGGGCCATGAGCGCCTCGCCGTCGCCCGACAGCGGCAGCCACAGGTATTTGCCGCGGCGCTCGGCCGACAGCACCGCGCGGCCCTTCAGCCGCGCGGCGAACTCGTCGGCGCCGGGCACGTGACGCCTGATGGCCCGGGGGTGCAGCACCTCCGCGGCGGCGATCTCGCGCCCTGTCACCCATTGCGCGAGACCGCGCCTGACGACCTCGACCTCCGGCAGCTCAGGCATTTCGGACCTCGCCCTCCAAACGCTGGGGAAACGTAACTCTCACCATTTGGACAACACCGAAACCCCCGGCGACGCTTCCCGCCGGGTGGGCCGAGCGTCAGCTCGCGGGCTGGCTCTCGCGCTGCTCCCGCCGGGCCCGGATGCGCGTCCAGGCCGCCTCGGCCGCCTGCTGCTCGGCCTCCTTCTTGCTGCGCCCGGTGCCCGAGCCGTAGGACTCGCCGCCGACCCGCACCATCGCCGTGAACGACTTGGCGTGGTCGGGTCCGCTCTCCTCCACGTGGTATTCGGGCACCCCGAGCGCCTCGGAGGCGGTCAGCTCCTGCAGGGAGGTCTTCCAGTCGAGCCCGGCGCCGAGCGAGGCCGAGCGCACGATCAGCGGGTCGAACAGCAGGTGCACGACCCGGAAGGCCTCGCCGAGGCCCTTGTCGACGTAGACCGCGCCGATCAGGGCCTCAAGGGTGTCGGCCAGGATGGAGGACTTGTCGCGCCCGCCGGTGCCCTCCTCGCCCCTGCCGAGCCGCAGGAACCGGCCCAGCACCAGGCCACGGGCCACGTCGGCCAGCGCGCGCATGTTGACCACCGCGGCGCGCAGCTTCGCGAGCTGGCCCTCGGGCAGGTCGGGATGGTTGCGGTAGAGAGTGTCGGTGACCACCAGGCCCAGCACCGAGTCGCCCAGGAACTCCAGGCGCTCGTTGGTGGGCAGGCCGCCGTTCTCATACGCGTAGGAGCGGTGCGTCAGCGCCCGCTCGAGAATGTCGGGGTCCAGGCCGACCTTCAGGACCCGCTCCAGCTCGTCTCTGGCGACCTCCACGGCCACCGGCTTAGGACCTGCGCCCACGTGCTTCCTCCTCGGACATCTTCACATGGCGCGTCGGCTGCGAATGATGCCCGAAAACGTGGTGGGCGTCGGGGTAACGCGTAGCCCCGGCGTCCACCACGGCCGCGGGCGAACCGCCACCGCACGCATCTGAAACGGTAACGCCGACCGGGGCACTTTGGCACCCGGTCGGCATCACGTCAACTGCTCGCGGATCAGGCGGACGGCTCGATGACCTGACGACGGTTGTAGGTGCCGCAGGTGGGGCAGGCGATGTGCGGCTGCTTCGGCGAACGGCACTGCGGGCAGCTCACCAGGGCGACAGCAGTCGTCTTCCACTGGGAGCGACGGGCGCGGGTGTTGCTCCGCGACATCTTTCGCTTCGGGACGGCCACGTCACTTCTCCTGATCGTTATCTTTGTCGGAAATCAGACCTTGCAACGACGCCCAGCGGGCGTCGATCTTCTCGTGCCGGTGATCGTCGCCGGCCTCGGCCAGCTTGACCCCGCACTCCGTGCAGAGCCCCGCGCAGTCTTCACCGCAGACCGGGCTCAACGGCAGTGCGAGCACCACCGCGTCGCGGAAGGTCGGTTCGAGGTCGAACAGCTCTCCGTCGAGCAGTGAATCCTCCTCCGAGGCATCCTCGTCGGAGTAGAAGAACAGCTCCTGCAGACCGACCTCGATCTCGGAGGAGACCGGATCGAGGCACCGCGCGCACTCCCCGGAGAGCGGGGCCTGCGCCGTGCCTGAGACGAGCACGCCTTCCATCACTGCTTCGAGCCGGAGTTCCAGCTCGACTTCGGCGTCTTTGGCGACACCGATCATGTCAACGCCGAGGTCCACCGGTGCCGGGAGGGTCAGGGTCATCTGCCGCATCGTCCCCGGCCGCTTTCCCAGGTCGTGAGTGGATATCACCCAAGGCGAGCGGGGGTCGAGGTGCTGAGTCATCCTGCTCTCATTAGGCATGGCGAAAATGATCGCCGTCGTACAAGGCCGAAATGAAAGGATAGCAGGTCGCGGTCAGCCCCTGAGCCGCTCGATGAGGAGCGTGTGGACGAGATCGGGCACGAGTCCGGAGACGTCCCCGCCATACCGGGCGATCTCCTTCACCCTGGAGGAGGACAGGAACGAGTATTCGGGATTGGTGGGCATGAACAGGGTCTCGACTCCCGACAGGCGGTAGTTGAGCTGCGCCATCTGCAACTCGTAGTCGAAGTCGCTGACCACGCGGATGCCCTTGACGATGGCGGGGATGTTGTTGTCTCTGCAGAAATCGACCAGCAGCCCATGAAATTTCCGCACCTTGACGTTCTGATATTCCTTCGTCACGGTCTGCAGGATTTCGATCCGTTCATCCACCGTGAACAGGCTGCTTTTCTCGACGTTGATGAGGACTGCCACGGTCACCTCGTCATACAGCCGTGCTGCTCGGCCGATGATGTCGAGATGGCCATTGGTGATGGGGTCGAACGACCCCGGGCAGACTACGCGGCGCAAGACGCCTCCCAGGTCTACGGGTTCCCGGCGGCGCGACCGTACCAAACGGACGCTTCGCCATAACGACGGACCCTCTCCTCAACGTAACCTTTTGGCCACATCAGGGGCTTTCCCCTGCTTTCCCTCTCGAACGCCACCAACCCCGCATCAACCAACCAGCCGTTGCCGCGCAGCAGCTCAAGCACCGTCTGCACCTCGTCGTCCGGCACGGCGTAGGGCGGGTCGGCGAAGACGATGTCGTACGGCTCGCCCGGCTCCTCCGCCAGCACCCGCTCCACCTTGCCCGCCACCACACGGGCGCCTTCGAGGCCGAGCGACCCGACATTGGCCTTGATCGTGCGGACCGCCTTGGGATCGGACTCGACCAGCACGGCCTCGGCCGCCCCCCGCGACAGCGATTCCAGGCCGATCGCCCCCGAACCGGCGTACAGGTCCAGGACGCGGGCCCCGTGGAGTCCGTAAAGTGAATCGAGCGTCAAGAAGATGCCTTCTCGCGCCCTGTCGCTGGTGGGCCTCGTTCCGCGCCCCGGCGGCACGGCCAACCGCCGTCCACCCGCTGTGCCTGCGATGATCCGCGTCATGTGACCCATTGTTCCGCATGTTCACGCAGGTCAAGAGTGGACAAGTGTCTGCCTCGACTGCGCAAGGGTGATTGGCATCGGGGGTTCGGGCCCGCATGATGAGTCTGCGGCCTTCAAGGTGACCCACATGAAGGCCGACCGGCGTGATCGTGAGCCCTTCCGCACGCCGGTTCCCTCGGCACCTGACCCGAGGGTGGGCCCAGCCGGGGACGGCATTCGGGGGGAGGCCGTCCCCGCGGCTGGGTTCTCTTCAAAGATCAGGATCTTCTCTTACGGCAGAGCCGAGCAGGCCCCACCCGCCGCACGTGGCCGACGGCCTCCAGGAAGACGCTTCTGACGCCCGCACATGGCCGGCCGCCGCAACGGCGCCTGTTCACCGAGTTCCGTGCGCTCGTTTGGCCTTCCCGGCCGCTCAGATGCCTTCTCAGGTCTTTTCCAGGTATTCCGCCCGTTCGTCTGCCAGGAGCCGGTCGATCTCCGCTCGCAGCCCCGTGTGGGCCGTCAGCTCGGGGTCGTCCGTCAGCAGGGCGGCGGCCTCTTCCCTGGCCGTCTCGATCACTTCCTCGTCGCGCAGGAGTTGCAGCAGCTTCAGCGACGACCGTTTGCCCGACTGCGCGGCCCCCAGCACGTCGCCCTCGCGCCGTTGCTCCAGGTCCACCCGTGAGAGCTCGAAGCCGTCCAGGGTGGTCGCCACCGCGTCCAGCCGGGCCCGCGCCGGGGTGCCCTCGGGGAAGTCGGAGACCAGGAGACAGAGGCCGGGCAGGCCGCCGCGGCCGACGCGGCCGCGAAGCTGGTGGAGCTGGGAGACGCCGAAGCGGTCGGCGTCCATGATGATCATGACGGAGGCGTTGGGCACGTCGACGCCGACCTCGATGACCGTCGTGGCCACCAGGACGTCGAGCTCGCCCCGGGTGAACGAGCGCATGATCGCGTCCTTCTCCTCCGGCGGCAGCTTGCCGTGCAGCGTGGCCACGCGCAGGTCGTGGAAGGGGCCCTCGGTGAGGAGTTCGGCCACGTCGAGGACCGCGAGCGGCGGGCGGCGGTCGTCGTCCGACGGCGTCGCCAGGTCGCCCTCGTCGCCCTCCAGGTCGCCGATGCGGGGACACACGATGTAAGCCTGCCGGCCCAGCCCCACCTCCTCCCTGACCCGCTGCCAGGTGCGTTCGAGGTAGTGGGGCTTCTCGGCGGCCGGCACGACGTGGGTGGTGATGGGGGCGCGGCCCGACGGGAGCTGCGACAGCGTCGAGACCTCCAGGTCGCCGAAGACCGTCATGGCCACCGTGCGCGGGATCGGGGTGGCCGTCATGACCAGGACGTGCGGCCGCCCGCCGCCCGCCTTCTCGCGCAGCGCGTCACGCTGCTCCACCCCGAACCGGTGCTGCTCGTCCACCACGACCAGGCCCAGGTCGGCGAACTGCACGTGCTCCTGGAGCAGCGCGTGGGTGCCGACGACGATCCCCGCCGTGCCCGAGGCCGCGTCGAGCAGGGCGGAGCGGCGGGAGGCGGCGTTCATCGAACCGGTCAGCAGCGTCACCGCCGTGCCCCCGAACATGCCCCCCTGCGCCAGGTCGCCGAGCATGTTCGTGATCGAGCGATGATGCTGCTGGGCCAGCACCTCCGTGGGCGCAAGCAGCGCCGCCTGGCCCCCTGCGTCGACCACCTGGAGCATCGCCCGCAGCGCCACCACCGTCTTGCCCGCGCCGACCTCGCCCTGCAGCAGCCGGTGCATGGGGTGCTCAAGCGCCAGGTCGGCGGCGAGCTCCTCGCCCACCTGCGCCTGACCCTCCGTCAGCGAGAACGGCAGCCGCGTGTCGAAGTCGGCCAGCATCCCGTCGGAGCGCCTGGGCCTGGCCTTGGCGGGCCAGGCGGTGGCGGCCTGGCGCCGCTGGAGCAGCACGGCCTGCAACACGAACGCCTCGTCGAACTTCAGCCTCTTGCGCGCCCGCCCCATCTCGGCGAAGTCCTTCGGCCGGTGGATGGACACGAGCGCCTCACCGAGGTCCTGCAGCCCGTGGCGGGCCCGCAGGGCGGCGGGCAGCGGGTCGTCCAGCGGGCCGAGCGTGTCGAGCACCATGCCGACCGCCCGCCTGATCGCCCACGGCGTCAGGTCCTTGCCCGCCGGATAGATCGGCACCGGCGCCGCCGCGAACTCCTCGGCGCTCGCCTCGTTCTCCTCGAACAGCTCGAACTCGGGGTGCGCGAGTTGCCAGCGCGGGCTCGTACGCGACCCGAACAGCCCCACCTTGCCGGCGAACATCCCCCTCCGCCCCGGCTTGAGCCGCGACTCGGCGACGTGCGAGCCCTTGCCGAAGAACGACAGGTAGATCCTCTTGCCGTTGCCGTCGACGACCTCGACCTCCAGCCAGGTGCCGCCGCGGTTGCGCATCGGTTTGCGCATGAGCCTGGTCACCTCGCCGACCACGGTGACGTGCTCGTCGGCCTCCAGCGCGTCCAGCGAGGTCAGCTCGCCGCGCTCGGCGTAACGCCGCGGGTAGTGGCGCAGCAGGTCGCCGACCGTCTCCAGGCCGAGCACGCTGTGCAGCAGCTTTGCGGTCTTCGGGTCGAGCGCCTTCGTCAGAGGCTCGTCGAAACGGCTCACGGCATTAAGTTCTACCGCCTCCGGCCGACAGGAATCCCGCCGACGCCACGGGGGCTCCCCGGTCGTGGGTCACTCGACGCCGATCAGGAGGGGGTAGCCGCCCTGTTCGCCGTCGTACACCACCAGGTCCGCGTCCGGCCGCGTACGCCCCAGATGTTCCTCCACGCGCCCGGCCAGCCCCTCAGGCGCCCGCTCGCCCGTGACCAGCGTGACCAGCTCGCCGCCGCCCGCCAGCATCCGGTCCACCACCGTGGTGGCCACGCCGTCGATCGAGGCGCCGATCACCGCCACGTCCCCGTCGATCATGCCGAGCACGTCCCCCGGCCGGCACACCCCGGCGCTCGTGAACGCCTCTCTGTCGGCCACCGTCACATGCCCGTACCTCGTGTGCCCCGCCGCGTCCGTCATCGCCACCACGTCGTCGTCGAAGCGGCGCAGCGGGTCGTGCACGGCCAGCGCGGCCAAGCCCTGCACGGTCGCCTTCGTGGGCAGCACGCTGACGGCGACGCCGTCCTCGCGGGCGATCTCCGCCGCCGCGGCGGCCACCGAGCGCACGCCGTCGTCGTTGGGCAGGACCGCGACCTCGCTGCCCGCCTGCCTGATCGCGGCCAGCAGGGCGGGAAGACCCGGCCTGGTGCCGGGATCGCGCCGTACGACGACCGCGCCGCACTCCTCGAACAACGCCGCGATCCCGTCCCCCGCGGCGACCGCCACGACGCCGCGGCCCGCGCTGCCCCGGTGGGTGCGCTCGGCCAGGTAGGTGATCCGGATCCGGTACGGCCGGCCCGCCCGTATCCCCGCCTCGACGGCCGGACCCGCCTCGGGCACGTGGACGTGCACGTTCCACAGGCCCTCGCCGCCGATCACGACCAGCGACTCGCCCATGACGTCGAGCTCACGCCGCAGCGCGGCCACCGCCCGGTCGTCGGCGTCCAGCAGGTACATCACCTCGTACCCCGCCCCCACCTCCGTCATCGGCGACACCCGCGAGGTGGGCGCGGGCACGTCGTAGTGGCCGGGATGGGCGCCCGTGATCGCCTCGGCCAGTGTCTCCAGCACGATCGCCGCCCCGGCCCCGCCCGCGTCCACGACGCCGCTGCGGGCCAGCACGTCGAGCTGGTCGGGCGTACGGCGCAGCGCCGCCCGCGCCTCCCCCGCCGCCTGCCTGGCCACCTCGGGCAGGTCGCCCTCCACCCCCTGAACGGCCTGAGCCGCCGACTCCAGCACGCTCAGCACCGTGCCCTCCACCGGCCTGGCCACGGCCTCCCTGGCCAGCACGGCCGCCCTGAGCAGCCCGGCGCGCAGGTCTTGCCCGTCCTTCAGCACCTCGGCCAGCCCGCGCAGCGCCTGGCTGACGATCACCCCCGAGTTGCCGCGCGCCCCCACCAGGGCCCCGTACGAAAGCGTCTGCCACACCACGGCCGCGTCCACGTCCTCGGGCAACGACTCGACGGCCTCGGCCGCGGACAACATGGTCAGGTGCAGATTGGTGCCGGTGTCGCCGTCGGCCACGGGGAACACGTTGAGCGCGTCGATCTCCGTCCTGGCCTGGCCGAGCGCGTCGGCGGCCAGGCGGGCCCAGCGCCGCACCGCGGGCGGGTCGAGGATCTTCAAAGTGCGCCCTCCGAGACATCCGGCTCATCTGCCCCGACCGGCCTCCGTATCCCCCAACCGGTCGGCTACGACCGACCTGCTGGGCTGGATGCGCTACCGTTGTCGAGGAGACTATCCCCGCCCGGGGTGCGATCCAGGTGCTCTGGTTCGCGTCCATCGGTGTGCATCGGATACTCTCGACAGGCTAGCCGGTTGTCCCGGCATGCCCTCCGCCCGGAAAGCATCAGCGGACAGGGCTACATCGACTGTTTTAAGGAGCGATACCGTGGCTTCCGTCTGCGATGTCTGCCGCAAGGGACCGACCTTCGGCAACAACGTGTCCCACTCCCACCGCCGTACCCGTCGTCGTTGGAACCCCAACATCCAGACGGTTCGCGCGGTCATCGGCGGCACGCCGAAGAAGCTGAACGTGTGCACCTCGTGCATCAAGGCGGGCAAGGTCACCCGCTAGTTCTCAACTTTCACGAAGGCCCGCCTGCCCCCTCAGGGAGCAGCGGGCCTTCGTCATGCCGGCGGGCCTTCGTCATGCCGGCGGGCCTTCCTAGGAGCGCCAGCGCCAGGCGTGGTCCACCGGGCCGATGCCGGCGCCCAGGGGGAAGCCGCGGGCGATCGCGCCCGTGACGTAGTCCTTGGCCGCGCCCACGGCCGCCGGCACGTCGTCGCCCAGGGCGAGGCGGGAGGCGATGGCGGAGGCGAGCGTGCAGCCGGTGCCGTGGGTGTGGCGGTTGTCGAGGCGTTCGGCGGCGAAGCGGTGCTCGGTGACGCCGTCCGTGAGCAGGTCCACCGGCGGGCCCGGCAGGTGACCGCCCTTGATCAGCGCCCAGGTGGGCCCCAGCTCCAGCACGGCGTCCGCGGCCCGCCTCAGCCCGCTCTCGTCCTCCACCTTGACCGAGGTGAGCTGCTCCACCTCCCACAGGTTCGGCGTCACCACGGTGGCCACGGGCAGCAGGCGGGTCCGCATGGTCTCCACGGCCTCGGGCGCGAGCAGCGCGTCGCCGTGCTTGGACACCCCGACCGGATCGACGACCACGGGGGCGGCGTAGGAGCCGAGCACGTCGGCGACCGTCTCCACGAGCACGGGAGAGGCCAGCATGCCGGTCTTCACCGCCTGCGCGCCGATGTCGCCCAGCACGGATTCGAGCTGCGCGCGTACGGCCTCGGGCGGCAGCTCCCAGTAGCCCTGGACGCCCACCGAGTTCTGCGCCGTCACCGCGGCGATGACGCTCATCCCGTGGACGCCCAGGGCCAGCATGGTCTTCAGGTCCGCCTGGATACCCGCGCCGCCCCCAGAATCGGAGCCGGCCACGGTCAGCACGCGTGGAGGGGTCAAAACCGTCATGTACCCCATCCAACCACTCAGGTGACGGCGCACTCCCCGGCGACCATCCCGCAGTTCTGGGCCTTGGAGCCCCTGCCGGTGGCCGTGAACGAGACGTTGATCGAGGCCCCCGCCGCCAGCGACGTGGACACGTCCAGGATCAGCAGGTCGCCGTCCTGCGTCCACTCGGCGCCGTTCACGTTCACGACCTTGCCGTCAACGGGCACGGAGACCGTGGGGTTCCGCAACGTCTGCGCGGAGCTGTTCGAGACCGTCAGCTCGGCCTTGTAGGTGGTCAGGCGCTGCTGGATCGTCTGCTGGACGTTCACCCCGCTGCCACTGGACGAGGAGCCGAACGGCCCCTGCTCCTCGGTGGGGGCGGGAGTGGCGCCGTCGGGCTCGGCCACCTCGCTGTCGCTGCCCAGACTCGAGACCGTCTCGGACGGGGACTCCGACACGGTGTCCTCGACCGGCGGATCCTCCGCGGGGTCCTCCGCGGGCGCCGACTTCTTGACCTTGGTCTTGGTGGGCGTCGGCGTGGGAGAGGCGGTCCTGCGCGGCGTGCGCGCACTGTACGAGGCGGTCGGCGTCGGGGTCTTGGAGGGAGTGCTCTCCTCCTCCGTCTCCGACGGCTCCTCCTCGGGCGACTCCTCCTCGGCGGGCTCGGAGACCGCGGGCCCGGGCTGGCTGCTGGTCGCCTGTACGGCGGCGCAGGTCGCGCCCTCGCACTTGCCGCCCGGCGAGCTCATGAACTTGACGCCCGCCACGGTGCCGCCGAGCACGACGGCCACGGCCGCTACCGAGAGCAGCGCGACCCGGCCCTTGCCCGCTCCTGTGGGAGCGGCCAGCACGTCGCCGCCACCGCCACCGCCGCCACCGCGTCCGGACTTGCGACGGCCGCCGCGCCTTTTGACCGGCTCTTCCTGCTCGTCGTTCGACCAGCCGGAGCCGAGGAAGCCGGTCTCGGCGTCCGCCCAGGCCGGGGCCTGCACGGCCGTCGGCTCGCCGGCCACCTTGATGTCACCCGGCTCGGGCGGGCTGCCGAAGACGGGGCCCGAGGGGCTGTCGAACCTGGCGGTACGGTCCGCGGGCCCCTCCTCGAAGGAGCCGAAGGGGCGATCGGCGTCGAACGGCCCGGGACGATCGCCTGATCCATCGAACGGGCGGCCGTCAGGCCCGCCGAAGGGGCCCGGACGGTCGAACGGCCCTGACGGCGGGCCGCCGAAGAAGCCCTGCTCTCCAGGGCCCTGAGCGCCGGGACCGGGCTGGCCGGGGCCGGGACCGGGCTGGCCGGGGCCGGGCTGGCCGTGACGGGCGTTGAAGACGGCCGTCTGGTCGGCGGGGCCGTTGTACGGGCCTGGAGGGCCGTTGTACTGGTCTGGGGGGCCGTTGTACTGGTCTGGGGGGCCGTTGAAGGGAGCACGGCCGTCGAAAGACTCCGGTCTGCCGAAGAACCCGGGCTCGTCGTCGTCGATGCCCGGTCCGCCGAAGAAACCGTTCGGGGGGTCGGAGGGGCCTGGGGGCGAGCTCCACTCGGGCGGACGGGCGAACGCGCCCGTCGTCTCGAACGGTGTTGCCTCTTCACCCCTGCGGGGCGGGAAGGCGGCCCCAGGGTCGTTGGCCGGTGGCAAACCGCCGGCGGAGTCGTTGGGTAGCGCGAAAGCCCCGGTGGTCTCGAACGGCTCCGACTGGGGCGCGCGCGAAGGCGGCCCATCGGTACGCCGTGGCATGGGGGCCCACTGGCCCGTCACCTCGGGCTGGTCCGGCAGCGAAGGCCAGCCGGGCGGCTCAGCCTGCTCGTCAGGACCCCAAAATGCGCTGCCGTTCCCCAATTCATCCCCGTCGTCGGATCCACCTGTGCCGTGGCGGCCCATGGCTGCCCTTTCTCCCGGTTACAGTGGCCGCCAATCTTCATAACACCTTTGCTACGCCCCTGTCACAGTAATCCCGCTAGTCATACCCCAAAACGGGAAAATATCACTTAAATCGGGACAACTCATCACCGAAAGTGATCCCACCCGCGACGTCCGATTTCTCGCCCATACACCAGAACGCCATCACCTTCGACCACTCGGCCCACGACCTGCCACGCCGACGGCAGCCGTACCTCTGGCGGGAACACGGCAGCGAGAGCGTGATCTTCGCCACCCGTGAGCACCCATTCCAGCGGATCGGCCCCCAGTTCCTTGGCCGCCGCCGCCACCGGCTCGCCCACGGCGAACGCCTGGGGATCCAGCTCCACGCGTACACCACTGGCCTCGGCGACGTGGCCGAGGTCCTGGAGCAGGCCGTCACTCACGTCCAGCATCGCGCTCGCGCCCAGCTCGGCCGCCTGGGGCCCCATCGCATAAGGAGGACACGGCCGGCGGTGCCCGGCCACGGCCTCCTGGAGGGGCGGGGTGTCCACCCGCGCGCCCGCCTCCAGCAGCGCCCACCCGGCGGCGGCGTACCCGAGCCGGCCCGCCACCGCCACCACGTGCCCTGGCCTGGCCCCTGAGCGGAGCACCGGGGAGCGCCCGCCCAGGTCGCCCAGCGCGGTCACCCCGAGGACGACCAGGTCGCAGCGGGTGACGTCGCCCCCGGCCACGCTCGCGCCGACCGTCGCGCACTCGTCGCCGAACCCGTCCGTCAGCGCGTCCAGCCAGGCGAGGGACAGGTCGGCGGGCAGGCCCAGCCCGACCACGATGGACGTGGGCGTCGCGCCCATGGCGGCCACGTCCGCGAGGTTCTGGGCGGCGGCCTTACGGCCCACGTCGTAGCCGCTGGACCAATCGCGGCGGAAATGCCTACCCTCGAGCAACAAGTCCGTCGAGACCACGACACGCCCGTCCGGCGCGCTGACCATGGCGGCGTCGTCACCCGGGCCGAGGATTACCGCCCTACTATGGGGCAGACGTCCGGTAATACGATTTACCACACCGAATTCGCCGAGATCTCCGACTGTGATGACGCACCTCCTGACGCACACAGGGTACGGTGGCCCTTCGGCGTGATCGAATCGCCCGGGAGGACGTGATGGTGCAGGCCTACATCCTTATCCAGACCGAGGTCGGCAAGGCCGCCGCCGTGGCCGAAGAGATCTCCGGGATTCCGGGGGTCACGCAGGCCGAGGACGTGACGGGCCCCTACGACGTGATCGTGCGTGCGGAGGCCAACAACGTCGATGAGCTGGGCAAGCTCGTCGTGGCGCAGATTCAGGCGGTGGAGGGAATCACGCGTACCCTTACGTGTCCGATCGTCCACATCTGAAGGTCGTACTCGTCGCATGCGTGCCGCCGCCGTCCTGCTCGTTCTCCTCGCACTCGCCGGTTGCGGCGGCACCGTACAGGTAGAGCCGCCTACTCCACAGGGTGACGCGGTCGCGGCCTGCGGCAAGCTGGCCACCCTGCTGCCCTCGAAGCTCGACGGCGACGAGCGTGGCACGTCCACGCCCGAGTCGCCGTACGTGGCCGTCTGGGGCCCGGGCACCATCGCGTTGCGGTGCGGCGTGCCCCGGCCGGTCAGGATGGCCCCCACCGACCAGCTGCAGGAGATCGGCGGGGTGGGGTGGTTCGCCGACCCGGACAAGCCCGCGTTGTTCACGGCCGTGACCGACATCGCCTACGTGGAGGTCACGGTCGGCGGCGAGCACGTCGCCGCCGAGGTGCTGGCCGACCTGTCGAAGCCGATCGCGCAGGTCTCACCGCAGGCCCGATGACCCGCAGACCTCCCCCAGATCTCAACGCAGGCCCGGTGAACGCGACAGGGCGAGCTGGATGAGCCGGTCCACCAGTGCCGGGTAGGGCAGCCCCGAGGCGGCCCAGAGCTGGGGCGCCACCGACAGGGCCGTGAACCCGGGCATCGTGTTGATCTCGTTGAAGACCAGCCTGCCGTCAGGGGTGTAGAAGAAGTCGACCCGCGCGAGCCCCTCGCACTCGAGCGCCTCGAACGCGCTCACGGCCATCGCGCGCAGCTCCTCGGCCGTCTCCTGCGGGATGTCGGCGGGCACGGTGAGCGACATCTGGTCGGGGTAGTACTTCGCCGCGAAGTCGAAGAACTCCTGCCCGCCCTCGACGCGCACCTCGCCGGGCATCGACGCGGCGGCCGGCTCGTCGCCGAGCGACTGCAGCACCGCGCACTCGATCTCGCGGCCGACGATCGCGGCCTCGATGAGCACCTTGGGGTCGTGCTGCCTGGCGACCTCCACGGCCGCCTCCAGCTCGGCGCGGTCGGAGGCCTTGGAGATGCCCTGGGAGGAGCCCGCCCGCGCCGGCTTGACGAACACGGGATAGCCGAGCTCCTCGGCCTCCTTGAGCACGCATTCGCGGTTGAGCCGCCACTCGCGGTCGCGCACGGCGACATAGGGGCCCGTCGGCAGGCCCGCGGCGCTCATCACGGTCTTCATGTGGGCCTTGTCCATGCCCACGGCACTGGCCAGCACACCCGAGCCGACGTAACGCACCCCGGCCATCTCCAGCAGCCCCTGGATCGTGCCGTCCTCGGCGAACGGCCCGTGCATCACGGGGAACACCACGTCGACCGCCCCGAGCTCCACGGGGATGCTGCCGGGGTCGTAGGCCACCAGTGAGCTGCCGCCGGAGGGCAGGGCCAGCGACGCGCCCGTGGTGTCGACGACCGGAAGTTCGCCGGATTCGATGGCGTACCGCTGGTCGGACGTGCCCAGCACCCATCTGCCGTCCTGGGCGATCCCGATGGGGATCACCTCGTACTTGGTCCTGTCGATCGCATCCAGCACGCTGCCCGCCCCCATGAGGGAAACGGCATGCTCGGAATTGCGGCCTCCGAAAACGACGGCGACGCGTGGCTTGCTCATGGTGTCCGAATCTACCGGGGTGTCCGTGTCACAGCGAGCTGAGCACGCCGTAGTCAGGTGTTTCTCACACGCCGTAGCGTTCCGGTTTGGGTGAGCGGGACATGAGCAGCATGCCCGCCTCGGACGGTGACATGCCGTCGTGGACGACGGCGACGACGACCTCGGTGATCGGCATCTCGACGTCGTGCTTCCTGGCCAGTTCGAGGACGGACTCGCAGGACTTCACGCCCTCCGCGGTCTGCTTGGTGGCCGCGACGACCTCGGCCAGGGTCATGCCCCTGCCCAGGTTCTCCCCGAACGTGCGGTTGCGCGAGAGCGGGGAGGTGCAGGTCGCGACCAGGTCGCCCATGCCCGCGAGCCCGGCGAACGTGTGCGCGTCGGCCCCGAGCGCCGCCCCCAGGCGGGAGATCTCGGCCAGCCCTCTCGTGATGAGCATGGCGCTGACGTTGTCGCCCATGCCCATGCCCGCCGAGACGCCGACGGCGAGCGCGATCACGTTCTTCACCGCGCCGCCCAGCTCGACCCCGATCACGTCGGGGTTGGTGTAGGGCCGAAACCACGGCGGCAGGTGACAGATCGCCTGGAGCCGCCCGGCGACGGACTCGTCGGTGCAGGCGACCACGGTGGCGGCGGGCTGGCGATGGGCGATCTCGGGGACCAGGTTGGGCCCCGAGACGACCGCGACCCGCTCCTCGGGCACCTCGGCCACCTCGCGGATCACCTCGCTCATACGCTTGGTGGTGCCGACCTCGATGCCCTTCATCAGGCTCACCAGGATCGCACGCGGCGGGATCAGGTCGCGCCAGGCACCCAGGTTGGCCCGCAACGTCTGGGAAGGCACGGCCAGCACCACGAACTCGGCCTCGTCGAGCGCCTCGGCGGGGTCGGTCGTGGCCCGCAGCCCGTCGGGCAGCCGCACGCCGGGCAGGTAGTCGGGGTTGGCGTGGTCGCCGTTGATCGCGTCGGCCACCTCCTGCCTCCGGCCCCACAACGTCGTCGCGTTGCCCGCCTCGGTGAGGATCATGGCGAACGTGGTGCCCCACGAGCCCGACCCGAAAACGGCCACCTTTGTCATGCCATCACCGTCCGGCGGGATCGTAGGGAGTCTCCGGGGCCTTCTTGCCGCGCAGCTCGGCGAGTTGCGCGGTGACGGCCGCCATGATGTCGGCCGTCATCTCGCGCAGCACGTCGGCCTGCGGCTCCTGGCCCGCGTACTTCGACAGGTCCACAGGCGGCCCCACGATCACGTGGAACGTCTTGCGCGGGAACAACCTGGGCCTCTTCTCACCGTACGGCAGCAACTCCTGTGCCCCCCAATGGGCCACCGGGATGACCGGCGCGCCGCTCTCCAGCGCCAGCCGGGCCGCGCCCGTCTTGCCCACCATGGGCCACAGGTCGGGATCGCGGGTGCAGGTGCCCTCCGGGTAGAACAGGATCGCGCACCCGTCGGCCAGCCGCTGTGACGACATGCTCAGCGACCTGGCCGCCTCGGCGCTGCCCCGGTCGACCGGGATCGCCAGCAGCCCCTTCACGGCCCGCCCCAGGAGCGGCACCCTGAACAGCCCCGACTTCGCCAGGATCACCGGCCAGCGGCCGTTGTTGTACAGGAAGTGGGACAGCAGGACGGGATCGGCCCAGGACAGGTGGTTGGCGGCGATGATCACGCCGCCGGTCCTGGGCAGGCGCTCCCCCCTGCGCCAGTCTTTCTTGACCAGGAGCCGGGACAGAGGTTTCACCACCGCGACGGCAAAGGTCTCCCAGGAACGCGATGGTCGCGTGGGGCGGCTCATGGTCTCCTCCAACACGTACGGGATGCGCCCCAAGTCTCCCGGTTGGCCGCGCGGGATGTCGAGGCGCGATGCTTAGCCTATGAGCATCAGCTGGTCCCTGGTCATTCCGGTGAAGACGCTGGTCGCGGCGAAGACCCGCCTGGCCGCCGCGACAGGCCCCCACCGCACCCGGCTGGCGGTGGCCGTGGCCAGCGACACCGTGGCCGCCGCACTCTCGTGCCCGCCGGTCGCGCGGGTCATCGTGGTGACGGCCGATCCCGCCGCGGCGGGGCCTCTGGCCGCGCTCGGCGCCGACGTGGTGCCCGATCCCGACCGGGGGCTGAACACGGCGTTGCGCACGGGGGCGGCGCATGCCGTGCTGGTGGCGCCCGGCGACGGGGTGGGCGCGCTCCAGGCCGACCTGCCCGCCCTGCGGCCGGCGGAGCTGGCTCTGGCGCTGGAGGCGGCGGCGGAGTTCGACCAGTCGTTCGTGCCGGACGCGCTGGACGTGGGGACGACGTTCTACGGTGTACGCCCTGGGCGGACGTTCGCGCCGAGGTTCGGCGGGGAGTCGCGGGCCAAGCACCTGGCGGGCGGGGCCAAGGAGTTGTGCGTGCCGGGGATCGACTCGGTCAGGCGCGACGTGGACACGCCGGACGATCTGCGCGCGGCCATCCGGCTGGGGCTGGGCAGGCACACGGCGGCGGTGGTCAGGGACCTGTGGCCGGACGACACCCCGCCCTCCGATGTGTGGCAGGGCGCGTGATGTGTGGCAAGGCATGTGGTCTGAGGTAGTGCGTCTGGTGTGCGGCCGGGCGTCATCCTGCCTTCGTCAGCCTGATGCCGGGGGCGGTGACTACGGCCAGGTACGACAGGGCGAGCATGATGACGCCGGCGGCGAAGACCGCGTAGCCGCCCAGCCACTCCCCCAGCAGGCCGCCCGCCAGGCCGCCCAGCGGGGTCGTGCCCCACATGATGAAGCGCATGCTGGCGTTGACGCGGCCCAGCAGGTGTTCCGGGGTGATGCGCTGGCGGTAGCTGAGCTGGACCACGTTGAAGATCACCCCGGCGGCGGAGGCCAGGGCCGATGCCACGGGGAAGGCCAGTA
The DNA here is from genome assembly GCF_042656245.1 of Nonomuraea insulae. Lineage (NCBI taxonomy): Bacteria > Bacillati > Actinomycetota > Actinomycetes > Streptosporangiales > Streptosporangiaceae > Nonomuraea > Nonomuraea insulae. The sequence continues at coordinate 160,676 of NZ_JBHSPA010000052.1, forward strand.
GCCGCCAGCCGGGGCCCGTGGCCAGAGCGGGCAGTTGGAGGACGGCGACGAGGACCGCGGAGCCGTACAGGGTGGCGCCGATCCCGAACCGGGCCGTCAGCCCGCCCACCAGCGGCGCGCCCAGGAGGGCGCCGACGGCCGAGGCCGACAGGAGCAGGCCGTAGGCGGTGGCTTCGACGTGCAGGTCCACGACGAGGTAGAGCGGGTAGCCGACGGCGGTGATGCCGAGGGCGATCCGGGTGAGCGCGCCGCCGATGGCCACCCTGCGCAGGACCTGGTCCTGGACCACGAACGCGATCCCCTCCGCCACCTCCGCCCGCAGCCGCCGCTTCGGCCCGGACTCCGGCCGCTCATCCAGCCGCTCATCAGGCCGCGGCCGCCGTTTCGGCCTGGACTCCGGTCGTTCCCCCGCCCGGATGCCGGACAGCAGGTGCGCCGAGACCAGGTAGCCGAAGGCGTCGGCCAGGAGCGCGAACGGGGCCGTGATCGTGGCGACCAGCCAGCCGCCCAGCCCGGGCCCCGTCAGTACGGAGACCTGCCGGGTGACCTCCAGACGCCCGTTGGCGCGTTCGAGGCCCTGCCTGGGCACGATCGCGGGCAGGAAGCTCATCTGGGCCACGTCGAAGAACACGGTGCCCACGCCCAGCACGAGCGCGACCGCGTACAGATGGGGCAGGGTCAGCACGCCCAGCCAGGCGGCGGCGGGGACCGTCAGCAGCGCGAAGCCCCTGACCAGGTCGGCCCAGACGAGGATCGGGCGGCGTGGGCGGCGGTCCACCCAGACTCCGGCGGGCAGGCCGATCAGCAGGAACGCGGCCGTCTGGACCACGTTCAGCAGGCCGAGCTGGAAGGCGCCGGCGTGGAGAGCCAGCACGGCGGTCAGCGGCAGGGCGACGATCGTGATCTGAGTGCCGAGGACGGTGACCCAGTTGGAGCAGACGAAGCGCCAGAAATCCCCCCGGAGATTCATGACGTGATCGTGGATGCTCGTCCAGCGCGCATCAACCGATTACGCTGATCGCGTGCAGGCGACGGTACGCACTTTCGACGAGGCCACTCGCTCGGGCACGGTCTTCCTCGACGACGGGACCGTGCTGGAGTTCGGCACACCCGCCTTCGACGCGGGGCCGCTGCTCCTGCTGCGCTCGGGCCAGCGGGTGAACCTGGCGATGTCCGGCGGGCGGATCAGCTACATCACGCTGTCGACTTTCCCGGTGCCGGACGCCTGAGAAAACGGACGCCCGGGCCGGGGCCCGGGCGTGCTGGTCCGCTGGATTTACTTCCTCTTGCCGATTTTCTTGCCGCCCGCGTTCACCAGCTCTTTGAAATCGGAGCCGGGACGGAACTTGGGTCCCCAGCTCTCCGCGACGTTGATTTCCGCACCGGTCGACGGATTGCGCGCCGTGCGGGCGGGCTTGTTCACCATCTCGAACGCGCCGAAGCCCGTGATCGAAACCTTGTCGCCGCCGGCCACGGCCTTCTGGATGGCGTCGATAACCGCATTGACGGCCTCGGTGGCCGTCTTCCTGTCGCCCACCCGATCCGCGATGGCCTCGACGAGTTCACGCTTGTTCATGAAAGTCCTGCTCCCCCAGTTACGGCTCGGGAGTTCGACGTAGAAACCCCTTACGCGCTCGAAAGTAGGCGGGATCGCGAGGGAACTCAATCACCCAGCGTGTTTTCCCCCTCGCGTGGCGTGTCGAAAGCGTCGTCAAGGGAGGCCAGAAACGCTTCCAGGCGCACCGCGGCCCTTTCCGGATCACGCTTGGCCAGGTCGCAGATCGCGAGATAGCGGCGCGCCAGGCGTTCCTTCTCGAGAGCGGACTCGGTGGCGGGCTCGGCGGCGGGCAGCATGCGGACGCGGCGGTGCGCCTCGCGCAACCGCCGCGCCAGTTCGTCGTCTTCTAGACGGTGGTCGGCAGCCATGGCTGCCGACCATTCTCGTACGTGCCCACCTCTTCGGCGTGACGCAGGGTCAGCCCGATGTCGTCGAGCCCCTCCAACAGCCGCCAGCGGGTGTAGTCGTCGATCTCGAACGGGACGACCTCATCGGCCCAGCGAACCTGGCGTTCCACCAGGTCGACGGTCACTTCCAGCTTCGGGTCCGCCTCGACGGCCGTCTGCAGGGCCTCCACCTTGTCGTCGGGCAGGATGACGGGCAGCAGGCCCATCTTGGTGGAGTTGTTGCGGAAGATGTCGCCGAAGCGGGCGGCGATCACGGCGCGGAACCCGTACTGCTGCAGCGCCCAGACCGCGTGCTCGCGGGAGGAGCCGGTGCCGAAGTCGGGGCCGGAGACCAGGACCGAGCCGCCCTCGTAGACGGGGTCGTTCAGGACGAAGGTCGGGTCCTCGCGCCAGGCGGCGAACAGGCCCTTCTCGAAGCCGGTGCGGCTGACCTGCTTGAGCCAGACGGCCGGGATGATCTGGTCGGTGTCGACGTTGCTGCGGCGCAGCGGCACCGCCGTACCGGTGTGGGTGGTGAAAGCGTCCATCTGAGTCTTCTCCTTACAGGTCGGCGGGCGCGGTCAGGCGGCCGGTGACGGCGGTCGCGGCGGCGACCTGCGGCGACACCAGGTGGGTGCGGCCACCCTTGCCCTGGCGGCCCTCGAAGTTGCGGTTGGAGGTGGAGGCGCTGCGCTCGCCGGGCTTGAGCGTGTCGGGGTTCATGCCCAGGCACATCGAGCAACCGGCCTCGCGCCACTCGGCGCCGGCGGCCCTGAACACCTCGTCCAGGCCCTCCTGCTCGGCCTGCCGCTTGACCATCATCGAGCCGGGCACGATCAGCGTGCGGGTCTTGACCTGGCGTCCGCGCAGGATCTCGGCGGCCGAGCGCAGGTCCTCGATGCGGCCGTTGGTGCACGAGCCGACGAACACCGTGTCGACCTCGATCTCACGCAGCGGCGTGCCGGCGGTCAGTCCCATGTACTCCAGGGCGCGCTCGGCGGCCGAGCGGGCGACCGGGTCGGCGAAGGAGTCGGGGGTCGGCACGGACTCGCCCAGCGGCAGGCCCTGGCCCGGGTTGGTGCCCCACGTGACGTACGGGGTCAGCGTCGAGGCGTCGATCTCCACGACCTTGTCGAACGCGGCGTCGTCGTCGGTGCGCAGCGACTTCCAGTATTCGACGGCCTGATCCCACGCCTCGCCCTCGGGCGCGTGCTTGCGGCCCTTCAGGTAGGCGAACGTGGTCTCGTCGGGCGCGATCATCCCGGCGCGCGCGCCTGCCTCGATGGACATGTTGCAGACGGTCATGCGGCCCTCCATGGAGAGCTTGCGCACGGCCTCGCCGCGGTACTCGACGATGTAGCCCTGGCCGCCGCCGGTGCCGATCTTGGCGATGATGGCCAGGATCAGGTCCTTGGCCGTGACGCCGGGGGGCAGTTCGCCGGAGACCTCGATGGCCATCGTCTTGGGCCGGTAGGCGGGCAGCGTCTGCGTGGCGAGCACGTGCTCGACCTCGGAGGTGCCGATGCCGAAGGCGATGCCGCCGAACGCGCCGTGCGTGGAGGTGTGAGAGTCGCCACACACGATCGTCATGCCCGGCTGCGTCAGGCCGAACTGCGGGCCGATGATGTGCACGACGCCCTGCCCGGCGTCGCCCATCGGATAGAGCCGGATGCCGAACTCGGCGGAGTTCTTGCGCAGCGTCTCGACCTGCTTCTTCGACACCGGGTCGGCGATCGGGCCGAGCACGGTCGGGACGTTGTGGTCCTCGGTCGCGATGGTGAGATCAGGGCGTCGCACCTTCCGGCCGGCGAGACGGAGCCCGTCGAACGCCTGCGGGCTGGTCACCTCGTGAATGAGGTGCAGGTCGATATAGAGCAGATCCGGTTCGCCCTCCGCGCGACGGACTACGTGTTGCTCCCAGACCTTCTCGGCCAGTGTGCGGCCCATGATCTCCTCCTTGAGAATCCTCCGACTTGCTTTCTCATATGTCGAGACGGCAGTATCGGTGTATGGACAACTCTAGCGGAGTCGGAGTACTCGACAAGGCGGTTCTTGTACTCAATGCCCTGGAAGCGGGCCCCGCTTCACTTGCTCAGCTCGTCCAGGCCACCGGCCTGGCCCGACCCACGGCCCACCGGTTGGCCGTCGCCCTCGAGCATCACCGCATTGTGAGTCGTGACACGCAGGGCAGATTCGTCCTCGGGCCCCGGCTTTCCGAGTTGTCCACCGCGGCCGGTGAGGACCGGTTGCTGGCGGTGGCCGCGCCTGTGCTGATGCAGCTCAGGGATCTCACCGGGGAGAGTGCGCAACTCTATCGCCGCCAGGGTGACGAACGCGTGTGCGTGGCCGCGGCCGAACGGTCCAGCGGACTGCGTGACACGGTCCCGGTGGGATCGGCGCTGCCTATGACGGCAGGTTCGGCGGCGCAGATCCTGCTGGCCTGGGAGGAGCCCGACCGGCTGCACCGCGGGTTGCGCGGGGCCAAGTTCACCGCCGCCACCCTCGCCTCGGTACGCCGCCGGGCCTGGGCCCACAGCGTGGGAGAACGCGAGCAGGGGGTGGCCAGCGTGTCGGCTCCCATAAGGGGCAGCGGCGGCAAGGTGATCGCGGCCGTGTCCGTCTCCGGACCCATCGAACGGCTGACGCGCGCTCCCGGGCGACTCCACGCGGTGCCCGTCATGGCGGCGGCCGAACGGATCACCGAGGCGATGCGTCGCACGTCATGATCAGCCAAACCAGGTATTTGGGGAGCCGACTGCCTCGCGGGCACACTAGCCTGAGTGCGTGACAGATCGCATCGAGGTAGCCGCCACTGAGCTGCGACCCCTGCTCGAAGAGTTCATCATGTGGGCGCGTGTGAACGCCCCCGGAAGCGACCCCGAGCTCGTAGGGCCGCCAGCTCTGTGGCACCGTCTCGCCTTCTCGCAGGACCTCGGCACGTGGAAGCGCGCCGACCTGCGTAACCTTCTGCTCGACCGGATGCCCAAGGTCGTGGAGGATCCCGACGCCGCCGCCGACGGGATGCTCCCCGCCGTGGACGCGTACCTGACGTTCCTCTCTCAGACCGGCCGGTTGGCCGAGGGCTCCGACTCCCTCGCCGATCTGCAGGCCGAGCTCGACGACGTCGAAGACGAGTTCGTCGATCTCATGGAGGAGCTGCTCGACGACGCCGAGGGCGACGAGGAGGAGGACGAGACCGGCGATCTGGGCGACTTCGAGCCGTTCGCCGACGAGCTGGCCGAGCTCGACACGATCAGGCTGCGGCCCGACTCCGAGCTGGCCGCCGCGGCCCGCGAGGTGCCGCTGGTCGCCAAGGCCCGCGATCTGGCCGTGTGGGTGGGCTCAGGGCGCCGGGTGGGCGAGGACACCCTGCTCACCGACGCCGAGGTGGAGGAGGCGCTGGCGGCCACGGGGCTGCCCAGGCCGGAGACCGACGGCCCCATCGCCGAGGCCGTGCCCCAGCTCTGGAACATCTGGAACCTGGCCGTCGACCTCGAGTTCCTCGAACCGGGCGAGGGCGGCACGGTGGCGGTGCAGGACGACACCGCCGAGTGGCCGTTCGACGACGACGAGGACGTGCTCGACGCGTGGATGCTCGGGCTGCACTCGGTCGACTACGGTGACCCTGAGCTGGACGACGACGACCTCACGATGGCCCTGGCGGGCCTGACGCGGGGTGTGCTGGTCCGGCTGCTGCTCGCGGGCGGCTCGCGCGACCTCGACGAGCTGACGCGGGATCTGTCGGAGGCCGCCGCCGACCTCGACGAGATCGGGGCCGACGCGTGGGAGGCGGCGGGCGACCCGCTGGCGCCCGCGATCGAGTGGCTGACCGGCTACGGCATGGTCGAGCTCGCCGAAGGAACGCTCCGCCTCACGCCGCTCGGCACCGAGGGCGTCATCCACCTGGTGGACGACGCCGACATCGAGGTGGACGCGCGGCCGGCGATCGAGTCCATGAGCGCCCACGAGTTGCTCGCGCTGAGCGCCGAGCTTCCCGAGGAGGAGGCCGACGCGGAGTTCGCCGCCTGGATGCAACTGCGCGAGCCGGCCAAGGCGGCCGAGGAGCTGCTGGAGGCGGCCTCCGAGGACGACAGCGACGCGCTGATCAGGGTGCAGGCGGCCAGCGTCGTCGGCACGCTCGGGGAGTCCGCCGTCCCCGCCTGGCAGGCCGCGCTCAAGCAGCCCTCGCTCCGGCCGTACGCGGCGACGCACCTGAGCCAGCTCGAAGTGGAGGGGGCGCCCGAGCCCACCCAGGACGACACGCACTGGCTCATCCTGGACATGTGGACGATCTCGGCCGGGCTGGGCCGGTCGGAATTCGTGAGCAGCCTGCAGGACATCGGGCCCGATATGGTCAACAGCCTGCTTGAGGTGGTGTGGAAGATTCCGCATGCGCATGTGGAAGAACTGCTCGACCTGATCTCCCAGGTCCACCCGGACAAACAGGTCGCCAAGACCGCCCGCCGCGCCCTGTTCAAGGCTCGGTCCCTGTAGGCAGTCATTTGTTGCGTTTTATGAGCTTTGCGTGTTGTAGTGCGCTTTGCGCGGAACGCCCCCGCCAGCTGGCGGGGGCGTTCCCTTTCCCGCCGCACAATCTGGCAGCCAGCTTTTACGCCGACGGCGGGGTGCCATTCCCAAGACATCCCCGCCTTTACGCTGACGGCGGGCAACCCCACCCACCACACATGGCCGGCCTCCATCCAGGGAAACGCTCCTCCGGTTCACGGGGCCGGGCACCGTCACGTGCGCGCCGTGGGCCGTCAGCGTGAGAGTCGGGAACCGATCAGGAGGGCGTGAGAAGGCGGGAACCCCACCAGGACGGGTGAAGGCCGGGAACCCCACCGGGAGGGTGAGGAGTCGATGACCGGACCGGCCAGGAAAGCCTGAGGAGACGGGAACCGGCTGGAAGGGGTGAGGGTGGGAACCGGCTGGAAGGCGTGAGGGTGGGGAAACCGACCAGGAAAGGTGAGGGGTCGGAGACCAGGCCGGCCAGGACAGCGTGAGGAGCCGGGAACCGGCCAGGACAGCGTGAGAGGTCGGAGCCCGCGAGGAACCGTGAGAACCGGTGAGGGACCAGAAGGTCGGGGCCGGGGAAATGAAAACGCTCCGGGCTGTGGGCGCCGGAGCGGTTGATGTAGACGTAGTCCCGACCGGATTCGAACCGGCGCTACCGCCTTGAGAGGGCGGCGTCCTGGGCCACTAGACGACGGGACCTTCGTAAGCTTGTGACCGTGGTAGTCCCGACCGGATTCGAACCGGCGCTACCGCCTTGAGAGGGCGGCGTCCTGGGCCACTAGACGACGGGACCTTGTCCACAAGCTGGTGTGCCGGGCCTCCCCGGCAACGCAGGTAACTCTACCGCACCCGGAAGACCACACCAAACCGCTTATCAGCCCATCAGATCGGCTCTGTAGCGGCGTACCCAGTCCCCCATCGGGCCCCTTTCCCACAGCGGATCGAACTCTCCAAGGGGGATCGCCACCTCCGGCCTGCCGGTGGCTGGATCCACGGGTACACGGGCCAGGCGTTCCCGCATCCATCCGGGTATCCGGGGCGGCACCGTACGCTCCCCCCAGCCGACCAGGCCGACCGAACGCAACGGCTGGACGCGCGCCCGCACCCCTCCCGGACGGCCGACGCGGCGGGGGTCGGCGAGCTGGGTGTCCACGATGTCGATCCTGGTGATGTCGGGCCAGCGGAGGCGGACGCGGAAACCGTAGGAGTCGGTCAGCTCGACCCCGTCGGCGGAGAAGCGGGCGACGGTGCCCGAGGCCAGGCGGCGGTGCTTGGCCGCGAGAACGGCGACCAGCACGCCGGTGGCCAGTGCGCCGAGGAGGATGCCGAGTGGGGTGCTGCCGGTGAAGATGGCGCCGAGGAGGAGGCAGACGGCGAAGAAGATTACGAGCGGGGCGATGAAGGGTGCGAGGATGCGCGGGAAACTGCCCGCGCGAATACGAAATTCAGCCATAAGTGGGGCGGGACTCTACCTGATATCCAACATGCGGGGCGGGGCTGCCCCCGATATCCACCGCTCAGCACGCAGGTCACAGCGGTGCACCCTCACCAACCGATACGCGCCAGTGCCAGTCGGTCAGTAGGCCGCGCCAGTGCCGGTGCCAGTTGAGGGGTAAGCCGTGGCAGGGCCAGCCGGCGAGCAGGCCACGCCGGTGTCAGCCGGTAAGTAGACCCCGCTGGTGCCAGTCGGTGAGAGTAGGCCACGGCGGGGTCAGTCGGTGAGTAGGCCGCGGCGGTAGGCCTCGCCGACGGCGGCGGCGCGGTCGCGGACGTCGAGTTTGGTGTAGATGTGCAGGAGGTGGGTTTTGATGCTGGCCTCGCTGATGAAGAGGCCGGCCGCGGCTTCCTTGTTCGTGGATCCTCCGGCCACCAGGCGCAGGACCTCCAGTTCGCGTTTGCTCAGCCTGCCCCTCGCGGGTTTGCGAAGGTGGTCGGCCAGGCGGCCGGCTACGGCGGGGGCGAGGACGGTCTCGCCGCGGTGGGTGGCTCGGACGGCGCGGGCCAGTTCCTCCGGTGGGGCGTCCTTGAGCAGGTAGCCGCTTGCGCCCGCTTCGAGCGCGGGCAGGACGTCGGTGTCGAACGTGGTGAGCACCAGAACCCTCGGCCCCGTACCGCGGAGTCGGCGGATGGCGCTCACCCCGTCCAGGCTGGGCATGCGCAGGTCCATGAGGATGATGTCTGGGGCCAGTTCTGCGGCCAGGCGTATGGCCTCCTCTCCGTCCGCCGCCTCACCGACGATCTCCATATCGGACTCGCTGCCTAGGGCCGCGCGCAAGCCGTCACGCACGATCGGATGATCGTCGGCTATCAGGAGCCGCAATGGCATAGGTCCTCCCGTCTGAAGGTGGCCGCCCGAACGGTGGCCCATCCATCTGAAGGCGAACGTCCGAGGGGAGCTCGGTCCCAGGTGACCGTCCGAGGGGAACTCGGCCCAGGTGACCATCCGAGGGGAACTCGGTCCCAGGTGACCATCCGAGGGGAACTCGGCCCAGGTGACCGTCGGAAGGCAGTCGGCCAAGGCGGCCTTCCCGAGTTGCCCCCAACGGCGACCATCTCAAAGGGCCCTCCCCAGGCGGCCGATTCAAGGCGATCATCCCCAGATGGCCCTCCCGTGACGCCCGTCCTGTGGCGCCCGTCCCGTGACGCCCGTCCCGTGACGCCCGTCCCGTGACGCCCGTCCCATGGCGACCGTCCCGTGGCGACCGCGCCGTGACGACCGTCGCAAAGCGGGCCCTCCCAAGGCGGGCCCTTCCAAGGCGGCAGCCCCAAAGGTGATCGCTGTTGTTCATCAGCGTCTCACCGATCGGTGCTGGGTGGGATGGCGGGGATGGCGGCGGCGATGGCTGTGCCGTGGCCGGGGGTGGATTCGATGTCCAGGGTGCCGCCGGCACCGCGCACCCGCTGCCGCATGCCGTCCAGCCCGAAGCCGTCAGCGCGCTCCTGCGGGTCGAAACCCAGACCGTCGTCGCGGACGTCCAGGAGGATGAGTTCGTCCGTGTACGTCAGGGTGAGCCCCGTCCTGGTGGCTTGGGCGTGCTTGGCCACGTTGGACAGGGCCTCCTGGGCGACGCGGAACAGGGTCGTCTCCACGTCAGCGGACACGGCGACAGGTGTGCCGGTGATCTCGAGGCGGAGGTTTACGTCGGCGGCCTCGGCCCATGACCTGGCCAGGTGGGTGATCGCCTCGGGCAGGCTCGTGTCCTCCAGCGGCCCGGGGCGCAGGGCTCGTACCGATCTGCGGGTCTCCGTCAGGCCGCGGCGGGCCAGTTCGGCGGCTCGGTCGAGGTGGCGGCGGCGGGTCTCGTCCTGGGGGGAGCGGCCGGCGGCGTCGAGCTGGCCGATCAGGGCGACGAGGTCCTGTGCCACGGTGTCGTGGATCTCGCCGGCCACGCGGTGCCGCTCGTCGAGTACGCCCGCCCGTCTGGCCTGGTCGAGGAGCCTGGCGTTGAGGTCGGCGTTCTCGTCCATGGCGGTACGCAGGCGTTCGACCAGGCGGCGGCGTTTGTCGTGTTCGGCGGTGACGTACCAGCCGGCCACGATCAGCGGCACGGCCATCCCGGCGATGGCGGCGAGCAGGGTCGTCCGCGCCCCCGGGCCCGCCTGGGGGATCACGTTGGCGAGGGCCGTGAGCGCGACGCCGGCCATGACGAGCCGGGCCGGGAGCATGCCGATGGCCAGCGGGTAGCCGGCAGAGACGAACAAGACGAAAGCCGTGTTCTGGACGGCCAGGCCGCCGGCGAGGGCGAGAAGGACGAGGTAGTGGGCCACGATGAGTGTCCGGTGCGTGTCGCGGCGAGGGAAGAGCCAGGCGATGGGCGCCAGCCAGATGGCCGCCGCCACGGCCAGAAGGGGCCAGGGCACACTGAACCAGGCGGCGGGCCATGCTGATCCGTCCGGCTCGGCCGCCGATGAGTCCAGCCACGCGGCGACGGGCCCCGCCAGCCAGGCCGGCAGCGCGCCGGTGGGGGCGCCTGAGGTCGCGGCCACACCTGTGGAGATCGCGAGCAGTGCGTACGGAAGCGCCGCGTAGATCCAGCGCTCGCGTCCGTCGGGCCACCTCATGGGGTCAAGCCTGGCACGGCATCAACCGATCGGTGGATGCCCGGGGTCAACCGCTTCTCCAGCCCCGCGGCCGATGTGCGTCCTGCCTGACCTCGGCGAACATCGGAGGCATGAACGAACCGACCCGAAGAACCGCCCTCCAGTTCGCCGCCGCCGGTGCGGGAGCAGTCGCCGCCTCGGCCCTTCAGAAGCCTGAGAGGAAGAAGAAAGTGACCACGTACGTCTTCGTGTCCGGGTCCAACGGCGCGGCCGCGGCGGATTCGGAGCTGACCCTGCGCGGGCACCGCACCGTGGGGGTGACCCTGCCCGGGCATGGCCCCGAGGAGCAGTTCCGTCTCGCCTACCAGGCGCCGCAGGACCTGGCGAAGCTGGCCACGCTGCCGTCGCCGGTGGCGGGGGTGACGCTGGACGACCACGTGGAAGCCACGGTGAACGTCGTGCGCAGGGTCTCCGAGCACGGGCCGGTGATCCTGGTGGGCGGCAGTCTGGGCGGGGCGACCATCACCAAGGTGGCCGACGTGGTGCCGGAGCTGATCGATCGGCTCGTGTACGCCTCCGCGTTCTGCTGCACGAAGCTGCGCTCCCCCAACGACTACGTCGGCAGCCCGGAGGGACAGTCGAGTCTGACGCCGGAGCTGCTCAGCGGAATCGTGGGCGACCCGACCGCGATCGGGGCCGTCAGGATCAACTGGCGGACGAACGACAAGAAGTTCCTGAAGGCGGCCAAGGCGGCGTTCATGGCGGAGGCGAGCGAGGGCGAGTTTCTCGCCCTGCTGAACACCCTGCTGCCGGACGAGAGCATGCAGGTGGGCAGCGCCGACGCCAGGGGGCGGAAGGACAGGTGGGGACGGGTGCCGCGGGTGTACATCAGGCATACCAAGGACCGCACGATTCCGCTCGCCCTGCAGGACCGCATGATCAGGGAGGCGGACGAGGCGACGCCGGGCAACAAGTTCACGATCTTCTCGGTGGAGGCGTCGCACGCGCCGACGGCGAAGGCGTACGCCCAGATCACGGAAATTCTGCATCGGCTGGCGAAATGAAAAACGGATGTCTCCGTGAGGAGACATCCGTTAAATGCTGGGGTACCAGGACTCGAACCTAGACTAACTGAACCAGAATCAGTCGTGCTGCCAATTACACCATACCCCACCGAAACGGGCTCCTTCTTGGAGCTCGCCTGGCGACCTCCGAAAGAATAGCCCAGCTCGGGGGCTAAGACCAAAACGATTAGCGAACCGGCCCTCCGCCGCCCCCAGCACATGCCCGGTCGTGCCAAGCTGATGGGGACAAAACACCACGTGGAGGAGCCGAAGCGTTGGCCGAGAATCCGTTCTTCGCCCCTAGCGACCTGCCGTACGAGCTGCCGCCCTTCGCGGACATCCGCGAGGAGCACTACCTGCCGGCGTTCGAGCGCGGCATGGCCGAGCAGCTCGCCGAGGTGGACGCGATCGCGAGCGGCACCGAGCCGCCGACGTTCGCGAACACCATCGCCGCGCTCGAGCGGTCGGGCCGGATCCTCGACCGCACGGCCACGGTCTTCTTCAGCATCGCCGCGTCCAACTCGACCGACGGCATCATGGAGATCGAGAAGGAGGTCTCTCCCCAGCTCACCCGGCACAGCGACGCGATCCGGCTCAACCGGGCGCTGTGGGCCAGGATCAAGCAGGTCAGCACGGAGGACGCCGAGGAGTCGTGGCTGCTGGAGAAGTACCGCGACGACTTCGTCAGGGCCGGGGCCGACCTGTCGGAGCCGGAGCAGGACCGGCTGCGGGCGCTCAACGAGGAGCTGTCGACGCTCTCCACCGCGTTCTCGCAGAGCCTGCTGAAGGCCTCGACCGAGTCGGCGCTGGTGGTGACGGACCCGAAGGAGCTCGACGGGCTCGACGAGGCCAAGATCGAGTCGCTGCGCAAGGACGACGGCACCTACGTCCTGCCGCTGCTGAACTTCACCGCCCAGCCCGGCCTGGCCCAGCTCACCGACCGTGACGTGCGCCGGCGGCTCTACGAGCTGAGCGTCGGCCGGGCGCCGGGCAACTTCGGCGTGGCGGCCAAGATGGCGGGGCTGCGGGCGGAGCGGGCGGCGCTGCTCGGGTTCCCCAGCCACGCCGCGTACACGGTGGCCAACCAGACGGCCAAGACCGTCGAGGCGGTCGAGGAGATGCTCGGCCAGCTCGTCGGCCCCGCCGTGCGCAACGCCAAGAAGGAGGCCGAGGCGCTGGCGGAGCAGGCCGGGTTCGCGATCGAGCCGTGGGACTGGCCCTACTACTCCGAGAAGGTGCGCCAGGCCCGCTACGACTTCGACGGCTCGGCGATGCGACCATACTTCGAGCTGAACCGCGTCTACCGCGACGGCGTCTTCTTCGCCGCCACCAAGCTGTACGGGGTCACCTTCGCCGAGCGGTCCGACCTGGGCGGCTACCACCCCGACGTGACCGTGTTCGAGGTGCTCGACGGGGACGGGAGCCGGTTGGGGCTGTTCGTGCTCGACCCTTACGCGCGGGCCACCAAGCGCGGCGGGGCGTGGATGAACAACCTGGTCGACCAGTCGTTCCTGTTCGGGCTGCGGCCGGTGGTGATGAACAACCTCAACGTCACCAAGCCGGCCTCGGGGCCGACGCTGCTGACGTACGAGGAGGTCAACACGGCCTTCCACGAGTTCGGGCACGCGCTGCACGGATTGTTCTCGCAGGTACGCTTCCCGCGGGTGTCGGGCACCAGTGTGCCGCGTGACTTCGTCGAGTACCCGTCGCAGGTCAACGAGATGTGGGTGACCTGGCCCGAGGTGCTGGCCAACTACGCCAAGCACCACGAGACGGGCGAGCCGATGCCGGCCGAGCTGGTGGAGAAGCTGAAGGCGGCCGAGAAGTTCAACCAGGGCTTCAAGACCGTCGAATACCTGGCCGCCACGCTGCTCGACTGGTCCTGGCACAAGCTGGCCGCCGGCGAGAGCGTGGCCGACCCCGAGGCGTTCGAGGCGGGCGCCCTGGAGGCGGCCCAGATCGCCTTCCCGCTGGTCAGGCCGCGTTACCGGACCAACTACTTCGCGCACATCTACGCCGGCGGCTACAGCGCCGGCTACTACTCCTACATCTGGAGCGAGGTGCTCGACGCGGAGAGCGTGGAGTGGTTCAAGGAGAACGGCGGGCTCACCAGGGCGAACGGCGACCACTTCCGCGGCGAGCTGCTCTCCCGCGGCGGCAGCATCGACCCGCTGACGGCCTTCCGCAACTTCCGGGGGCGCGAGGCGGGCATCGGGCCGCTGCTCGCCCGCCGCGGCCTCAGCTGAACGACCCGACGATCTCAGCTGAACGACCGGACGGTCTCAGCTGAACGATCCGGCGGCCCGCCACGGTGGGCCGCCGGTCTGTTTCTTACGATCAGCCTCGCAGGCGCGTCAGCGCGGCGCGCAGGCGGTCCTGAGCGCGCTCGCGGCCCAGCACCTCGATCGACTCGAACAGCGGCAGGCCGACCGTGCGGCCGGTGATCGCCACCCGCACGGGGGCCTGGGCCTTGCCCAGCTTGAGCCCGTGGGCCGTGCCGACCTCCTCCAGCGCCTGCTTGAGCGACTCCGGGTCCCAGCTCACGGCCTCCAGGCGGTCGAGGTAGCCGGTGAGGATCTCCTCGGGGGAGTTCTTCATGGCCTTGTCCCAGGACACCTGGTCGAAGACCGGCTCGGTGAGGAAGAGGAAGTCGACGTTCTGGCGGATCTCCGAGAGCACCGCGATGCGGGTCTGGGCCAGCGCCGCGACCTTGCTGAACAACTCGCGGTCCCAGGAGGGGTCGAGGTAGGGCGCGCAGCGCTCCTCGAACGTCTCCAGCGGCAGCGCCCTGATGTATTCGCCGTTGAACGCCCGCAGCTTCTTCTCGTCGAAGAAGGCGTTGGACGGGTTGACGTCCGCCAGCCGGAACAGCGGCACCATCTCCGACCACGGCAGGATCTCGCGGTCCTCGCCGGGGCCCCAGCCGAGCAGCATGAGGTAGTTGACCATGGCCTCGGGCAGGTAGCCCTCCGCCCGGTAGTCCTCCAGCGCCACCTTGTCGCGGCGCTTGGACAACTTCTTGCGCTGCTCGTTGACGATCACCGGCAGGTGCGCCCAGACCGGCGGGTTCGCGCCCAGCGCGGGCCAGAGCAGCTCCTGACGGGCGGCGTTGGGCAGGTGCTCCTCGCCGCGGGCCACGTGGGTGATGCCCTGGGTGATGTCGTCCACGGCGTTGGCCAGCACGTAGAGGGGCGAGCCGTCGCTACGCGCGATGACGAAGTCTTCCTGCGCGTTGTTGGGGAACTCCACCCGGCCGCGCACCAGGTCGTCGACCACCGTGACGCCCTCGTCGGGCGTGCGGAAGCGGGCGGCGCCCGCGCTCAGCCCGCGATCGCGGCAGTGCCCGTCGTAGCCCTTCTCCTTGGAACCGGTGCGCTCCTGGACCTGCTCGCGGGTGCAGTCGCAGTAGTAGGCCTTGCCGTCGGCCAGCAGTTTGGCCACGGCCTCGCGGTGCTGCGGCTCGTAGGCCGACTGGAAGTAGGGGCCCTCGAACACCGGGTTGGTGCCGTTGATGCCGATCCAGTCGAGCGCCGAGATGATGCCCTCGGTCCACTCCGGCCGGTTGCGGGTGGCATCGGTGTCCTCGATGCGCAGGATGAACCGTCCCTTGGACCCCTCGGCCACCGCCCAGTTGAACAGCGCGGCGCGGGCGCTGCCCACATGGAACATGCCGGTTGGGGACGGGGCGAACCGCACCCGTACGTCAGTCACGGGAGACCACCTTGTTCGTGAGTGTGCCGATGCCTTCGATGCCGACGCTGACCTCGTCGCCGATCTCGAGCGGGCCTACGCCCGCCGGAGTGCCGGTGAGGATGACGTCGCCGGGGATCAGCGTCATGACGGCGCTGACGTAGGCCACCAGCGCGGGAATGTCGTTGACGAGCTGGCTCGTGCGCCCGCTCTGCCGGATCTCGCCGTTGACCGTGGTCGTCAGCGCCAGGTCGCTGGCGTCGAGATCGGTCTGGATCCACGGCCCCAGCGGGCAGAACGTGTCGAACCCCTTCGCGCGGGTGAACTGCACGTCCTTCTTCTGCAGGTCACGCGCGGTGACGTCGTTGGCGCAGGTGTAGCCGAAGATGACGTCCTTGACCCGCTCGACCGGCACCTCCCGGCAGAGCCTACCGATCACCACGGCCAGCTCTCCCTCGTAGTCGACGCGGTCGGACAACGACGTGGGATAGGCGATGTTCTCGCCGTGGCCGATCACCGTGGTGGAGGGCTTCATGAAGATGAGCGGCTCGTCCGGCACCTCGTTGCCCAGCTCGGCCGCGTGCTCGGCGTAGTTTCTGCCGATGGCGACGACCTTGGTCGGCAACATCGGGGCGAGCAGCTTCACCTGGGACAGCGGGAAACGCTCGCCGGTGAACTGCACCTGGCTGAACGGGTGGCCGGAGATCGCGGAGATGAACTCCTCACCCGGGCCGCCCTCGACCACGCCGAACGTGACGCCTTCGCCTGTGGAGAACCTCGCTATACGCACCTGACAAGGCTATCGCCGCCGTCGGAGGGGTCCGCCCATTTACGGCGTGGGCTGCCCCGCACAGGTCACGAACTGTCCATTAATGGGCCCAGAGTCCGTTTTGTTGGGCTTCGGCCGTGTTGTAGCGGTTAGCTCTGCCTATTGAGGAGACAGCGAAGGAGGGTGACGGATCATGTCGGACACGATGTCCAACCGGCCCGCGGGGACCGGTGCGACCGGTACCGTGCCGCGGGCCCGTACCCAGGAGGGCGCCGGCTCGGCGACCTCGCTGGTCACGGACAAGGGCACCACGAGCATCGACGACGGAGTCGTCGCCAAGATCGCCGGACTGGCGGCGCGGGAGGTGTCCGGCGTACACGCCATGGGCGCCGGCGCGGCGCGGGCCCTGGGCAGCATGCGGGGGATGGTCGGCGGCGACCCGAGCGTCTCCCAGGGCGTGTCGGTGGAGGTGGGCGAGCGGCAGGCGGCCGTGGACCTCGACCTGGTGGCCGAGTACGGGACCGCGATCCCGGACCTGGCCGCGGCCGTGCGCAAGAACGTGATCGGGGCGGTCGAGCGGATGTGCGGGCTCGAGGTGACCGAGGTCAACATCCGGGTGGACGACGTCCACCTGCCCGACCAGGACCGGGACCGGGACAGCGACCGGGATCGGGGGTCCGACGGGCACCGCAGGGACGCGGAACAGGAGTCCCGGGTCCGATGACGGCCGGCGGCCCGGACAGCGCACGCGCCGAGGCCGGTTCCAGCGCCGGTTCCGGTGCCGGTGCGGAGATCGGTTCCAGCGCCGATGCCGGTTCCAGCGCGGAGACCACTGCCGGCGCGGAGGCCCGGTCCAGCGCCGAGCCGAGTGCCGGCGCGGAGGCCCGGTCCAGCGCCGGTTCCGGTGCCGGCGTGGACGGCGCCGTGAGTGAGGCGCTGGCGATCGCCGAGCGGGCGCGCGCCTGCGCGGGGGTGGCCGGGCTGTCCGGCGGGCGGTTCGGGACGGTGGCCACGTACCTGCCGGGTGAGCGGCTCACGGGCGTGTCCACGGACGCGCGCGAGGTGGAGATCGCCATCGTCGCCACGCTGGACCGCCCGCTGCCGGAGACCGCCGAGGAGGTGCGGCGGGCAGTGGCGGGCCTGGCCGGGGACCGCCCGGTGAACGTGCGCATCGACGACATCATCGTGGAGGGATCATGAACAACATCCGCTGGATGCCGCTGGTCGGCATGGCCGTCGGCATCATCCTGGGGCTGGCAGGGGCGTTCGGGGGGCTGGGCGCGTTCCTGCTCGTCCTCGTGCTCGGCGCGGTCGGCTTCCTCGTCGGGTGGATCGTCGAGACCGGCGAGATCAACCTGTCCGGCCTGTCGAGGCGTAAATGACCACCATGACCACCGTGCCCGCGCAGCGTCCCGCTCCCCTGCCGGCTCCTGAGCGGCGCGGGTACACGGAGATCGCCGACCGGGTGGTCACCAAGATCGCGCGTTGTGCCGCCCTGGAGGTTCCCGAGGTGCGTGAGGTGCACCTGCACGGGCTGCCGTGGTCGCGGCCGACGAGCGGGGAGGTGCACGGTGCGCAGGCCACCGTGCGGCTGAACGTGAGCGTGGCCTACCCGTCGCCGCTGCACACGGTGGCGGCGCGGCTCAGGGAGCACGTGACGCGGCGCGTCGCCGTGCAGACGGGGCTGGACGTGACCCGCCTCGACATCACCATCACCGACCTGGGCGGTGACCCGACATGACCGCGAACGACGTGTGCCCCGAGCCTTCTGGCGCGCATCGGGCGCCCGCGGAGACGCCGACGCGGTCCAGGGCCGCCGATCGGGCGGCGGTGCGGGCGTTCCGGCCGCACCGGAGGATTCCCGCCATCGTGGTCGCCCTCCTGCTCACGCTGCTGGGCCTGCTGGTCGCCATCGAGACGATCTCGGGCCTGGTCGGGCGCCCGCTGCGCTGGATCCCGTACGACGGCCTGCTGGCCTGGGCCGCCTCGACCCTGTGGTCGAATCCGCTGTTCCTGCTCGGCTCGGCGATCGTGACGTTGCTGGGCCTGGCGCTGCTGGTCACGGCGCTGGTGCCGGGGCGGCCGAACATGGTCCCGGTACGCAGCGGCGACCCCGACCTGATCATCGGCCTGCGTCCCAAGAGCGTCACCCGGGCCCTGGCGCACGCGGCCGAGGAGGTGCCCGGCGTGCGCTCGGCCAGGGCGACCATGCGTGGCCACACCGTCGCCGTGACGCCCGTCGCGCACGGGCCTGACGGGTTCGGCGAGGAGGTGCGCGGCGCCGTGCTGGCCAGGCTGGCGGGGCTGGACCTGGTGGAGCCGTACCGGGTGGACGTGAAGGAGCGCACGTGAACAGGCGGACAGGGCGGGGGAACCGGTGGGGCCTCGCGATCGTCGGGCTCGCGCTGACGCTCCTGGGCGGTTCGGCGCTGGCCCGGGGGCTGGGGGCGTTCTCGCACGACTGGGCCGCCGCGGAGACGCCGATCGTGGACGGCAACGTGACCGGGTTCTTCGCGCGCTACAGCCCGTGGATCTGGTGGCTGGTGGCCCTGGCCTCGCTCGTCGTGGCGGTGCTGGCGTTGCGGTGGCTGTTCGTACAGGGGCGCAGGGAGACGCACAGGACGCTGCGTCTGGAGAGCGGCCCCGGCGGCGTCACGGAGGTGTCGACGGACGGGATGGCGCAGGCGGTGGCCTCCGACGTGGCGTCGAGCCCCGCCGTGCTGAGCGCCCACGCGGACCTGGCCGGCACGCGGGGACACCCCTCGGTACGGCTGCGCGTGGTCGCCGACGAGTCGGTGCCGATGGGCGAGCTGAGCCGGCATCTGTCCACCGTGACGCTGCCGCACATGCGCGACGCGCTGGACCGGGATCAGGTGCCGGCGGTGGCCCGCGTTAGCCTGGAGCCCTCACCTTCGCCGCACCGAGCCGTGCGCTGACGAGAGGGGTCCTCTGTTGTCCGTCGTGAAGATCAACGTGCTGACCGTGCCCGCCGAGATGCGCGAGGTGCTCGAGAAGCGCTTCGCCAGCCGGGCGGGGATGGTGGAGTCGGCCGACGGGTTCGAGTGGTTCGAGCTGCTGCGGCCGGTGGAGGGCACCGAGCGCTACCTCGTCTACACGCGCTGGCGCAGCGAGGAGGACTTCCAGACGTGGCAGCAGGGCGAGGCGTTCCAGCGCGGTCACGCGCAGGCCGCGGCCCAGGCGCAGGGCCCAGGTCAGGGGCACGGTCATGGGCAGGGGCCCGCGGCGACGGGCTCCGAGCTGTGGTCGTTCGAGGTCGCCGAGAGCACCGGCCCCAAGTCCTAGCGGACTCTCAGGCGTCGAGCGGGTTGCGCAGGATGCGGTCCACGATCCCATTCCGCACGAACCCGGCCGCGAAGCTCTCCGGCTTGCGCGCGCCCTGGTCCGCGACGCACACGCTGAACTCCTTGGCGAGGTCCAGCCGCGGATGACGCTCCAGCACCTCCTGCCGCACCGCGGCGGGGATCTCTTCGGTCCGGCGGCCCGAGATGTCCATGCCCGTCGAGAGTTCGAGCAGGTGTCCCTCGGGGTCCTCCTCCAGGGGCACCTCTTCCCACATGTGCCTGATGATCACCTCGCAGGCGCGGGCCCGCCGCTCGGGTGACCAGCCGGCGCCGGCGCAGAAGGCCCAGGCCACGTGCCCGCCGGCCTCCTCGTACGGGAACGTGTGGCTGTCGAACTCGGCCACCAGCCCGATGTCGTGCAGCATGGCCGACACGTACAGGAGCTCGGCGTCGAACGCGATGCCGTTGCCCCGGGCGTAGGCCGCCGCCCACAGGTAGGCCCGGATCGAGTGGTTGAGCAGCGAGGGCGTGTGGTAGCGGGCGGCCACCTCCAGCGCGCCTCGGCAGGCGGGTGTGTCGGGGATCACCAGGTCGTCGAAGTTCACATTCACCAGTATCACGAATCGAACATTCGACTTGACCAGTTGATCGCGATTCCGAAAGCATGTCCCGCCCTCATCTTTTTGTCCGGAAGGAACTGGCGTGCGCCGGCTCGCGATCCCTCTTGCCCTCATGCTCGCACTCGGAGCTTTGGGAAGCCCGGCGCAGGCCGCCGACAAGGTGACCCGTTCCGCGGAGTGCCAGGGTGACTGGCTGCCCGGCACGCCGACGGTCACGGACGTCATGAACGGCGAGATCTCGCTGGTGGGGCTGCCGGCGTACAAGCTGGGCAAGGACGTCAACTGGGCCGCGAGCCCGTACAAAAACCGGTCGTGGGAGTTCGTCTTCCAGTCGCTGCGCTGGATGGGGTCGCTCGTCGTCGAGTACGAGAACACCGGCGAGCAGCGCTACCTGGACCGCGCCACCGAGATCGCCAAGGACTGGGTGGCGAGCAACAAGTACGGCGCCCGCGGCACCCCCTCCTACGTCTGGAAGGACCACCCGGTCTCCCTGCGCACCCAGCCGCTGCTCTGCCTGAGCAAGCACGTCAACGCGAGCTGGCTCAAGGACAGCCTGGCCACGCACGCCAAGCTCCTGTCGAACGCGCGCCTGTACAAGAAGGGCCACAACCACGGCATCGACCAGGACATCGCGCTCATGGGCATCGGCTGCAGGTACGGCCGCAAGGACTGGGTCAGCCTGGCCACCGGCCGCCTCACGGGCACGGTGAAGCTCGACGTGGACGCGCAGGGCGCGCTGATGGAGCAGGCGCCCCGCTACGCGGTCTACGTGTACGACCGCCTCCAGGTCGCCATGACCAACATGAAGGAGTGCGGCCGCAAGGTGCCCGGCGAGATCGCCAGGCGCGCCGCGGCCCTGAAGGACTTCGTCGCCCACTCCACCATGCCGAACGGCTACATGGTGCCCATCGGCGACGGCAGCGCGGAGACCGAGCCCAAGATCGAGACGGGCACGCCGAAGCAGGAGGTCAAGGCGTACCGGGCGGGCTACGTGTTCGGGCGGACCGCCTGGGACAAGCCGGAGTCGGCGTACTACTCGATCAGGTACGGCCCCGGAACGAAGTTCCACGGCCACGAGGACCACCTGGGCGTGACGTACTACGCACAGGGGCACGACATCCTGATGGACGGCGGCTTCCACTCCTACGAGAAGAGCTCCTACCGCTACTGGACGCTCTCGCCCGAGGCGCACAACGTGCCGACCGTGGTGGGCGCCAAATTCCGGCCGCGCACGGCCAGCAAGCTCATCAAGACCTCCTACGGCAAGGACCGCCAGGCGTTCAGGCTGACCGACAAGGCCTACGGGGTGAGCCGCACCCGGTCGGTGCTGGTGAACCACGGCCAGGACCTGATGGCGGTGCTGGACACGGCGTCGGGCGGGAAGAAGGTCAGCAACATCTGGCGCTTCGCCCCCTCGCTCAAGGTCGTCTCCAAGAGCGGGGGCAAGGTGGTGCTGGCCGACGGGAAGTTCAAGGTCACGCTGCTGCAGCTGTCGTCGTGCGACAAGGTCGGCGGGCAGAAGGTGTCGCGGGGCGGCAAGCTCGGGTGGGTGTCGCCGACGTACCTGTCGAAGACGGCGACGAACGTGGTGGTGTCCCCGGCGGCGAAGTCGCTGCTGACGGTGATCGTGCCGGGGACCGACTCCCCCAAGGTGTCGTGTTCCGGGGGGAAGGTCTCGGTGGACGGGGTGTCGTTCTCGGCCGGACTGCTCTGAGACCCCCCGTCCAGGACGGGCTTCCTACGAGAAGTCGTGGCCCGCGCGCAGGAGGCCGTACGTGACCGCCTGCTCAAGGGCCTGCCACGAGGCGTCGATGATGTTCTCGGCCACCCCCACCGTGGCCCACTCCGCCGTGTCGTCGCTGGAGGTGATGAGCACCCGGGTGATGGCGTCCGAGCCGTGGGTGCCCTCCAGTATGCGGACCTTGAAGTCCACCAGCTCCAGGTTGGCCAGCTCGGGGTAGAGCTGCTCGAGCGCCAGCCGCACGGCCTTGTCCAGGGCGTTCACGGGGCCGTTGCCCTCGCCGGTGGCCACGATGCGCTCGCCCTTGGCGTGCAGCTTGACCGTGGCCTCGCTGACCAGTTCGCCGCCCTTGGTGCGCTCGACGATGACGCGCCAGGACTCGACCTCGAAGTGGCGCTTGCGCGTCCCTTCCACGGTGTCGCGCAGCAGGAGTTCGAAGGAGGCGTCGGCGGCCTCGAACGTGTAGCCCTTCGACTCCAGGTCCTTGACCCGCTCCACGAGCGACTTGGTGTGCTCGGGGGTCAGCTCGTAGCCCAGCTCGCGGCCCTTGAGCTCCACCGACGCGCGGCCCGCCATGTCGGAGACGAGCATGCGCATGTCGTTGCCCACCTGGGCGGGCTCGATGTGCTGGTAGAGGTTGGGGTCCACCTTGATGGCGCTGGCGTGCAGGCCGGCCTTGTGGGCGAAGGCGGAGGTGCCGACGTAGGGCGCGTGGGAGTTGGGGGTGACGTTGGTGACCTCGGTGATCGCGTGCGCGATGCGGGTCATGTCGGCGAGCGCGTCCTGGGGCACCAGGTCGAAGCCGCGCTTGAGCTGCAGGTTCGCCACGACCGTGAAGAGGTTGGCGTTGCCGGAGCGCTCGCCGTAGCCGTTGGCGCAGCCCTGCACGTGCGTGGCCCCCGCCTTGACCGCGGCCAGGGTGTTGGCCACGGCGCAGCCCGTGTCGTCGTGGCAGTGGATGCCGACGCGGGCGCCGGTGCCCGCCGCGTCGAGGACGATCTCGGCCAGTTCGTCGGGGAGCATGCCGCCGTTCGTGTCGCACAGGGCGATGACGTCGGCCCCGGCCTCGGCGGCGGTCCGCAGGACCTCCAGCGCGTAGGCTGGGTTGGACTTGTAACCGTCGAAGAAGTGCTCGGCGTCGAGGAAGACTCGCTGTCCCCCCGCACGAAGGTGGGAGACCGTGTCGCGGATCATCGCGAGGTTCTCCTGGAGAGTCGTGCGGAGGGCCAGCTCCACGTGCCGGTCGTGGCTCTTGGCGACAAGGGTCACGACCGGCGCGCCGGATTCGCGCAATGCGGCCACCAATGGGTCGTCGGCTGCCTTCACACCTGCCCGGCGGGTCGCGCCGAACGCGGCGAGTTGCGCGTGCTTCAGGTCGAGCTCTGTTCGAGCCAGCCTGAAGAACTCTGTGTCCTTGGGGTTGGCGCCCGGCCATCCCCCCTCGATGAAGCCGACGCCCAGGCCGTCCAGGTGGCGCGCTACGGCGATCTTGTCGGCGACGGTGAGGTTGAGCCCCTCCTGTTGCGCGCCGTCACGAAGCGTCGTGTCGTATACGTGGAAGCGGTCGTCGGCCATGAGTCTCTCGTCTCTGAGGAAGGTCGGTGTCAGGAAAACAAAAAGACCCCTCACGGACGTGAGAGGTCTGCGCGCTGGCGGTGTCCCTAGTGTCAGCCAGCGCGCCTGCCGATAATGAGCAGACCGTAGAACATGGTGCCGCCCAGTCTGCCACATGATTTCACCAGTCGGCACACCGGTCTCACCTCTTGGGACGCACGGCCTGTCACACCTGTACGCCGCCGCCGCCCGCGATGGCCTGCTCCAGCGCCGCGGGGTCGAACACCTCGTTGCCCAGCATCTGCCCGTCCAGCACCACGGTCGGCGTGCCCTCAAGGTGGATCTTCGCGGTCTCGGCCAGGTGCGTCTTCGCGTACGACTGCGAGGTGACACACGAGTCCACCGACGCCCCCGCCTTCCTGGCGGCCTGGACCAGCTCCTCGACGGTGAAGCCTGAGGCCACGCCGTGCGGGGCGGGCTGCATGGCGTACACCGCGTCCCTGAAGGCCAGCCAGTTCGCCTCGGGGACGCAGCGGGCGGCCGCGGCGGCGCGGATGGAGTTGGAGTGCATGGGCTCGTCCTGGAAGATCGTCACGGTGTGGAAGACGACCTTGACCTTCCCCTCCCTGGCCAGCCGCTGGATCGTGGCGTCGGTCTTGGTGTGCATGTCCTTGCACACGGGACAGTCGAAGTCCTCGAACACGTCGAGCACGGGAGCCTCGCTCCCCAGGTCGGCCAGGATCATCGAGCCGTCCGCCTGCCGGGTCAGCGTCACCCCGTCGGACGACGCGCCAGGCTCCGCGTACGCCAGCACCCCGAGCACGGCGATCGCCACGCATGCCGCCACGACCGCCATCAACCGCTTCATCATCAGCCCACTCTCGCGTCATTGATCGCGCAGACCTTACCCGACGCGCAAAACCGGGCCGCATCAAGGGCCCGCGCCGGCTCGGCCCCGATGGGCGAGCCGGCGCTTAGGCGCTCAGGCGAACGAGACGTACGGGGCCGGCATCAGACGATCTTGTGGATCCAGTTGTGGGCGTCGGGGCGGGCGCCGTACTGGATGCCCACGAGCTCCTCGCGCACCCGCATCGTCACGGGGCCCGGCGTGCCGTCGGCGACGCTCCAGGAGCGGTCGGCGCCCTTGACCGTGCCGACCGGCGTCACCACGGCGGCCGTGCCGCACGCGAACACCTCCGTGAGCTCCCCCGACTCGCAGCCGGCCTGCCACTCGTCCACCGTGATGAGCCGCTCCTCGGTCTCCAGGCCCAGGTCACCGGCCAGTTCGAGGATGGACTCCCTGGTGATGCCGGGCAGCAGGGTGCCGGTGAGCGCCGGGGTGACGAGCTTGTCGCCGAAGACGAAGAACAGGTTCATCCCGCCCATCTCCTCGACGTAGCGGTGCTCGTGGGCGTCCAGCCACACCACCTGGTCGCAGCCGTGCTCCACGGCCTGCCGCTGCGCGACGAACGCCGCGGCGTAGTTGCCGCCGCACTTGGCGAAGCCGGTGCCGCCGGGGGCGGCGCGGGTGTACTCGGTGGACAACCAGACGGAGACGGGCTTGATGCCGCCGGTGAAGTAGGAGGCCGCCGGCGAGGCGATGACCATGTATCTGTACGACTTCGACGGGTAGTTGACGCCCAGCCCCGCCTGAGTGGCGATCATGAAGGGCCGCAGGTAGAGGCTGTGCCCCTCGGTGGTGGGCACCCAGTCCTTGTCGGTCTCGACGAGGATCTCGAGCGAGTCGACGAACGTCTCCTCGGGCAGTTCGGGCATGGCCATGCGCAGGGCCGAGCGGTTGAAGCGGGCGGCGTTCGCGTACGGGCGGAACGTCACGATCGAGCCGCTGGCCTGGCGATAGGCCTTCAGGCCCTCGAACAGCTCCTGCGCGTAGTGGAAGACCGAGGTGGCGGGGTCGAGCGAGAGCGGCCCGTACGGCGTGAGCCTGGCGTCGTGCCAGCCCTGGCCCTCGGTGTAGTCGATCGAGATCATGTGATCCGTGAAGGTCTGCCCGAAACCGGGGTTCGCCAGTACCTGCTCCCGCTCGGCCGCGGTGCGAGCGTGGTCGGATAGCTGCACGTCGAAGCTGAGCTTCTGAGCGATGGTCATGACGGCGGTCCTTCTCTCTGCGATCTACCGAAATCTACCGGAACCTGTCCAGTGCTCGCGGATTCGCGAACCTGTGGCAGCGCCCAGCGAGGGCAGTCCGTACTTCCTATTGTCTCGCCATATGGGATGGCAAGCGGTCAATGGGGGGATAAGTCCGCCTGGACGCGAAAAAGCGCCTGACAGTCCTCCTCGGACCGCCAGACGCTTCCGGGCTAGGCGGTCCTAGCCGGCTACTCGCGTGGTGATGTCGTCGCCGACCTGGCCGGTCGTGCGGGCGGAGAAACCGGCCAGGCGCTCCACGATGTCGTCGGCGACCGCCTGCTCGACCCTGGCCGACTCGGCGTGCAGGCCGAGGTGGTCGAGGAGCATGGCGACGGACAGGATGGTCGCGGTGGGGTCGGCCTTGCCCTGACCGGCGATGTCGGGGGCGCTGCCGTGCACCGGCTCGAACATGCTGGGCGCCGACCGCTCCGGGTTGATGTTGCCGCTGGCGGCCAGGCCGATGCCGCCGGCGATGGCGGCGCCGAGGTCGGTGATGATGTCGCCGAACAGGTTGTCGGTGACGACCACGTCGAAGCGCTCGGGCTGGCTGACGAAGTACATCGAGGCCGCGTCGATGTGGCAGTAGTCGGTGGTGACCTCGGGGTAGTCGGCGGCCACCTGGTCGACCGTGCGCTGCCACAGGTCGCCGGCGAAGGTGAGGACGTTCGTCTTGTGGACGAGGGTCAGCTTCTTGCGCGGGCGCGCCTTGGCCTTCTCGAACGCGTAGCGCACCACGCGCTCGACGCCGTAGGCGGTGTTGAGCGACTCCTGGGTGGCGATCTCGTGCGGCGTGCCGCGCCGCATGGCGCCGCCGGTGCCGGCGTAGAGGCCCTCGGTGCCCTCGCGGACGACGATCATGTCGATGTCCTCGGGCGAGGTGTCGGCCAGCGGGGTCTCGACCCCGGGGAACAGCTTGACGGGCCGCAGGTTCACGTAGTGGTCGAACGCGAACCGCAGCCGCAGCAGCAGGTCGCGCTCAAGGATGCCGGGCGGCACGCTGGGGTCGCCCACGGCGCCGAGCAGGATCGCGTCATAGCCGCGCAGCTCCTCCAGCACCGAGTCCGGCAGGGTCTCGCCGGTGCGGTGATAGCGTGCGGCGCCCAGATCGTAGTGTGTGGGCTCGATCTTCGTGCCTACTGCCTCCAGGACCTTGAGTCCTTCGGCGACGACCTCGGTGCCGATTCCATCCCCAGGGATGACGGCCAGGCGGATGTTACGCGACTCCATGGGCGGTACCTTACCGGCTCGTCTCGACTGACGAACACACCATCTCACCTCTCGGACGTCCGATTTTGTGGTGTTTGCGACCTTTTGACCGATTCGTTAGAGTCCATCGGGCCTAATCCACACAGCCGCTGTGTGGAGCCGGGGACCCACTTTTCCCTCTGGGGCGAATCGGCATCGCCGTAGGGCCGTCTTCCAGGCCCGAGCCCGTCAGCTAACCCGGCCGGCCGTATGGAAGGACAATGCTTTGTCGCGCATCGTTCTGTCTCGCATTGCCATAGCCCTGGCGGCCGGTGCCGCCGGGCTCATCCTGACCGGTCAGGCCGCGCAGGCCGCCACCGACGACGACACCACCACTCTCACCGGCGCCGAGATCAAGCGCCTCCAGGACAAGCAGACCCCCAAGCCCGCCTGGAAGGTCGCACTCCACTACGCCATGGACAAGCAGGGCACGCCGTACGTATGGGGCGGGGCCAGCAAGAGCGGCTACGACTGCTCGGGGCTCATGCTCAGGTCGTACGGGGCCGCGGGGATCGAACTGCCGCGAACCGCCAGCGAGCAGTACGGGGCGTTCTCCAGAAAGATCGCCTGGAACCACCTCAAGCCCGGCGACCTGGTGTTCTTCAGCGGCCTGGGCCACGTGGGGATGATCTCCAAGCCCGGTTACATGGTGAACGCGCCGCACACGGGCGACGTCGTGAAGGAGGAGAAGCTATCGAGCTGGCGGCGGCAGTCGTTCGTCGGCGCCGTCCGGCCGGACCCGAAGGGCGTACGCCAGTGGTCCAAGCACCTCAAGGAGGTCCGGGAGCCCGCGCCGACGACGCTCACGGCCACCCTCTGAGAGCACCGGGAGCGGCCCCGTCTCACGGCGGGGCCGCTCGTCCGGCGTCCGGAGTCCCTACCGGCCGGAGTCCCTACCGGCCGGAGTTCTGCGGGGCGCCGCCGTTGTCGCGGCGGTCCAGCGCTATCTGAACGGCCTCGGCGGCCTCGTCCTGGTGGTCTTCGGCACGGTTCATCTCGTACATGTGACTCATCTCATTTCGCGGGCACGTTCCAAGGAGGGAAGCCGGATCCCGGTCGCGAATCCGACCGGGCCTGATCTCGTGGTCCGGGTCACGGACCGGACGAAAGGGGGCTTACTGGCCGACACGTCGCCGCTCTCCGCGGCGGGTCGTCGACCTGCCCTAACAGGCCCCGCCGCGGCAGGTAATAAGTACGAGAACCTGGCGCATTACCGGTTACAGTACCTGAGAGAGCTGCTTGGATGTCCTACTATCTCGCATCCTGAGACGCAAAAGGGCCGCCACCCGGAACGGGTGACGGCCCTTCGCACGCGGCAGGTCAGTCCTCCAGGTCCACAGAACGGCCGCTCTCGGCGCCGATCTCGCCGCCGATCTGCTCGACCACGTCGGCGGGGATCGCCGAGTCGACGGTCAGCGCGATGAGCGCCTTGCCGCCCTTGGCGTCGCGGGCCACCTGCATCGAGGCGATGTTGATGCCGTGCTCGCCCAGCAGCCTGCCCACCACGCCGACGATGCCGGGGCGGTCGGCGTAGGTGAAGAAGCACAGGTGGGCCGTCGGCTCGATCTCCATCTCGTAGCCGTTGACCTCGACGATCTTGGTGATCTGGCGGGGCCCGGACAGCGTGCCGGAGACCGAGACCGTACGGCCGTCGGCCAGCACGCCGCGCACGGTCACCACGTTGCGCCAGTCGGGGCTCTCGGAGCTGGTCACCAGCTCGACCGTGATGCCGCGGTCCTTGGCCAGCAGCGGGGCGTTGACGTAGGTGACCTGCTCCTCGACCACGTCGGCGAACACGCCCTTGAGCGCGGCCAGCTCGATCACCCGCACGTCCTGGGCGGCGATCTCGCCGCGCACCTCGATGTCGAGCTTGGTGGCCACCTCGCCGGACAGCGCCGTGAAGACCCGGCCGAGCTTCTCAGCCAGCGGCAGGCCCGGCTTGACGTCCTCGGCGACGACGCCGCCCTGAACGTTGACCGCGTCGGGGACGAACTCGCCCGCCAGAGCCAGTTTCACGCTCCGCGCGACCTGGGTGCCGGCCTTCTCCTGGGCCTCGTGGGTGGAGGCGCCGAGGTGCGGCGTGGCGACGACCTGGTCGAGCTCGAACAGCGGGCTGTCGGTGCAGGGCTCCTTGGAGAAGACGTCCAGACCGGCTCCCGCGACCCTGCCCTCCTTGATGGCCGAGTAGAGCGCGCCCTCGTCCACGATGCCGCCGCGGGCGACGTTGACGATCCGGACGTTCGGCTTGACCTGGTGCAGCTCGCGATCACCGATGAGGCCGAGCGTCTCCTTGGACTTCGGCAGGTGCACGGTGATGAAGTCGGCCTGCTTGAGCACCTCTTCGAGGCTGAGCAGCTTGACGCCCATCTGCGCCGCACGGGCCGGCGGCAGGTAGGGGTCGTAGGCGATCAGCTCGACGCCGAACGGCGCCAGCCGCTGGGCCACGAGCTGGCCGATCTTGCCCAGTCCGAGGATGCCGACGACCTTCTCGTCCAGCTCGACACCGGTGTACTTGGACCGCTTCCACTCCCCGTTCTTCAACGCGGAGTGGGCCTGGGCCGTGTTACGGGCGCTGGCCAGGATGAGGGCGATCGTCTGCTCGGCGGCGCTGGTGATGTTGGAGGTCGGCGCGTTGACGACCATGACGCCGGCCTTGGTGGCGGCCTCGACGTCGACGTTGTCGAGACCGACGCCGGCGCGGGCGACCACGCGCAGCTTGGGCGCCGCGGCGATGGCCTCGGCGTCGATCTGCGTGGCCGAGCGGACGATCACGGCGTCCACGTCGGCGAGGGCGGGCAGCAGTTGGGAACGGTCGGCGCCGTCGGTGTGGCGGACCTCGAAATCAGCGCCGAGTACGGCGAGGCCAGCCTCGGACAGCTCCTCTGCGACCAGAACGACGGGCTTGTTCACGAGTGTGGATCCTTAAGGCACGGCGGGCTGTTGGGGGGACACGTCCACGGATCCCCCCGGCGGTCCCACAGAGTGTATCCGCAGCTTGTGAACGTATTCACGAGGGACCCACGATGTGAGACGGGGACCTCCGTACCCACCGGGCGAAAAACTCATCCACACTGGATGCATCTTTGTCTTGATCGGACGATTTATTCACCATTAGCCTGATAAGCCGTGGCCGACTACCTATGGTTCGTCATATGAGCATCGGGAATCCTGCGCTTGCCGACGTGCTCGCCCAGCATGGCACGCCGCATCGCCTGCTGGGCGCACTTGCCGACGGTGGAGTCCTGGTGGCAGTGCGACCAGATCGTTCCGTCGTCCTGGGGACGACCCAGGCCGGTGACCGGGTGCTGCTCGGATACACCGGCCCCGCTACCTATGCCAGGCACCGCGGCAGCCATTCCCTCTCGGCGTGCGACGCCGACACCATCCTGGACATCCAGCGCGTCACCGGAGTGCGCGAGATCGTGATCGACGCGGCCGGACCAGCCGCCGCGGCCGTGCCCATCGACGATCTGCTGCGCTTCATCACCACGACGCGCGCCGGGCACACACCCGTGTTGTCGGGGGCCGTGCCGGCCGCCTACGCCACGGGTGCGATGGCCACCGTGTCGCGCGGTGCCGCGCTGGCCCAGGTGGCACCCCCCGTCCCCGAGGCGCCCGCGTTCCCGTGGGTCCCCGCGCCGCGGCCCCATCTGTCGGGGCCGATGCAGCAGGTGGACCCGGGGTACCGGCGGTGCGCGCACCCGATCCTGCCGGCGCTGCGCCAGGCGATCGCGTACCTGCTCATGGATTTCCCGCTGGTGCACCACGTCTGGATCTCCGAGGCCCGTACGGCGTCGGGGGCCACGGGGATCATGCTGCATGTGAAGGTGCACATGTCGGCCGCCGAGGACGTCGTACGCGACCTGCACCGTCTGGTACGCGCCCGGCTGCCGCAGTTCGCCGCCTCCGGGGCGCCGATCCTCATGGCCAGGGTGGCCGACGCGCGCAGCGAACGCCGCATGATCGAGATCGGCGCGCACGTGGTGTGCGCGAACGTGAGCGACTGACGGCGGGGCCCGCGAAAGTGGGCCCTACCGAACAAGCTCTCGCTCGGTTTAGATGAGGGCATGATCACACCGGCGGTGACCGCGAACACCGTCCCGAGGGGTGTGCGCCTCGGCTACGGGATGGGCTCGTTCTGCACGGCGACGGTCAACGCGGTTCCCGGCCTGCTGCTGCTGTTCTACATGACGAACTTCCTGGCCGTGCCCGCGTGGCTGGCCGGTGTGGTGGTCACCGCGCCCAAGGTGTGGGACCTGGTCATCAACCCGCTGGTCGGGCGCTGGTCGGACCGGACGGTCTCGCGCTGGGGGCCGCGCCGGCCGTGGTTGCTGGCCGGGGCGTGCACGTTGCCGATCGTGTTCTTCCTGATCTTCGCGGGGCCGCAGCTGACGGGGTACGCGGCCGCGGCCTACGTGGGCGTGTGCTTCCTGGCGACGGCGACGGCGTACGCGTTGTTCGAGGTGCCGTACAAGGCGATGCCCGGCGAGATGACGAACGACTACCACGAGCGCACGTCGCTGCTGCAGTGGCGGATGGTGTTCATCGGCGCGGCCACCGCGATCAGCGGCGTGCTCGCGCCGGCCATCGCCACCAGCGACGGCGCGAACGGCACGCTGAGCAGCTACCGGGTGATGGCGCTCACGATCGCGGTCATCCTGCTCGTCGCCATGCTCGGCTCCTTCTTCGGCACCGCCCGCGCCCCCATGACCGGGGCGCCCGAGGCGGATCGCGGCGGGTGGCGCGAGCAGTTCGCCGCGGTCAAGGGGAACCGGCCGTTCGTGTGGCTGACGGTGCTGGCCTGCACGCAGATGCTGGCCGTCAGCATGATGCTGGCCGCGGCGCCGTACTTCGCGACGTACACGCTCGGCTCGCCCGGCGCCACGCAGACGCTCTTCGCCGCGCTGGTCGGCCCGATCCTGCTGACCATGCCGCTGTGGGTGCGGGTGGCCAAGCGGCTCGACAAGCGCGGCGCGATGGTGCTGGCGGTGGTGTTGTTCGGGGGCGGCACGACGGCGGCCATCGCCACGCCGCTGTTCGGCCCGGTGTGGGCGCACATCATGATCCTGCTGGTCGGCGTCGGGTACGCCGGGCTCCAGCTCATGCAGTTCTCGATGCTCGCGGACGTGATCGCGGAGGACGCGGAGAGGACGGGCAAGCGCCGGGCCGGCGTGCTGACCGGGCTGTGGACGGCCATCGAGAGCGGGGTCAGCTCGTTCGGCGCGCTGATCTTCGGGGTGACACTGTCGATCAGCGGCTTCATCGAGTCCGAGCCCAGCCGGCCGGTCGAGCAGCCGGACAGCGCGGTGACCGCGGTCCTCATCGGGCAGACCGCGATCCCCGCGCTGATCATCTTCGCGTCGGCGCTGATCACACTGAAGTACCGGCTCACGCCGCCCGGCGCGCCCGCTCCGGACGCGTCCGCGTGAACAGGCCCGCGAGCAGCGCCGCCAGCAGGGGCAGGCCCAGCACGAGCCCGGCCAGGAACGCCCACGGCACCGAGATCCCGGCGCCTGCCCACATGCCCGTCAACGGCAGGGAGAGCGCGACCCCGGTGACCGCGCCGCCCGCCAGGCCCAGGACGGCGCCGAGCCCGGCGATGTAGCCCGCCTGCGACGCCGCCACCATCCTGCGGGTCCGTGGACGGCCGCCGACAGCCGACAGGGTGTCGAGATCCCGGCGCATGTCCGCCACGGCCAGCCCGGTGGCGGCGAACGTGCCGCCCAGTGCGAGGATCAACGCCGCGACCAGCAAGGTCGAGAGGATGTAGGCGAGTTCCTCGTCGTTGTCCTGGGCGATGCTGACCGTCGCGCCGACGGTCACCGCCTGCAGGCCGCGCTCGACGCGATCCCAGTCGGACGGGGGAAGCAGAGCGTAGATCCGCCGTTCGGCCATCTTGAACCCGGCTTCCGTCAGGGCCGAGGCGGGCAGCACGGCGCCGCCCTGGTCGGCCTGGGCCCCGGCGGCCACCACGGCCGGCACCCGGATCAGATCGTCTCCGTCCGCCCCGCCGCCTGTGACGGACACCTGAACCGTGCCGTCACTGACCAGCCGGGGATCGAACACCACGGCCTTACCGGCCGCCAGGGCGACCGCGGCTCGCGGATCCTGCCGCCCCTGGAAGAGGGCGAGCAGGCGGGCGTCGCCGATCGCCACGTCTTGGAGATACGTGGGGGCGCACTGGGTGGAGCAGTCACCGCTCTGCCGCCCCACGAGCCCCACCAGGGTCATCCCCTCGCCGCCGGCCACCTCCAGCCCGGTGACCCAGCTCATCCCTGGCACCCTCTCCCGGAAGGCGGCGCGCAGCTCTGACCAGTCCTGGTCGCCGACGCCGGGGGCGCTGACGGTCATGGTGCCCTCGGGGGCCGCGATCCGGTACTCGTCCTGGCGTGCGATGTACATGGTGTTGTAGGCCAGGCCGACGGTGACCGCGCCCATCGTGGCCGCCATGACGGCCGCCACCGCCGACGCCGTACGGCTCCGGTGGCGGGCGCCGTCGCGGACCGACAGGCGCGCCGGGAGCGGCAGGCGCCCGGCGAGTCTCCCGGTGAGGCGCACGAGCCAGGGCGTCAGCGCGATCAGCCCGAACAGGACCACCGTGGCCGACACCACCACGCCCAGCTCGTTGATGCCCTCGACGCCGAGCATCGCGCCCAGCCCCAACAGCACCAGCACCGACCCGAGCAGGGGCCGTCCCGCGCGGTCGCGCACCTCGCCCGGACGGCCCGCGAGCACCTGGGCGGGACTCTGCCCGGCGGCCTGGACGGCCGGCACCACGGCCGCCACCAGGGCACTGACCAGGCCGAGCGCGGCGACGCCGAGCACCTGCGACCACGGCACGTCCGGCGGGCCGCTCGTCCAGTCCAGCGACCGCGCCGCGACCGCCTCGGCGGCCAGGCCGGCGCCGACGCCCAGCGCGGCGCCGATCAGGGCCGCCGCACCGCCGAGGAGGAGACCGTCGGCCAGCACGATCGTCCGCAGGTGGCCAGGGGAGCCGCCCTGTGCGGCGATGGTGGCCAGCTCTCTCCTGCGGCGACGCAACCCGACGGCGAACGCGGGCCCGGCCAGCAGCACCGTCTCCGTGACGACGAGCAGCACGGCGATGGGCATCCAGAGCCACTGATCCGTCTGGCTGGGACGGTAGCGGAACTCCTGCGCGCGCGGGCTCTCGGTGACGGCCCGGGAGGCCACACGTAGTCCCGCCTGGTTCAGCCGTCGCACGTCCTCCCAGGTGACCGGGGCCGGCGTGTCTGCGAGCCAGCCGGCGCCCCGCCACGTGCCCTTGTCCGGCTGCACCGCGTCGTACAAGGCCACGATCTCCAAGGTGCCCGGCCGGTTCGGTTGCTCGACGACGCCCACCACGCGCTTCGGCTCCCCGCGTCTGGTCACCTGGAGCGTGCCGCCGACGCGGACGCCCTCGTCGAGCAGCGCGGGCGTGATCGCGATCTCCTGCGGCGCGGCCGGGAACCTGCCCTCGACCAGCGGCCTCATGCCGGTGCTGAGCCGGTCGCGCAGGTCGATCTCCAGCACGTCCACCGCGTCGTAGCCGTCGTGCAGCCGGGCCTCGCTCGGGTAGGCGTGGAACGGGAGCAGCCGGCCGCCGGTCAGCGCCGTGACCTCGGCGGTCGTCCACCCGGGCGGCCGATCGCCCGTCTGGGCCTGCTGGCCGTACCTGCCGGCGGGGTCCTGGTCGACGGGGTTCCTGCGCAGATGTGACAGGACGGCGGCGTCCGCCACCGAGCCCAGGCGAGAGGGCAACTCCTCGCGCACGGACAAGTCCGTGGTGTCGATCAGTGTCAGGACCCCCGTGATGACGAGGACGGGCAGGCCGATCATGACCATGATGAGGGCGCTGCGGCCCTTGAAGCGCGCGGCGTCCCTGCGGGACAGGCGCAGCGCGGCGAAGAACGCGCTCACCTGGCACTCTCCAGCCGCACGGCGCCCGCCTCGGCGATCTGGCCGTCGCGCAGGTAGATCACGCGGTCGGCCCAGGCGGCGTAGCGGGGCTCGTGGGTGACGAGCAGGACGGCCGCCCCGGCGTCGGCGCGCGTGCGCAGCAGGTGCAGGATCTCATCGCCCGTGGCGGTGTCGAGCGCGCCGGTCGGCTCGTCGGCCAGCAGCAGGCGGCGCTCGCCGGCCAGGGCTCTGGCGATGGCCACGCGCTGGCGCTGCCCGCCGGACAACGCCTCGGGGAAACGGCCGGCGGTGTCCTCCGCCCCCACTTCCGCCAGTACGGCCAGCGCCTCCGTACGGGCCCGGCCGGCCCGGACGCCGTCGAGCTCCCTGGGCAACATCACGTTCTCGGCGGCCGTCAGGGACGGGATCAGGTTCAGGTCCTGGAAGACGTACCCGACGCTGCCGCGTCTGAGGGCGGCCAGGTCCTTCACCCCCGCCAGGTCCCTGCCCTCGATCGTCACGCTGCCCGAGGTGGGCCGGTCGAGGCCGCCCGCCAGGTTGAGCAGTGTGGACTTGCCCGAGCCCGAGGGCCCCATGACCGCCACCAGCTCACCCGCCGCGACCTCCAGGCTCACCCCTCTCAGGGCGCGCACCTGACCGTGCTCGCGGGTGACGTCCTTCAACTCCACCACAGTCATGACTTCTCCTTGGAAACGGCCTCGCAGTGGTCCAGCCAGCGCTGCTCCGCCTCGGCCTTGAAGATCAACGAATCCAGGACCAGCCGTTGCGCGAACCCGCCGGCCGCCTCCCGCTTGGCCCTGGTGAGCTCTTGCAGCCCGCGCATGGTGACCACACGCTGGGCCTGGATGACCTCGGTGACGTCGACGCCGCTCGCCACGGCCATCGCGATCTTGATGGCGAGCTCGTCCCGGGGCCGGTCGGTCTGGGCGACGGGGGTGCCGAACCATCGCTCCAGCTCCCGCCGGCCGGCCCCGGTGATCGTGTAGACGGCGCGGCCCTGATCGTCGGCGCCGCCGGGCTCGACCAGGCCGTCGCGTTCCAGGCGAGCGAGCGTCGTGTAGACCTGGCCGATGTTCAGGGGCCAGGTCGCCCCCGTGGACGCCTCGAACTCCACCCGCAACTGATAGCCGTACCGCGGTTCGCCACTCAGCAGCGCGAGCAGCCCGTGCCTGATCGACATGGATACTGAGTATGCATACTGAGTATGCTCATCGCAACTGATCCGCGTATTCTGGACACGGAGCGAGGTTCAGGCCGATACTCGCTCTATGAGCTCCACGCATCCGCCCTTTCGCGCGTCCGATGGGGAACGCGACCGTGCGATCGACGAGCTCAGGGATCGGGCCGTAGAGGGCCGGATCTCACACGACACCTTCGTGGGCCGGGTGGATCAGGCGCTGCGCGCGCAGAATCGGCACGAGCTCGACGATCTGGTGGCCGACTTCCCGCAGCGGCCCTCGCTCAGGCAGCGGCTGACGGACGCCGTCGCCTCGGTGTCGGAGTTCACCACCAGGCTGCAGTCGGCGTGGCGCAAGCCCCGGCTGCCCCGCCTCGCGCTGCCCGACGACGAACGGCTGCGTTACGTGGTGGGCCGCGGGTCGGCCTGCGACCTCGTCCTGTCCGACCTGACCGTCTCCCGGGTGCACGCCGAGTTGCGCCGTGAGGGCGACGGCGGGTGGATGCTGGTGGACCTCGGCTCGCTCAACGGCACCCGGCTCAACGGGTGGCGGCTGGTGGGGCCCGCGCGGGTGAAGTCGGGCGATGAGATCTCCTTCGGCGACTGCGGATTCATGGTGAGCTCGCACCAGCCGTCCTGAGGCCGGCGCCGGAGACGGCGGCCTCGCGGCGGAGACGGCGGCCGTGCGCTGGGGCGACGGCCCGGTGATGCCCCACAAATACGGATATTTGCGGATTACAGGGTGACTGCGCCTGATCCATGCTCACATGCGATCCCCCAGTCACTTGGAGACCCCATGCGGCGCACCTCAGCCTCCCTCGTCGCGGGCGCGCTCGTCGCGGCCCTCGCGTGGGCGTCAGGACCCTCCACCCCGGCCGTCGCGCTGGACCCCTCGGTGGGCGCGGCGGACCTGACCCAGGACCTCAACCAGATCCTCAGCGACTCACGGCTCACGATCGCCAGGGCGGGCGTCGTGGTCAAGAGCGCGCAGACCGGCGAGCAGTTGTACGCCACCGACGCCGGCAAGCTCCTCATCCCGGCCTCCAACACCAAGCTGTTCACCTCGGCCGCGGCGGCCGACACCCTCGGCCTCGGCTACCGCTTCCCCACCACCGTGCTGAACACCGGCCGCAAGGCGGGCTCGGTGCTGGCCGGCGACCTGGTGCTGCGCGGCACCGGCGACCCGACCATGCTGGCCGAGGACTACGACGCGCTGGCCGCCAAGGTCGCCGCGGCGGGCGTCAAGGTCGTGACCGGCAAGCTGGTGGCCGACGACACCTGGTTCGACGCGCAGCGGCTCGGCAACGACTGGGCCTGGGACGACGAGAGCGCGTACTACGCGGCGCCGATCTCGGCGCTGACCGCCTCGCCCGACCGGGACTACGACGCCGGCTCGGTGATCGTGGCCGTGGCGGCCGACGGGGACAAGGTCAAGGTGTCCACCACGCCCGAGACCGACTACCTGAAGATCGTCAACAGGGCCACGGTGGGCGACGAGACGGACGTGCTCATCGAGCGGCAGCACAGCACGCGCACGGTGGTCATCACGGGCACGGTGGCGGATCCGTACCAGGAGTGGGTGGCCGTGGACGATCCGACGGCGTACGTCTCCTCGTTGTTCCGCAAGGCGCTGGCCAAGCACGGCGTCAAGGTGCTCGGAGCGACCGTCCAGGGCGCGGGTCCCTCCTCGGCCAAGGAGCTGGCCAGGCACGAGTCGATGACGCTGGGCGAGTTGCTGGTGCCCTTCCTGAAGCTGAGCAACAACATCCACGCCGAGATCCTCACCAAGGCCATGGGCCGCAAGGTGTCGAACCAGGGCACGTGGTCGGCCGGACTCAAGGTCAGCACCGACTTCGCCAAGGCGAACGGGGTGCAGGTGATCAACATGCGGGACGGCTCCGGGCTGTCGCGGCGTGACGGGTTCTCGCCGGGCTCGATCGTGCAGCTCCTGTCCGCCGTACGCGGGAAGCCGTGGTTCGGCACCTGGTACGACTCCCTGCCCATCGCGGGCAATTCCGACCGCTTCACCGGCGGCACCCTGCGCAGCCGGATGGGCAACACGCCCGCGGCGAACAACGTGCACGCCAAGACCGGCTCGCTGACCGGCGTCACCTCGTTGTCCGGCTACGTCACGAGCGCGGACGGCGAGCCGTTGATCTTCTCGATCATGCTCAACCAGTACCTGTCGGGCTCGCCGAAGGACATCGAGGACAAGATCGCCGTCCGGCTGGCCCAGTTCTCCAGGACCGCGGCGGCCGGGGATGTCTCCCAGCTTCGCGCCACTGAATCGGGTGCGGGCGACCTGGAGTGCTCGTGGCTGAAGCCTGCCCAGTGTTGAGGCGCCTTTGACGCTCGGGCACCCACCGAGGTTTACCTGGAGCTCCAGCTATAATGCGCAATTTCCGTACATGACCGACTCGGGGATACCAGAATTCGGCGAAGTGTCCCCCTGAACCAAGGGAGCGTCGGGCTTCACCGGCCACACCCCGAGCCGGTTTCCCACCGCACGCCTACGCGCTCCCTTCCTGGCGGACCCGGCCGCGCCTCTCCCCCGCACAAAGGACCGCGGCCGGGTCCGCACCCCCAGTAGCTCAAGGGCGATCGGAGAAGCGGGCCAGGACGAGCGACTCGACGACGCCGACGACCGCGTACGCGAGGATCGACACCGCCGTGACCACCACGATGTCCGCCCACACCTCGTCGTACCTGAAGCCGCCGATCGCCCGCAGGATCTCGGCGCCGATGCCCTGCCCGGTGGCCAGCCACTCGGCGATGAGCGCGCCGATGATCGAGGCGGGCACGGAGATCCGGGCCGAGGCGAAGACCGAGGGCATCGCCGTCGGCACCGCGACCTTGCGCAGGACGGTCAGGCGGTTGCCGCCGTACGCCATGATCAGGTCAGTGGCCTGCGGCGAGGCGGATCGCAGGCCGAAGGCGATGTTGACCAGCGCGGGGAAGAACACCACGATGCCGCCGATGACGGCCACGCCCACGAGGTCCCTGCCGAAGATCAGCGTGATCAGCGGGGTCATCACCACGAGCGGCACCGAACGCAGCAGCATGGCGACCGGCATGAACGTCTGCTCGACGGTCCTGAACAGCACGAACATGACGGCGACGGCGGTCGCGGCGATCATCCCGGAGGCGAAGCCGATGGCGGCGTCCCTGATCGTGATGCCCAGCGCGCCGAACACGGCCTCGCGGTGCGCCTCGGAGGAGGTCAGGTACTCCCAGACCTGCGGCGGGCGCTTGCCCACCAGCGGGCTGATCCCGAACGCCTCCAGCGCCAGCCACCACGCGGCCACGACGATGACGATGGAGGGCGCCAGCGGGCCCACGATCCTCAGCACGGTGCGGCCGATCCCTGAGCCGGTCACTGCGCCTCCCCTCTCGACCAGGGGGTGACCACGCGGGCGACGAGCGCGACGACCGCGTACCCGAGCCCGGCGATCAGGCCGGCCACGAGGGCCAGCCCCCAGGTGCGCGGCACCTGGAACTGCTGCTGGGAGATCATCAGGGACACGCCGAGCCCCTGGTCGTTGCTGCCGAGGTATTCACCGATGATGGCGCCGAGCAGCGCGGACGGGGCCGAGATCTTCAGGCCGGCGAACGTGCTGGGCAGGGCGGAGATGACCTGTACGTAGCGGAGCCTGGCCAGGCGGCCGC
This sequence comes from Nonomuraea insulae, assembly GCF_042656245.1. Lineage (NCBI taxonomy): Bacteria > Bacillati > Actinomycetota > Actinomycetes > Streptosporangiales > Streptosporangiaceae > Nonomuraea > Nonomuraea insulae. The sequence continues at coordinate 200,072 of NZ_JBHSPA010000052.1, forward strand.
CGCCGTACACGGTGACGAGGTCGAGGCTGACCCGGTCGGCGGAGCGCAGCCCGAGCAGGGCGCCGATGAGGGTGGTGAAGAAGACGGAGATGGCCGCGAGGAACACCACGGTCGCGTCACCGCCGAACACCACCAGCACGATCGGCCCGATGGCCAGCAGCGGGACGCAGTAGCTGATCACGGCGAGCTGCGTGGCGACGGCCTCCAGCCTGGGCACGAGCAGCACCAGCAGGGCCACGCCGATGGCCAGTCCGTTGCCCCACAGGAAGCCCTGGACGGCGGCGGAGAGGGTGGCGGAGGTGTTCGGGCCGTAGAAGGCCAGGCCGTCGCGGCCCATGGACTCCAGCACCGCCGGCGGGGTGGGCACGGCACCGCCGTCGGCGAACACCGTCGCGGCCAGCAGCCACCACAGCGCGACGAGGGCGAGGACGCCGATCAGGCCCTGCACACGTCTCATGAGCCGTGCCCGAACAGCAGGTCGCTGAGGTGGTCATGGATGGCGTGGAACTCGGGCGTGCGCATCATGTCCGGCGTGCGCGGGCGCGGCAGGTCGATCTCCACCATCTCGACGACCCGGCCGGGACGCGGGCTCATGACGGCCACCACGTCCGACAGGAAGATCGCCTCGGCTATGCCGTGGGTGACCATGAGCGTGGTGGCGGGCTTCTCGGTCCAGATGCGCAGCAGCTCCAGGTTGAGCCGCTGGCGGGTCATGTCGTCCAGGGCGCCGAACGGCTCGTCCAGCAGCAGCACGCTGGGCTTGACCACGAGCGCGCGGGCGATCGACACGCGCTGGCGCATACCGCCGGACAACTCGGCGGGCCGGGCCTTCTCGAAGCCGTCCAGCCCGACGAGCTTGATCAGGTCCTCGATCACGCCGGGCTCCGGCCTGATCCCGGCCACCTCCAGCGGCAGCCTGATGTTGGCCGCGACGCTGCGCCAGGCCAGCAGCGCCGAGTCCTGGAAGGCGATGCCGAGGTGGTGGCTCCCGCGCAGCTCCTTCGGCGTCTCGCCGTTGACCCGGATCTCGCCCGTCGTGGGCTCCTCCAGGCCGGCCAGGATGCGCAGCACCGTGGACTTGCCACAGCCGGAGGGCCCGAGCAGCGACAGGAACGAGCCCTTCGGCGTCTGGAGGTCCACTCCCTCGACAGCGGTCAGGCCCTTGCCGAACGTCTTGCTCAGCCCGGCGACGCTGATCCCGCTCATGACAGCTTCAGGCTCGGGTCGGCCTTGTAGATCTCGTCCAGGATCGTCATGTCGAAGAGCTGCTCGGCCTTGATGGCCAGGCCGGCCTTGGCCAGCGAGGCGATGTTCTGCTCGATCATCCCGGGCGTCATCGTGAACAGGCCGTTGGCCTTGGCGTCGGGGGTGACCACGAGCTCGTTCTGCATCTTGGCCTCCTCCGTCTGCTCCTTGACGTCGAGGTTCTGGTCCTTGCCGTAGACGGTCGCGGCCAGCTCGGCGGCCTTGGCCGGGTCGGCGACGGCGTCCTTCCAGCCCTTGATCTCGGCGGTCAGGAACGCCTTGAGCTTGTCGCGCTCGTTGTCGATGGTCTCCTGCGTGACCGTGAACGTCTCGGCGACCAGCGGCAGGCCGGCGTCGGCGAGCAGCAGGTACGCCGGATCGTGGCCCTTCATGCGCAGGTTGACCGGGCCGCTGGTGACGAAGCCCACGTACCCGTCGAGCTGCCCGGAGGTGAGCATCGACGGGTCGGACTGGAACGGCACCCTGGTCACGCTGGAGTCGTCGAGCCCGTTGGCCTTGAGCAGCGCGTTCCAGACCAGCTCGTTGGAGTCCTGCACGCCGATCTTCTTGCCGGCCAGGTCCTTGGCGTCCTTGATCGGGTTCTTGTTCAGCGAGATGATCGCGAACGGGTTCTTCTGGAACGTGGCGCCGACGATCTTCAGCGGGGCGCCCTGGAGCACGGCGGGGGCGGTGATGGTGGGCGCCGACAGGCCTGCCCAGCAGCGGCCGGTGGCCAGGCCCGACTCGACCGAGGTGCCGGAGCCGCCGCCGGACAGCAGCTCGACCTGCGTGAACCCGGCCGCCTTGAAGTAGCCGTTGGTGTCGGCGAAGTATTCACCGGCGAACTCGACGTTCTTCTTCCAGGAGAGCTGCAGCTTGACCGACCCGAATCCGCTGCTCGTGGCGGTCGCGCCGCCGTCGTCGCCGCAGGCGGCCAGGCCGAGCGCCAGACCGGCCAGACCTGTTGTCCGCAGGAACGCGCGACGATCGAGGGTAGCCATGATTCTCCTTGGAACGGCCGTGAACATGCAGGTCAGGACGGTATCTATCGATTATTACCATCGTGTGACGGTGGTTTCGGACAAAGAGGGCAATCGGCCGCCCCGGGCGGGGAAGCCCGGAAAAGCGCTGGCGGCGCCTGTAGGTCCCTACGAGAGGGCGGCGTGAGGACCGTAGATCCCTCCAGCCGCCCGGGGGCTCCGGTAGCGTCGAGCGTGAAATGAGACTCGACGGAATCCCCCTTTGGGACGGTACCGAACTTCGCGGCCCGGTCGACCTGACCTGGGAGCCCGACCGGATCACCGGCGTCGGCCCCGCCGCGCCGGCGCACCACGACCTGTGTGTGCTGCCCGGGCTGGTGGACACGCACGTGCATCTCGTCGGCTACGCCGGTTCCGGCGACCCGCCGGACTTCGCGACCTGGCCGTTGACCACCACCAGGGACGAGCAGGTGCTGCACGGCGTCGCCCACGCCCAGCGGGCCATGCGGCACGGCGTCACGACGCTGCGCGACCTGGCGGGCGACGAGGCGCAGATCGCGCTGCGCCGGGTCTTCGACGCCGGGGTGCTGCCGGGGCCGCGCATCCAGGTGCACGGCGTGGTGGGGATGACCGCCGGGCACAACGACCTGTTCGTGCCGCCCGCGTCGCCGCTGCGCAAGCCCACGGCCGACGGGCCCGACGAGTGCCGCAAGCTCGTACGCACCTGGGCCCGCGCGGGCATGGACGGCATCAAGCTCACGACCAGCGGCGGCGTCCTGTCGATCGGCGACAAGAACGTCTGGCGCAACTACACCCGCGACGAGATCAGGGCGGTCGTGGACGAGGCCCACGCGCTCGGCATGCCGGTGGCCTCGCACGCCCACTCCGAGGACGGCATCCGGGTGGCCGTCGAGGAGGGCGTGGACTCCATCGAGCACGGCACCCTCATGAGCCGGGATCTGGCCGAGACGCTGGCCGCCCGCCGCACGCCCGTGGCGCCGACGCTGCTGATCAACGAGGCCATCGCCGAGGGCCGCGTGCCGGTCACGCCGGAGGCGAAGGCCAAGGCCGCCGAACTGGTCGCCACCCGCAACGTGCTGCTGGCCCAGGCCGCCGCGCTCGGCGTGCGGTTCGTGCTCGGCACCGACGCCAACGGCCACCACGTGCAGTTCGGCGACCAGCTCGCCGAGGTCGTGCACATGACGCGCATCCTCGGCATGGACGCGGAGTCGGCGCTGCGCGCGGCCACCTCCGACGCGGCCGACTCGATCGGCCTGCCCGTGGGCCGCATCGCCCCCGGGCTGGGGGCCGACCTGATCGTGTTGCGCGGGCGTCCGTGGGAGCGCATCGAGGACCTGGCCACGGAGAACATCGTGGCCGTGGTCTCACGAGGACGTGTCGTGGCGGGCCGCCTGCCCTGACCGCAGCGCCAGGTACAGGTCCGTACGGTCCCGCATCGACGACATCCGCCGCCCGGTGAGCTCCTCGATCCGCTGCATCCGGTAACGCAGGGTGTTGACGTGCACATACAGCTCGTCGGCGGTGCGCTGCCAGGAGCCGCACGTCTCCAGGAAGGTGTCGAGCGTGCGCAGCAGCTCGGAGCCGTGCCGCGTGTCGTACTCCTCCACCGGCCCCAGCAGGTGGTCGCGGAACGAGCGGCGCGTGCTCGCGGGGAGCGCGGCCAGCAGCAGGTCGAAGCTGTCGATGTCGGCCAGCGACATGATCGACACCGGCCCTGGCCCCGACCTGGCCGACTCCATGCCGCGCCGGGCCGTCTCCAGCGCCTCGCCGAGCTGCGACACGCTGGCGGCCATCTCGCTGATCCCGGCCGCGATGTTCGTCCCCGGCCGGGCGGTGACCAGGCCGCGCAGCTCGTCCGTCAGGCTCTTGCGTGAGGCCCGGCCGTTGACCAGCACGATCGCCTCGCGCGGCGTGCCGCCGACGATCAGATGACGGCCCTTCCTCGCCAGCCCCTCGTGCAGCACCTCGAGCAGGTCGAGCTCGGGTCCGCCGGTCAGCGTGACCGCCATGGCGGTGGTCGGCAGCCCGGGGTCGGCGCCGAGCAGCCGCAGGTGCGCCGACACCTCACCGGGCGGGATCTGGCCGAGCACGTCGAGCAGGGTCTGCGCCCTGACCCGCTCGGCCTTGCGCTGCTCGGTGGCGAACCCCTCGACGGTCACCACCTCGGTGATCGCGCCGAATGCCTGGTCGGGGGCGGCCAGGAGCAGCGGCAACCGCCTGCGCTCGCACGCCTTGACCAGTTGCTCGGGCAGTTCGCCGAGCACGATCAGGCCGACGACCAGCCCGGCGGCGTCGGCGGCCCACAACGCGTCGGCGAAGCGCTCGCAGTCGGCCGGCTCGCCGTACCAGACGCCGCTGGTGAGCACGAGGTCGCCGGACCGCAGGTAACGCCGGGGGTCGGGCAGGTCCGTCGGGTACGCGCGCCGGATCTCCCGGTGGAGCACGTCGGCGCCCGTCACCAGCGTCAGCCGCAGGTCTTCGCGGGCCAGCAGATCCGACAGCCTCATGAAATCTGATGTTATGCCAGCTCAAGGGGTGAGAGTTCAGAGGTTCGCACGATACCTCCCACCACCCGGGGTCCGGTTTACTCGTTGCCATGCGTCCCAAAGCGGAACTCCACCTGCACATCGAGGGCACCCTTGAGCCCGAGCTCGTCGTCGAACTGGCCAGGCGTAACCGGATCGACCTGCCGACCTACGACGTGGAGGCGATTCGCGCGCGCTACTCGTTCGCGAATCTGCAGTCGTTCCTGGACGTGTACTACGAGAACATGGCGGTCCTGCGCACCGAGGCGGACTTCTACGACCTGGCCGCCGCCTACCTGCGGCGGGCCGCCGCGCAGGGCGTGCGGCACGCGGAGATCTTCTTCGACCCGCAGGCGCACCTGAGCAGGGGTGTGCCGCTGGAGGTGGTGTTCGGCGGGTTGTCGGCGGCGCTGAAGGACTCCGGGGTGTCGGCCGCGCTCATCCTGTGTTTCCTGCGTGACCGGGGCGCCGAGGAGGCCGAGCAGGTGTTGCGGGCGGCGCTCCCCCACCGGGAGCAGTTCATCGGGGTGGGGCTGGACTCGGCGGAGGTGGGGTATCCGCCGTCGTTGTTCCGCCGGGTCTTCGAGATCGCGGCCGCCGAGGGGTTGCGCCGGGTGGCGCACGCGGGCGAGGAGGGCGGGCCCGACTACGTGTGGGAGGCGCTGGACATCCTGCGCGTCGAGCGGGTGGACCACGGGATCCGGGCGATGGAGGACCCGCAGCTCGTGGCCAGGTTGCGGGCGGATCGGATCCCGCTGACGGTGTGCCCGCTGTCGAACGTACGGCTGCGCGCGGTACCGTCCCTGCGCGACCACATCCTGCCCGCGATGCTGGACGAAGGGCTGGTCGTGACGGTCAACTCCGACGATCCCGCGTACTTCGGCGGATATGTGGAGGATAACTACGCAGCGTTGCGACGGGAGCTGGGGATGACCGACGAGCAGCTCGACCGGATCGCCCGCAACTCCTTCGAGGCGGCCTTCGCGTACGGGGGCTGAAATACGGGCTGAAAATAAGGCGAAGGGGCCCGCCCTCGTGGGCGGGCCCCTGAATTGCGCTTCTCAAGAGCTGAAGACTGACGTCAGCTCACTGCGCACTTGGTGTCTTCGCTCTTGATGCCAAGGATCTGGCTCAGGATGTCACCGGTCTGGAGGACGAGGACGCCGCTGGTGCTGTTGTCGACCTCTCCGTCCGCGAAGATGTTCTCGTCACCGCAGACGAGGAAGTTCCTGTCCCCGTCCTCATTGGCCCGCGGCCAAGCGGCGGTCGGCGAGTCGGGCGTCGCCGCGAGGGCGGGACCGCCGGACATGAGCAGCCCCCCGACGAGACCGGCCAGGATGAGCCCTGATCTGTACATATCGATTTCTCCCTGATAACTCTCGACTACGCTCCGTAGCTATCGGAGGAAGATCTCCCCCTCACCCCTGTCCAACAAACGCCCACATTTCTGCTCTTGACCTGCGGAAACACCGAGGCTGCCGATAATCGTGCCGAAGGTCGCCTTCCTTGACGAACAGGTGTGCGCGGGTGAAGGTGGGACGCCATCGCCGTGGGGAAATCGTGACCGATGGCGCGCGGCCTCTCCGGGCCTCACACTGGGGCGTATTACGGGGAGGCCGATCATGACCACACGTACCGGGCCATCGGCGCAATTAGCGCCAGAACGGCGCCCTGAGCTCGACGCGATGCGTGCTCTCGTGGTCGTCGGGCTGGTCTTCTTCCACGCGTCGCTGGTGTTCGACTCGCGTGACGACTTCTACGTCAAGAACGCGGAGACGACGGAGATCACGTTCATCATCGCGGCACTCTGCGTGATCTGGGCGATGCCGCTGCTGTTCCTCATCGCCGGGCTGGGGTCCTGGCATTCGATGCGGCGGCGGGGCGCGGGCGGATTCGCCAGGGAACGATTGACCAGGCTGGGCGTACCGCTGGTGTTCGCCACGATCACGATCATCCCGGTGCCGCAGTGGTTGCGGCTGCTCGGCCGGCCCGGCTACGACGAGTCCTACTGGGCGTTCCTGCCGAAGTTCTTCTCGGTGCGGCTGGACCTGAGCGACTTCCCGTTCGTCCTGGACGGGGAGTACTTCGAGACCGGGCACCTGTGGTTCGTGGTGCTGCTGCTGGTGTTCTCGCTGCTGCTCGCGCCCGTGGCGCGGTGGGTGCCGCGCGACCGGGCGTGGCTCGCGGCGATCGCACGGCCGCGTGGCGGGCTGCTGCTGCTCGGGCTGCCGGTCGCGGTGATCTGCGCGCTGGTGGGGCTGGAGGAGGCGTTCGGCGGCTGGAGCCGGTGGGCGTACCTGGCGTTCTTCGTGTACGGGTTCGTCCTCGTGACCGACCCCGGTTTCCGTGCGGCGATGCGGCGTGACCGGCTGCCCGCGGCCGTCGCGGGCGCGGTGCTGATGGCTGTGGGGGTGCCCGGTTTCATCGTCGCGGGCGACGCCCCGGGCGCGGACGCCTTCACGGACCTGACCCCGCTCGCGGTCGGGGTACGGGCCCTGTACGGCCTGGCCGGATGGTGCTGGCTGGTGGCGATCCTCGGCGCCCTCGACCGCCCCTCTCGCGCCCCGTCGGAGAGCGAACTCTCGGAGGCCGGGCCGTCGGAGAGCGAGCCCTCGGAGAGCAGGCCGTCAGGGAGCAGGCCGGCGGAGGCTGGGCTGCGCCGGCGGTTGTCCGCCTACCTGGCTCCGGCCGTGCTGCCGCTCTACATCCTGCACCAGCCGATCGTCGTGGCCGTGGCCTACTTCGTGGTCGGATGGCGGGCGCCGATCCTCCTGGAGTATCTGGTGATCGTGGCGATCTCGCTCGTCCTGACCGTGGCGGCCTACGACGTGCTGGTGCGGCGGACCAGGGTGACGCGGTTCCTGTTCGGGATGCGGGAGCCTACGGCAGGGTCAGGATGACCGGTCCGTCCACGGTGATGGCCACGGTCAATCCATGCCTTTTCTCCCCGGGGTCCAGAACGGCTTCGTCCGTACGTCCTTGCGCTGCCACCCGCGCTCGTTCACCAGATGAGCCCGGACGGCCTGGATCGTCCGCGCCTCCCCCGCCAGGTAGGCCACCCCCGGCCCGTCAGGCAGATCCAGCTCCCTGACCGCCCGCAATAGGGTCTCGGAGCTCGCCGCGGGAGCGCCGTCCCTGCACACCCTCACCAGGCTCCCAGGCAGGTCCAGGTGGCCGTCCGGCCCGTCGGCCTCCACCGCCCCGTACGCGCTCGCCCCCTCGGGCAGGGCCCGCAACATCGCCCCGAACGCCACCGACGCCGTCTCCTCACCCGCGAACAGGTGAAAGGGCGCCTCCTCACGCACCACGAAACCCCCGTCGGGACGGGTGAAGGCGACCTCCTGGCCGGGCTCGACGGTCCTGAGCCAGGTGGCGCCCGGCGAGTCGCCGCCATGGTCGTAGCCGATCAGATCGACGGCCTCCCACTCGGGGTCGTACCGCCAGATCGAGTAGGTGCGCAGGACGCCGCCCAGCGGGCCGCGGTCGCCGATCAGCAGGCGCACGTGCTGGCCCGGCGTCCACTTCAGGTCCGCCAGGTCCGCCCCGCCGATCCTGACCCGCCGCATATTCACGGTGAGCTGCTCGGCCTCGATGACCTCCCCCTGGAGGAACATCCGGTCGAGCAGCCTGCGCGCCAGGGTTCTTCTCACCACTACCTCCTCCTGGGGTCGAGCTGCTCGATCTGCCGGCGCGCGTCAACGAAGATCTCCAGAATGCGCTCCACCACCCTGGGATCCCCATGGGAATGGGCGAGTGTCTTCACGGCCGCCTTGACCAGGCGCAGCGCGGGGCCGACGATCTCGGCGGCCTCGGGCTCGCGGAACATCCCCCACTCACCCCTGCTGGCCGCGCGGCCCCACAGCCGCTCGATCTCCTCGGCCTGCTCGGCGACCACCCGCCCGCCCTCGTCGGTGACGTGGTAGACCTTGCGGCCCTCCTCCTGCTCGACGCGTACGAGCCCCTCGTCCTCCAGCAGTTGCAACGTCGGGTAGATGGAGCCGGCGCTCGGCTCGTAGGTGCCGTTGAACCGGTCACCCAGGCGGCCCATGACCTGGTAGCCGTGGCCGGGCTGCTCGGCGATCAGGGCGAGGATGGCCAGCCGCAGCTCTCCCGGCCCGAAGAAGCGCCCCGTCGGGCCCGCGCCCGGGGTGCGTCGCGCGTTCATCATGTATCGGATGCTATATCGAACGATATACCTGGGTAAAGACGTACTATCTCGAAACCACTTAGAGGGCCAAGAATGCGCTCCGTAACGGCGGGTCACCGCTGAAGGGTCAGAGGCCGTTCCCTGGAGGGCCGTCAGCCGGAGTGCGGTGGGTGGTCGGCCACGGCAGCGCGTAAAGGAAAAAGTGTGAAAAAAGCGACGGACGGGGGAGACGCCCCCGCCCGTCGCTCCGAGCAGGCTCAGGCCTGAAGCCGGCTCGTCATCAGACGCGGAATCAGCCCTTGAGCCAGCTCATCATCGGGCGCAGCGTGGCGCCCGTCTTCTCGATGGCGTTCTCGGACAGCTCCTCGCGGTGACGCTGGAACTCCTTCTGGCCGCTGTCGAACTCCTCGACGAGCTGCCGGGCGAAGGTGCCGTCCTGGATCTCGCCGAGGATGCGGCGCATCTCCTGACGGGTCTCCTCGTTGACGACGCGCGGGCCGCGGGTGTAGCCGCCGTACTCGGCCGTGTCGGAGACCGACCAGTACATCTTGGAGATGCCGCCCTCGTACATGAGGTCGACGATGAGCTTCATCTCGTGCAGGCACTCGAAGTAGGCGACCTCCGGCTGGTAGCCGGCCTCGATGAGCGTGTCGAAGCCCGCCTTGATGAGCTCGGAGACACCGCCGCAGAGCACGGCCTGCTCACCGAACAGGTCGGTCTCCGTCTCCTCCTTGAACGTGGTGCGCAGGGCGCCGGCCCGGGTGCCGCCGATGCCCTTGGCGTACGAGAGCGCCAGGTCGAGGGCCTTGCCCGAGGCGTCCTTCTCGACGGCCACGAGGACGGGCACGCCGCGCCCGGCCTCGAACTGGCGCCTGACCAGGTGCCCGGGACCCTTGGGGGCGACCATGCAGACGTCCACGCCCTCAGGGGCCTCGATGAGGCCGTAGCGGATGTTCAGGCCGTGGCCGAAGAACAGCGCGTCGCCCTCGACGAGATTGGGGGCGACGTGCTCGGCGTACAGGTGGCGCTGGATGTGGTCCGGCGCCAGGATCATCGTGAGGTTGGCCTCTTCGACCGCCTCGGCCGGGGTGACCACGCGCAGGCCGTCGTTCTCGGCCTTCTCGCGGCTCTTGGAGCCCTCAGGCAGGCCGACGCGCACGTCCGCGCCGGAGTCGCGCAGGGAGAGCGCGTGGGCGTGGCCCTGGCTGCCGTACCCCAGCACGGCCACGTGGCGTCCCTGGATGATCGACAGGTCGGCCTGGTCGTCGTAGTAAATCTCGGTCACTTGCTAAACCTTTCAGGCGGTACGGTCCAGTGCCCTGAGGGACCGGTCGGTAATGGAACGGGCGCCGCGGCCGATGGCCACCATGCCCGATTGGACGAGCTCTTTGATCCCGAAGGGCTCGAGGACCTTGATGAACGCCTCAAGCTTGTCGGGAGTGCCGGTGACCTCGATGGTCACGGCGTCGGCCGCCACGTCGATGCAGCGGGCGCGGAAGAGATTGACCAGCTCCAGCACGTGCGAGCGGTTCTCGGAGTCGGCCTTGACCTTGATCAGCATCAGCTCGCGCTGGACGGACTGCGTCGGGTCGAGTTCGACGATCTTGAGCACGTTCACCAGCTTGTTGAGCTGCTTCGTGACCTGCTCCAGCGGCAGTTCCTCGACGCTGACCACGATCGTCATGCGGGAGATGTCGTCGTGCTCGGTGGGCCCGACGGCCAGGGAGTCGATGTTGAACCCCCTGCGGCTGAACAGCGCCGACACGCGTGCGAGAACGCCCGGCCTGTTCTCGACAAGCACCGACAGCGTGTGTCTACTCATCCTCGTTCTCCCACTTCGGCGCCATGTCACGGGCGATCTTGATGTCGTCGTTGCTGGTTCCCGCCGCGACCATGGGCCAGACCATGGCGTCCTCGTGAACGACGAAGTCGACCACGACGGGCACGTCGTTGATCTCCATGGCCTTCTTGATCACGGCGTCCACGTCTTCGGGACGCTCGCATCGCAGGCCCACACAACCATAGGCCTCGGCCAACTTGACGAAGTCCGGGATGCGGCGCGTCGTCTGCAGGTTGGTGTTGGAGTAACGCTGGTCGTAGAACAGCGTCTGCCACTGCCGGACCATGCCGAGGTTACCGTTGTTGATGATGGCGATCTTGACCGGCACGCCCTCCAGGGCGCAGGTGGCCAGTTCCTGGTTAGTCATCTGGAAGCAGCCGTCGCCGTCGATGGCCCACACGGTGGCGTCGGGGCGGCCCATCTTCGCGCCCATCGCGGCCGGGACGGCGAAGCCCATCGTGCCCAGGCCGCCGGAGTTGATGAAGGTGCCCGGGTTCTCGTAGGTGACGAACTGCGAGGCCCACATCTGGTGCTGCCCGACCCCGGCCACGTAGTAGGTGTCGGGACCGGCGATCGCGCTCAGCCGCTCCATGACGTACTGCGGGGCCAGCGAGCCGTCCTCGAACGTCTCGTAGCCCAGCGGGTAGGTCTGCTTGTAGCCGTTCAGCGTGGTCCACCAGTCGGTGTAGTCGCCCTTCTGGCCGGACGCCTGGATCGCGCTGACGAGGTCGCTGATGACCTCCTTGCAGTCGCCCACGATCGGCACGTCGGCGTGACGGTTCTTGGAGATCTCCGCCGGGTCGATGTCGGCGTGCACGATCTTCGCGTACGGCGCGAACGACGACAGCTGGCCGGTCACCCGGTCGTCGAACCGCACGCCCAGGCCGATGATCAGATCGGACTGCTGCAGCGAGCCGACGGCCGAGACGCTGCCGTGCATGCCCGGCATCCCCATGTGCTGGGGGTGACTGTCGGGGAACGTGCCACGGGCCATCAGGGTGGTGACGACCGGGATGTTCGTCAGCTCGGCGAGCTGCAGCAACTCGGCCGAGGCGCGCGCCTTGTGGACGCCGCCGCCGACGTACAGGATGGGCCGCTTGGCCTCGGCGATCAGCTTGGCGGCCTCGCGGATCTGCTTGGAGTGCGGCCTGGTGACCGGGCGGTAGCCCGGGAGCTGCATCGTCGGCGGCCAGGTGAAGGTGGTCTCGGCCTGCAGCGCGTCCTTGGAGATGTCCACCAGGACCGGACCCGGGCGGCCGGTGGAGGCGATGTGGAAGGCCTCCAGGATCGTACGGGGGATCTCCAGCGGGTCGGTGATCAGGAAGTTGTGCTTCGTGATCGGCATGGTGATGCCGGAGATGTCGGCTTCCTGGAAGGCGTCCGTGCCGATGGCCCCGCTGGGCACCTGGCCCGTGATGGCCACGATCGGCACCGAGTCCATGTAGGCGTCCGCGATCGGGGTCACCAGGTTGGTGGCGCCGGGACCGCTGGTCGCCATGCACACCCCGACCTTGCCCGTGGCCTGCGCATAGCCCTCGGCCGCATGACCCGCACCCTGCTCGTGACGTACGAGCACGTGCCGGACCTTGGTCGAGTCGTAGAGAGGATCGTAGGCCGGCAGAATGGCGCCGCCCGGGATCCCGAACACTGTGTCGACTCCAACGTGCTCCAGCGCCCTCACCAGGGCCTGTGCACCTGTCACCCGTTCGGTCATCGGCTCGTTCCTTGCGTGGCTACTCGCTTAAGGACATAAAAAATGCCCCTTCCCACCGGGCGGTGGATCTGGGGCGGCGCGCAGGTCGTCGTGCTTCGCTATCGGCCTGCGCGCCGGCGAAGTACTACGAGAATCTCACTGCGAAGCATGGCTTACACGATAGCCGCTCGGAACGCCCTGGTGTCAACTTGGTGGACACAAGTCTCAAACAGTGAGACTAGTACGCATCAAGGAATCCACCCCGCGCGCCGCCATCGGCCGTGCCACCAGGAAGCCCTGCCCCCTTGTGCAGCCCATCCGCTTCAGCAGATCGAGCTGCTCGGGACGCTCGATGCCCTCGGCCACCACGATAAGTCCGAGATCGTGCCCAAGCCGCACAATCGTGCGGGTGAGCAGGGTCAGCGTGTCGTCCTTGCCGAGCCCTGACACGAACGACGGATCGATCTTGATCATGTCGACCGGGAGCTGCCGCAGGAAGGCCAGCGAGGCGTAGCCGGTGCCGAAGTCGTCGATGGCCAGGCGCACCCCGAGGGCGCGCAGCTCCGACAGCCTCTTGATCGTCTCCTCGGCGTCCTCGACCAGCATCTCCTCGATCACTTCGAGGGTGAGCGAGGAGGCGGGCAGCCCGCTCTCGGTCAGCGCCTCCTCCACGGTCTCGACGAACCTGGGCGCCATGATCTGGCGCGCCGACAGGTTCAGCGACAACCCGATGTCCCAGGACGAGGCCCGCCAGGCGGCCACCTCGCGGCACGACTCGCGCAGGATCCACTCGCTCAGCGGCACGATCAGCCCGGTGTCCTCCGCCGGGCCCAGAAACTGCTCGGGCGGCACGAACACCGACCCGCGCCACCACCTCACCAGCGCCTCGACCGCGGTCACCCGCGACGTCGCCAGGTCCACCACCGGCTGGTACTCGATCGCGAACTGCTGCTCGATCAGCGCCCGCTGCAGGTCGGCCGCCAGCTCCAGACGGCGCACCACGTCGGCGTGCATCTGCGCCGCGAACACCTCCACACGACGCCCGCCCAGCTCCTTGGAGCGCGCCATCGCCACATCGGCGTTGCGCATGAGGTCGCCCGCGGGCGTGTCGTCCTCGGTGAAGGCCACGCCCACGCTCGCGGTCAGCGCCACGTCGCGGTCGGCGACCCGGAACGGCTCCTGCGAGACCGCGCGGACCAGCCGCTCGGCCAGGTCCACCGCGAGCTGCGCGTCGCCACCGGTCTCCACCAGCACCGCGAACTCGTCGCCGCCCCACCGGGCCAGCGTGTCGTCGACGCGTACGGCCCCGCGCAGCCTGCGGGCCGCCTGCCCGAGCAGGTAGTCGCCGCTGGCGTGCCCGACCGAGTCGTTGACCGAGGTGAACCCGTCGAGGTCGAGGAAGATGACCGCGACGTTGCCGGCCGTGCGCCCCGAGAGGACCTCGCGGGTGCGCTCCTCGAAGTAGGCGCGGTTGGGCAGCCCGGTGATGCCGTCGTGGAAGGTCAGGTGGGCGACCTGGTTGCGCAGCGCCACCTCGTCGCTGACGTCTCTGGTCGTGACGAGCATCAACTCATCGCCGCCGACGTGGCGGGTGGCCACGGACTCGGTCGGGCGCCAGGTGCCGTCGGCCGCGCGTACGCGGCAGGCGATGAGGCAGGCGCCGGGCATGATGTCGTCCTCGTCGAGGTGCATCGCGCGCATGGCGACCTGGATGCCCGGCACGTCCTCGGGGTGGATGTAGTCGAAGATCGACCCGCCGATCAGGTCGTCGGGGCAGTAGCCGTAGGTGACCTCGACGCCGGTGCCGATCTCGCGGACGACGCCCTCGTAGTCGCAGGTGAACACCACGTCGCCGGTGCTCTCCGCCAGCTCCCTGAGCTGCCGGTCGCCCAGCTTGACCAGGCCGCGCAGGCGTACGTTGACCGCCGAGACCACGAACAGGCGCACCAGCAGGAGCAGCACCACGGAGACGGCGACCACCACGACGCCGGTCACCGGCGGCCCGGCCTTCCCGCCCGCCTGGTGGACCAGGAGCGTGCAGGCGGCCACGGCCACCAGGGCCAGCGGCGCGAGCGCGACCACGTGACCCACGACGGGCCGGCCCGCCTCCTTGACGCGCGGTCCCCACGGGACGGCCGCCAGCAGCAGGAACGCGACGGGCATGAGCATGACGCTCCACAGCAGCGGCTCGCCGTCGAGGAGCCGCGCGATCGCCGTCCCCACGCCCGCCACCGTCATGGTGGCCAGCACGCCCACCCCGGTCAGCGCGAACAACCAGGCGGAGGACCTGCTGGTGGCCACCGACGGGATCACGGCGCACGTCACCAGCAGCGCGATCATCGGTGGCGCCATGACCAGGATGAACGCGGCCGGGTCGGCCGTCTCGGCGTAGACGTGCCGCAGCGCCAGCACCCAGCCGATCAGGAAGATCGAGGCGGCGCACAGATAAGCGTCCGTGATGTGCCGTAAAGCCACTCTTGCCGGGAACCTGCGGTCGGCGGCGATCAGCGCGCCGCCCGCTGTGACCACGGTGCCGAGCAGCACGAACAGGTCGGCGAAGCTGACCACGAAGCCTTCGGCGAACGGCCTCAGTGCCACCCCTGCGGCCCAGATGACGGCCCCACCGCCCATCCACCGCGCGGCCATGGCCGTCGGGCGGTGCGTCGCGGCCTGCCTCACCGAGGCGACCAGCAGCGAGGCGGCGGCGATCAGCGCCGCGACCCCTCCGGCGACCGCGCCGGTGAGCACGGCCGGGCCATCCGCCAGGAGGACGGCGGCGAATGCCACCGCGCCCGCCGCCGCGGCGGCGGCCGGCGGCACCCGAGGATCACGCCAGCGGATCACAGTCGTTGCCCATCCCGTCTAGAACTCTGCACCAGCGACCGCCGAAGCCCGGTCGATCACTTCGCCAGTGTGTGCGGTCACGGGTGCGCGGGTGGTGACAACGCCGATGTCGTCACCGATCTGATAACCACACAGACCAATTTCCGCCAAGAGCTCCTTGACAGTGAGTCAGGAACTCCCTGCAAACGTAACCGTACGCACCGAAGGTCACGGACCAGCCACGTTCAGGGATCCTCTCAATATGAGTCCGTTATGACGTTGACCAGCGGCTCACCGGCTAGGTAACGCTCAAGCTGAGCCCGGATGAGGCGCTGTGTGCGCCGCACCGACGCGGGGGTGCTGCCTGCGACGTGCGGGGTGATCAACAGGCCCGGCGCGCTCCAGAGAGGGTGGCCCTCGGGCAGCGGCTCGGGCGCCGTCACATCGAGCGCGGCGCGCAGCCTGCCCGTTTTGAGCTCCGCGATCAGTGCGTCCGTGTCGACGATCCCGCCCCTGGCCGCGTTGACGAGCAGGGCGCCGTCCTTCATCCGGGCCAGGAACGCGGCGTCCACCATTCCGGCGGTGTCGGCGGTGGCGGGCACGAGCAGCACGACGACGTCCGCCTCCGGCAGCAGCGCGGGCAGCTCTTCCATGGGGTGCACGCCGTCGCGGGCGCTCCTGGCCACGCGTACGACCTCAACCTCGAACCCCTCCAGACGCCTCTCCAGCGCGGCCCCGATGGAGCCGTAGCCCACGATGAGCACGCGGGAGTCGGCCAGGACGTCGGTGTGGTGGTAGGTCCACTCGCCCCTGCGCTGCGCGTCCACGAACCCCGGGAACTCCCTGAGCACCGCGACCATCGCCCCGACCGCCCACTCGGCGGTGCCCGCGTCGTGCACGCCACGCGCGTTGCACAACATCGCTCCCGCGGGCATGTGGGGCCGGTACGCCTCCACCCCCGCGGTCACGGTCTGCACCAGCCGCAAGGAGCTCATCCTGGCCAGCGCCCCCGGCACATCGGGCACGGGGACCAGCGGCGGAACCCACACCTCCACGTCCTCCACCCCTTCCGGCATGGGGGACGTGCCGTCATAGACAGCACATTCAACGCCGGGAAGGTCGGACAGTACATCTGCCAACGAATCGGACGGAACCCAGGTCTTCATGCCGAGAACCTTACGACTCCGGGGTAAGTATGGAACACATGAGGAAGCTCTGGACGATCATGCTGTTGGCCGTCCTGACGGCCTGTTCCAGCGGGAACGGAGAGGTGCTCCCCACGGCGGCGGTGCCGGCCGGCGTCGCCCCCGGCGCTCCGAAGGACGTGGTGACGGGGCTGTCCGTGCCGTGGGCGATCGCGTTCCTGCCCGGCGGCGACGCGCTGGTGACCGAACGGGACACGGCCCGGCTGCTGCGGGTGAGCCCCGCCGGCAAGGTGAGCGAACTGGGGACCATCGAAGGGGTACGCCCCGACGGCGAGGGCGGCCTGATGGGGGTGGCGGTCAAAGACCAGCAAATATTCCTTTACTACACCGCAGAACAGGACAACCGGATCGTCCGCTACCGGCTCGACGGCGACGGGCTCACCGACCCGCAACTCCTCGTCCAGGGCATCCCGAAGGGCGGCATCCACAACGGCGGCCGGCTCGCCTTCGGCCCCGACGGCTTCCTGTACGCCACCACCGGCGAAACCGGCGACCGCGACCTGGCCCAGCGGCGCGACTCGCTCGGCGGCAAGATCCTGCGCATGACCGAGGACGGCGCGCCCGCCCCCGGCAACCCGTTCGGCACCCTCGTCTACAGCTACGGCCACCGCAACGTCCAGGGCCTGGCCTGGGATCCCGCCGGACGCCTGTACGCCTCGGAGTTCGGCGCCAACACCTACGACGAGGTGAACCTGATCAGGCCGGGGGCCAATTACGGCTGGCCCGAGGTCGAGGGGCGCGGCTCCGACCAGCGCTACGTCAACCCGATCCTCACCTGGTCCACCGCCGAGGCGTCGCCTTCCGGGATGGCGTACGCGGACGGCTCGTTGTGGGTGGGCGCGCTGCGCGGGGCGCGCCTGTGGCAGATCCCCCTGGACGAATCCGGCTCCGCCGGCACCCCCGTCGCCCACTTCACCGACCGCTACGGCCGCATCCGGGCGGTCACCGCCGCCCCGGGCGGGAGCTTGTGGATCAGCACCAGCAACAAGGACGGCCGCGGCACCCCTCGCGACGGCGACGACCGCCTCATGACCGTCACCCCCGGCTGAGCCCTCTCAGGGACACCTCCGGACCTCAACCACCACAGCGCCGCAACCAGCTGAGGTCCTTAGGAGGAGGTGAGGTGGCGCCGAGGCCGAGCGCCGCAACCGGCGGAGGTCCTTCGGGGGAGGTGAGGTGACCACAGCGGGTCGAGGATGCCGGG
>NZ_JBHSPA010000052.1:217907-315450 GCF_042656245.1 Nonomuraea insulae
TAGGCGCATTTGGGACCATGTCCGGAACTGGCCGGGCGCCTCACGGGCCGAGTCGCGATGCGGCGGTCGTCCCGGCGCCCGCGGTCCCACCGCGCCCCTGAAGGACCTCGATCGCCACCTCGCCGCAACCGGCTGAGGTGGCAGCCTCAGGAGGACCTCAGCCACCCGGGCTGAGGTCCTGGGAAAGGGGTCAGCCGGCCGTGCAGGTCGTCTGGGTTTGGGGGCGGTACTTGGTGGTCAGCTTCTCGTCCTTCTTGACCACGTCGCCGTCCTGGTGGAACACCCGGGTCACATCGATCGTGAACCCCTGCTCCCCCACCGTAGGCAGGCACCCGGGCGCGGAACTGCTGACCCTCCGGAACGGTGTGAAGCTGCGCCGCTCCGACTCCACGGCCTCCACCTCGTCGTACCGCTTCTTCCCCCACAACGTGACGGTGACGGACGTACCGGTGAAGGCGGTCTTGATGAGCACCCCGTTGTCGGAGTCGTTGCGCCACTTCAGGTCCAGGTCCGGATACAGCAGCGCCACGTCCCGCCCGGCGGGATAACGCGGCGCGTAGTAGTCCATGGGCTGGTGCTCGACGTCATCGAACCCGGAGAAGAAGGCCGCGTTGTACATGGTGGTGGCGAACTGCGAGGTCCCGCCGCCGATGATGTTGACCATGCGCCCGCCGACGATCTGCCCGGCCTCCACGTACCCGTTCTCGACGGTCCGCTCTCCGACGGCGTCGTTGAGCGAGAACGTCTCCCCCGCCTTCACCACACGCCCGTCGACGTCCTGCGCCATCCGCTGGATGTTCGTCACCCGGGTCTGGCAGCAGTCGAACGTCGTCGTGAACGTGCCGACGATCTGCTCGATGCCGAGCCCCTGGATCTGCGAGGTCTCGACGGCGGGTGCGACGGTGCCGAGCCGTACGGGGATGGTCCGGCTCCCGCCTTCGGCGAACACCTTCTCCGCGTCCCTGGCCAGAAGCTTGTCGTTGACGCCCCGCCCGGTGCGCGCGGGCACCAGGACCGGCTTGCCATCGACGATCTGGTACGTGGCGTCGCGCGGCTGCTGCGCGGCGTCGACCAGGCTGCTCTCCACACCGGTCAGCACCGCCTTGGCGTCGAACGCGGGTGCGAGCGAGCCGTCGCCGTCGGAGTTGAACGTCAGGTGCGCGGCGATCGTGGCCGGAGGGATCTGCGCCTGCTTGTCACCGAGGGTCAGCGTCAGGGGCGCGGCCACGGCGGCCTTCGCCTTGACGAGCGCGGCCGCGACGCCCTCGGGCGTGGTGACGGACTTGTCCGGCCTGAGGGTGAGGACGACCGAGCCGCCCCCGCTCAGGAAGGTGTCGCTGATCCTGCTTACGGCGTCCTCCCGGTCGAGCAGCACGCCGTCCTCGGGCTGGCGGGCCTTGGGCAGCAGCCCGGTGAAGAACACCCGCCCCTCGTGGGCCTGCTTGTCGACGGACTTCGCCAGGCCTTCGACGGTCCTGGTGAGCTGGGCGGAGTCGACGGCGATCTTCGGATTGAGGTCGGTCGTGCCGGTCAGGCCACGCCACACCTCCTCGGGGCTGGGGAACCCGCTGGGCGCCTGCCCGATCGTCCCGACCACGTCGAGTTCGAGCCCGGCCTCGTCGGCCTGGACGGTCTCCTTCTTGCCGCCGATGTCGGCGATCACGGGCTTGCTGAGCTTGGTGGCCAGTTCCGTACGCAACTTGTCGGCCGCCTGAGTCACCGTCAGCCCGCCGATGTCGACCCCGGCCACATGGGTGCCTCGTAAGACCGATCCGGACATGAGAACAGCCGGGACCACGTACGCCAGCGCCGCCAGCACCACCAGAAACGCGACCAGCCCGGGCAGCACCCGGCGACGCCGGGGCGGCTCGGGCTCGTAGGGGGAAGGGCCCTCGGATGGGGCGAACGCCGGGGCCGCGCCCTTTTCGGCCATCGGCCAGGGTTGGGCGGGCGGGGCCACCGGTGGCAACCCGCCCTTCCCCGAGGGACCGCCCTGGGCGCTGCTCGGGCCTTGGGCCTGCCGGGTCTCCTGACGTTCCGGCGGGCCGAAGATGTCCCGGGAGACTCCCGGGGGCAGTCCTTCGATCCGCGGTTTCTTGGAGACACCCGACGTGGGCAGCGGCACCGAGGCGAACGGGTCGGTCGGTGATTCGATCGGTCCGGCGTTACGCACGCCTCAATCTCCTCCCGGTCCGCAGCCAAGTCTCAGGCAACAGTAAGGCACGGGGGTCCGCCTATGTCACGGGAAATGGCTACGGAAGTGTGTCAACCTAGCCACCGGTAGCGATGTTCCGGTCGACCGGCCGTGCCGTAACGCGGCCGGAACTCGGCCTGCCCCACCGCGCACAGGTGCTCCAGATAGCGGCGGGCGCTGACCCGTGACAGGCCTGTGAGCTCGGCAGCCTCGGCGGCTGACAGGTCGCGGCCCGCCTCCCGCAGGGTATCGGCGACCAGGGCGCACGTGGCAGCGGACAACCCTTTCGGCATGGGGGCGGAGCTGGTGACGATGCCGAAGAGCCGGTCCACGTCGCCCTGGCGGGCCTCGGCGCCGATGGCGGTCAGGCGCTTGCGGGTGTCGGCGTACTGCTGGAGGCGTTCGGCCAGGGCGGCGGCGGTGAACGGCTTGATGAGGTAGTTGACCGCGCCGCCGCGCATGGCCTCCCTGACGGTGGGCACGTCGCGGGCGGCGCTGATCATGAGAACGTCCACGTCGTGGAGCGCCTTGAGGACGTCCAGGCCGGACATGTCGGGCAGGTAGATGTCGAGCAGCACGAGATCGGGCCGCAACTCCTCGACCGTGGCGAGCGCGTCGGCGCCGTTGTGCGCGACGGAGACGACCTTGAAGCCGGGTACGCGGGCCACGTACCCGCTGTGGATGCGAGCCACCATGAAGTCGTCGTCGACCACGAGCACACGAATCATCATGAACCGCTCCGGACCGGGAGCAGGGCCGTGAAGACCGCGCCGCCGGCGTTCCGTACGCGGACCCACCCGCCCCTGCGCAGGCACACCTGCCTGGTCAGCGCCAGCCCCAGCCCGCGCGGCCCCGAGTGGGCGGCCTTGGTGGTGAAGCCCTCCCTGAAGACCTCCTCCACCAGGCCGGGCGCGATGCCGGGGCCCGAGTCGCCGACCCGCACGCGCAGGCCGCCGTCGTCGGCCTGAACCGACACCTCGATCGTGCCCTCGGCCCCGTCGAGCGCGTCGATGGCGTTGGCGACCAGGTTGCCGACCACCAGGACCGCGTCCCGTGGGTCGCCGAGCAGGCCGTCGGGCACCGAGGAGTCCTCCGACAACACGAGCGTGGCCCCGCGTTCCGCCGCCTCGGCGGACTTGGCCATCAGGAGGGCGGCGAGGGTGGGGTCCTGGACGCGTTCGCGCAGGTCGGAGGCGTAGGCGGCGCCGGTGGTGCGGGTGATGAAGGTGACGGCGGCCTCGTTCTCGCCGAGTTCCAGCAGGCCGACGACGGTGTGCATGCGGTTGGCGAACTCGTGCGCCTGGGCCCGTAGCGCCTCGGTGGCGCTGCTGGTGTCGTCGAGCTCGCGGGCCAGCCTGACCAGCTCGGTACGGTCCCGCAGGGTGACCACCCAGCCGCGATGCCGCCCGCGTACCCAGACGGGGGTGCGGTTGAGCACCAGCACCCGCTCGCCGTGCAGCACGACGCGGTCGTCGCCGGGGTCGGCGCCGCTGAGCACGTCGCGCATGCGCTCGGAGACCGGCATCTGCGTCAGATCCTCTCCCGTGGTGAGGACGGTGTCGCCCAGGAGGTCGCGGGCGGCGTCGTTGACCAGCGTGACCCGGCCGGCCAGGTCGAGCGCGAGCACGCCCTCCTTGACGCCGTGCAGCACGCCTTCGCGCTGCTCCAGCAGGGCGGCGATCTCGCGGGGCTCCAGGCCGAAGGTCTGCTTGCGTACCCGCGCGGTGATCAGCGCGGCCAGCGCGAGACCGGCCAGCAGCACGGCCAGGGCCGTCCAGATCAGCGGCGGGAGGGCGCGCGAGAGCTGGCCGGTGACCGTGGTCTCCAGCACGCCGACGGAGACGAGGCCGATGACGGCGCCGTACTCGTCGCGGATGGGCGTCTTGCCCCTGACCGTGGTGCCGATCGTGCCGGTCTCCGTGCCGACCCAGCTCCTGCCCGTACGCAGGACGGGGGTGCCGTCGGTGGACAGCCGTTTGCCGATCAGCGCGGTGTTGGGGTGGGCGTAGCGCTTCTGGTCGGTGTTGGCGATCACCACGTAGTCGGCGCCCGTCTCCTGCTGGACGCTCATGGCCAGCGGTTGCAGCACGGTCTCCGGATGTTGCAGCTTGAATGCCTCGCGTACCTGGGGAAGCCCCGCCACGGACTGGGCGATCGCCAGCGCCCGCTGCTGGTGCAGCGAATCGAGCTGGTCGCGCGTGTGCTCGGCCCACACGCCTCCCGTACCTCCGACGGCGAGCAGCACGACCACCATTTGCAGCACGAACAGCTGGGTCCCGAGGGAGGCGTCACGAACCCGTCTCACCCTGCACATGGAAACAAATGGAGGTCACGTCCTGGTCGCGACCAATACGACCACTATGACGGCAACCGCGCAAAGCCTCGACGCGCCACGAAAGGGACTTCACCATGCCAGTTCAACGAAGGTGAAACTTGGAGTGATCATGCGCTTGCG
The DNA here is from genome assembly GCF_042656245.1 of Nonomuraea insulae. Lineage (NCBI taxonomy): Bacteria > Bacillati > Actinomycetota > Actinomycetes > Streptosporangiales > Streptosporangiaceae > Nonomuraea > Nonomuraea insulae. The sequence continues at coordinate 222,557 of NZ_JBHSPA010000052.1, forward strand.
CGTATTCGCCGCCCTCGCGGCACTCTCTCTCGGCGCGCTGACGGCCTGCGGCGAGTCGGGCACCACCACCGCCGCCGGTTCGTCCCTGCGGATCATGGCTCCTGCCGCGCCCGGCGGCGGCTGGGACCAGACCTCCCGTACGGCGGAGCAGGCGTTCAAGACGGCCGACCCGAAGCGCAAGGTCGAGGTGTTCAACGTGCCGGGCGCCGGCGGCACGATCGGCCTGGCGCAGCTCGCCGGCGAGAAGGGCAACGGCAACCTGCTGATGACCATGGGCCTGGTCATGGTGGGCGCCATCGAGCAGAACAAGTCGAAGGTCACGCTGTCCGAGACCACGCCCATCGCCAAACTGACCGAGGAGTACGAGATCGTCGTGGTCCCGGCCGCCTCCCCGTACAAGACGCTGGCCGACCTGGTGGCGGCCTGGAAGGCCGACCCGGCGAAGGTGTCCATCTCGGGCGGCTCGGCGGGCGGCACCGACCACATCGTGGCCGGGCTGATGGCCAAGGCCGCCGGTGTGGATCCCAAGCAGGTCAACTACATCGCCCACTCCGGCGGCGGCGAGGCGCTGAACGAGCTGCTCGGCAACAAGGTCAGCGCGGGCATCTCGGGTGTGGCGGAGTTCGCGGAGCACGTGAAGTCGGGCAAGTTGCGCGCTCTGGCCGTGTCCTCGGGCCAGCGGCTGCCGGACCTGGACGCGCCCACGATCAAGGAGGCCGGGCTGGAGGTGGAGCTGGCCAACTGGCGCGGCTTCGTCGCCCCCGCCGGGCTGTCCGAGGCCGACAAGAAGGCCCTGACCGACCTGGTCACCAAGATGCACGACGCGCAGCCGTGGAAGGACGCGGTGGCCAAGAACGGCTGGATCGACTCCTTCCAGACCGGCCAGCAGTTCACCGACTTCCTGAGCTCCGAGCAGACCCGCGTCAAGGGCATCATCGCCGAGATGGGGCTCGTCTCCTGATGAATCCCCGCCTGCGGCCCGAGCTCGGGCTGGCGGTCATCGTGCTGGTGCTGGGGGTGCTCGTCGTGGTCGGGACGCTGGACGTCTCCGCGGCGGCCTCCCAGATCGGCCTCGGGCCGCGTTTCTTCCCCATGCTGGTGGGCGGCGCCATGGTGCTCATCGGGTTGTTCTACGTGGCCGACGTCCTGCGCGGCGGGCACGGCGACCCCGAGGAGAGCGAGGACGTCGACACCGCCGCCCCCGCGGACTGGCGCAGCGTCGGCCTGGTCAGCGGCATCTTCCTGGCCTTCGCGGCGCTCCTGAACGTCCTGGGCTGGATCATCGGCGCGAGCCTGCTGTTCTTCGGCCTGTCGGTGGCACTCGGGGCCGAGCACAAGCCGCGCGCGGCGGGGATCTCGGTCGTGATGGGGGTGGCGACGTACCTGCTGTTCGTCAAGGGCCTGGGCGTGGCGCTGCCGGGCGGGCCGCTCTCCCTGGTGGGGCTGATCTGAGATGACCTCGTTCCAGCTCCTGCTCGACGGCTTCGCCGCCGCCCTCACCCCCGTCAACCTCCTGTACGCCCTCATCGGCGTCACCCTCGGCACCCTCGTCGGCGTCCTGCCCGGCATCGGGCCCGCGATGACCGTGGCGCTGCTGCTGCCGATCACGTTCACGGTGCCGCCGGCCAGCGCGTTCATCATGTTCGCCGGGATCTACTACGGCGGCATGTACGGCGGCTCGACCACCTCCATCCTGCTCAACACGCCGGGCGAGTCGGCCTCGATGATCACGGCGCTGGAGGGCAACAAGATGGCCAGGCGGGGCCGGGCCGCCCAGGCGCTGGCCACGGCGGCCATCGGCTCGTTCGTGGCCGGCACCATTGCCACCGCGCTCCTGGTCGTGGCCGCGCCCGCGGTGGTCAGCTTCGCGATCGCCTTCGGCCCCGAGGACTACTTCGCCCTCGCCGTCCTCGCCTTCACGGCCGTCTCCTCGGTCCTGTCCCGCTCGGTCGTGCGCGGCCTGGCCTCGCTCGGCCTCGGCCTGGCGATCGGCCTGATCGGCATCGACCAGCAGACCGGCCAGGCCCGCCTCACGCTGGGCATCCCGCAGTTGCTCGACGGCATCGACGTGGTGATCGTCGCGGTCGGCCTGTTCGCGGTCGGCGAGGCCCTGTACGTCGCCTCCCGCCTGCGCCACGCCACCCCCGAAGTGGTGCCGGTCGGCCGGGCGTGGATGGGCCGTACGGACTGGCGGCGCTCCTGGCTCCCCTGGTTGCGCGGCACCGCCCTGGGCTTCCCCTTCGGCGCGCTGCCGGGCGGCGGGGCCGAGATCCCCACCTTCCTGTCGTACGCGGCCGAGAAACGCCTTGCCCGCGGCGTGGCGCGCGAGGAGTTCGGCAAGGGCGCCATCGAGGGCGTCGCGGGCCCGGAGGCGGCCAACAACGCCTCGGCGGCCGGCACCCTGGTCCCGCTGCTCACGCTGGGCCTGCCCACCTCCGCCACGGCCGCGATCCTGCTGGCCGCCTTCCAGCAGTACGGCCTGCAGCCGGGGCCCCAGCTCTTCGACCACAACCCGGCGCTGGTGTGGGGCATGATCGCCTCGTTGTTCATCGGCAACCTGATGCTGCTGGTCCTCAACCTGCCGCTGGCCCCCCTCTGGGCCCGCGTCCTGCGCATCCCCCGCCCGTACCTCTACGCCGGGATCGTCCTGTTCGCCGCCCTCGGCGTCTACGCGCTGAACGGCACGGTGGTGGACCTGTTCGTCCTGTACGTGCTCGGCCTGCTCGGCTACGCCATGCGGCGCTTCGGCCTGCCCGTCGCGCCCGCGGTGATCGGCATGATCCTGGGCCCGATGGCGGAGATCCAGCTCCGGCGGGCGCTGGCCATCGGGGCGGGTGACGTGAGCGTGCTCGTACGCAGCCCGATCGCCGCCGTCCTGCTGGCCCTGGCCGCGCTCGCCCTCCTCGCACCCCTGCTCAGGAAGCGCACGGCGACCCGCCGCGAAAAGACCGCGCCCTGAGCGACCGCAGCCGCTTGGACCCCGTCGATTCACCTGAGTCGACCGGAGCCGTTCGGGCCCCGTCGATCCGCCTGGAGCGACCGGAGCCGCTTGGACCCCGTCGATTCACCTGAGTCGACGGGGCCACCGAATCCCCGCAAGGCCGCCGGGGAAATCGTGTTACTCCTGAACGCCGAGCTTCTCCAGGATGAGCTGCCGCGCCCTGGCCGCGTCCGCCTTGCCCTTGCTGGCCCGCATGACCCCGCCGACCAGCGCACCCGCGGCGGCGACCTTCCCTGAGCGCACCTTCTCCGCGGCGTCGGCGTTGTCGGCCAGCACCTGGTCGATGATCGCCGACAGCTCGCCCTCGTCGTTGACGATCCGCAGGCCGCGCCGCTCGACCACCTCGTCGGGCGTGCCCTCACCGGCCAGCACGCCTTCGAGCACCTCGCGCGCCAGCTTGTCGTTGAGCGCGCCGGAGGCGACCAGCTCGGCCACCTTGGCGATCTGCTCGGGGGTGATGGGCAGGTCGGCCAGCGGAGTGCCGGTCTCGTTGGACCGCCGCGCCAGCTCACCCATCCACCACTTACGCGCGTCCGCCGCCGGGGCGCCGGCCGCGACCGTGGCCTCGACCAGGCCGATGGCGTCGGCGTTGTGCATGGCCTGCATGTCGAGGTCGGACAGCCCCCACTCGGCCTGCAGCCGCTTGCGCCTGACCGACGGCAGCTCGGGCAGGCCAGCCTTCAGCTCGGCCACCCATGCCGTGTCGGGCGCGATCGGCACCAGGTCGGGCTCGGGGAAGTAGCGGTAGTCCTGTGCCTCCTCCTTGGAGCGCCCGGACGTGGTGGTGCCGCTGTCCTCGTGGAAGTGCCGGGTCTCCTGAAAGATCTTCCCGCCCGCGGCGAGCACCGCCGCCTGCCGCTCGATCTCGCTCCGCACGGACCGCTCAACGCTGCGCAGCGAGTTGACGTTCTTGGTCTCCGTACGGGTGCCCCACTCGGACGAGCCCCGCGGCATCAGCGAGACGTTGACGTCACACCGCAGCGAGCCCTCCTCCATGCGCACGTCGGAGACGCCCAGGGACCGCATGGTCTCGCGCAGCTCGGTGACATACGCCTTGGCCACCTCGGGCGCCATCCGGTCGGTGCCGGGAATGGGCTTGGTCACGATCTCGACCAGCGGGATGCCCGCGCGGTTGTAGTCCACGATCGAGTAGTCGGCCCCCTGGATGCGCCCGGTGGCACCGCCCACGTGCGTGGACTTGCCGGTGTCCTCCTCCAGGTGCACCCGCTCGATCTCGATCCGCACGGTCTTCCCCTCGACCTCGACGTCAAGGTAACCGTCGAAGCAGAGCGGCTCGTCGTACTGGGAGATCTGGTAGTTCTTCGGCATGTCCGGATAGAAGTAGTTCTTCCGGGCAAAGCGGCACCACTCGGCGATCGAGCAGTTCAGCGCCAGCCCGATGCGAATCGTCGACTCGATGGCCGCGGTGTTGGCCACCGGCAACGCCCCGGGGAACGCCAGACAGGTCGGGCAGACCTGCGTGTTGGGCGGGGCGCCGAAGGTCGTCTTGCAGCCGCAGAACATCTTCGACTTGGTGCCCAGCTCGACATGCGTCTCCAGGCCGAGCACCGGCTCGAACCGGTCGAGCGCTTCGTCGTACGGCATGAGCGTACCGGCAGTCATGGTGAGGTCCTTAGTTCAGATCGTTGCGTTCAAGCTATCGCTTCGGCGCTCAGAGAAAGCCATGGTTCCTCAGCGCCTTGGAGGTCGCGTTCAGCCATTCGGTGTAGGCGGGTAGTTGTTCCAGCACGGACAGGTTCACGTGATCACCCGCAAAGGCGAAGTGCTCCGCGACCTTCCGATGGGACACGCCGGCCAGCACCGCCGGCACGAGCCGTACTGGACGGATTGCACGTCCACAGGACGTGGCGCGAGATCCGTCAACGCGCGCAGTTGGCGTCCGATGATGGGCCCCAGAAAGAGTTCGTCGGTGTCACCCTCGCTGACGAGGCCGGGAACAAGCGGGCGGCTCATGGCGCCCGCCCTACCGTGCTGAGGTAGTTGCGCACCTGTCGCGGGGAGACGAATGTGCCCGGTTCCCCTGCCGGGCGCACCGGCTTGGGGATGGTCACCCTTGATCGCGGGTTCCCGCCACCGGTCCGCCAGACGGAGTCCAGGAAGACCAGAGCGTCGGGAGCGGTCGCATACAAGGTCGAGACCGCGACCGGCGAGTGGGTCGTGAGTATCACCTGCCGCCAGGAATCTTCCTTCACGCCGACCCGCTGCACCACTCGTTCCAGCAGTTCGCCAAGCCTGCTGGGATGGAGGCCGTTCTCGATCTCCTCCACCATCAGCAGGCCGGAAGAGCTCTGATCGTAGAGGGCAGCCAGCAGTGCGAGCACTCGCAGCGTGCCGTCGGAGGCGAGCCTGCACGGGACCGGCTCATGGTCGATCAGCAGATCGAACGACCATTCCTCCGACCGCTCGTCGAACAACGGCCGGACACCGGTCACATCGGGCACCAACGCCGAGAGATCCACCATCAGGTCGTCCAACTCTCCGGTGTCCGCCATCCGGCCGAGCACGCCCGCCAGGTTCGCGGCGTCCTCCGCGAGGGGCCGTCGGTCGAGTCTGCTGACGGGCTGCCTCATGACGGCGGGGTCGGGCATGTGGAAGTGCCAGGACGACACTTCCCGCCTCCACAAGCGGCCCGCGTCCACGCGGTCTACGTGCCAGTCACCCAGTTCGCGATCGGCCTCGACTTCAGCCGTCATCTCCTCATGACCGTTCCGTGCGGCCACCCGAATCGTGAACTCGTTCACGGGCGTACTCCCCGCCGGCTTGTGAAACAGCTCCTGAGGCTTGCCCCGGCGCGCGTTCAACAGCGGGTCGTGCCGCAGCGGATCGTGCGACGTCGCGCCGCCGTCCGACAGAATTGCCCCCCGAACGAACGCCAGCGCGTCCAGCAAGTTGGACTTTCCGCTTGAATTGGGCCCGACCAGGGCAAGGAACGGCGGCACGTCGAGTTCGAAGTCCAGGAAGGACTTGAACCCGTCGATCTCGATCCGTGTGAGCACGCCGCCGTCCCCCTTCCCGAGTCCTACAGCTCTGGCGCCCTGGACAGCAGTCCGCCGCCCCACCGGCTCTCCAGGGCCTGCTCCACGGCGGCCCCCACCCGGTAGCAGCGGTCGTCGCCCAGCACCGGCGCCATGATCTGCAGGCCGACCGGCAGGTCGTCCTCGTCGGCCAGGCCGACCGGGACCGAGATGGCCGCGTTGCCCGCCAGGTTGGACGGGATGGTGCACAGGTCGGCGAGGTACATCGCCATGGGGTCGTCGGCGCGCTCGCCGATCGAGAACGCCGTGGTCGGCGTGGTCGGCGAGACCAGCACGTCCACCTGCTGGTAGGCGGCTTCGAACTCGCGGGAGATGACCGTGCGCACCTTCTGCGCCTGGCCGTAGTAGGCGTCGTAGTAGCCGCTCGACAGCGCGTACGTGCCCAGCATGATGCGCCGCTTGACCTCGGGACCGAAGCCGGCGGCCCTGGTCAGCGCCATGACCTCTTCGGCGCTGCGGGTGCCGTCGTCGCCCACGCGCAGGCCGTAGCGCATGGCGTCGAAGCGCGCCAGGTTGGAGGAGCACTCCGAGGGGGCGATCAGGTAGTAGGCCGGCAGCGCGGTCGTGAACGACGGGCAGGAGACCTCGACGACCTTGGCCCCGAGCGACTCCAGGAGCTGGACGGCCTCGTGGTAGCGGGCCAGGACGCCCGCCTGGTAGCCCTCGCCGGCGAACTCCTTGACGACGCCGATCCGCATGCCGGAGATGTCGGGGTTCTTAGCGGCCTCGACCACCGACGGCACGGGCGCGTCGATGGAGGTGGAGTCCATCGGGTCGTAGCCGGAGAACGCCTCGTGCAGCAGCGCCGCGTCGAGCACGTTACGCGCGAACGGCCCCGGCGTGTCCAGCGAGCTGGCGAACGCGATCAGGCCGTAGCGGGACGAGCCACCGTATGTCGGCTTCATGCCCACGATTCCGGTCACCGAGGCGGGCTGCCGGATCGAGCCACCGGTGTCGGTGCCCGTGGACAGCGGCGCCTCGTAGGCGGCCACGGCCGCGCTCGAACCGCCCGACGAACCTCCGGGCACCTTCGTCAGGTCCCAGGGGTTGTGGGTGGAGTGGTAGGCGGAGTTCTCCGTGGAGGAGCCCATGGCGAACTCGTCGAGGTTCGTCTTGCCCAGGATGACCAGCCCGGCCTCGCGCAGGCGCGTGGTGACGGTCGCGTCGTAGGGGGGCCGCCATCCTTCGAGGATCTTGGACGCGGCCGTCGTCGGCATGTCGCGCGTGCTGAAGATGTCCTTGTGCGCGATCGGCACCCCGGCCAGCGGCCCGAGCTGCTCGCCGGCCCTGAGCCTGGCGTCCACGGCCCGCGCCTGATCGAGCGTCGTCTCCCGATCGACGTGCAGGAACGCCTTGACCTTGGGCTCCACCTCGGCCATCCGGTCGAGATGCGCCTCGGCCACCTCGACGGCCGACACCTCGCCACCGGCGATCATCGACCCCAGCTCGGCGGCGGACTTGCGAATCAAACTCATGCCTCCTCCCCGAGGATGCGCGGAACCCGGAAGCGGTCGTCCTCGACGGCCGGAGCTCCGGCCAGCGCCTGCTCAGGCGTCAGGGACTGTCGCACCTCGTCGGCACGGAAGACATTGGTCAGCGGAAGCGCGTGCGACGAAGGCGGCACATCGTCGGCGGCGACCTCGGACACCTTCGCGACCGACTCGATGATCTGATCGAGTTGGGTGGCGTAGTGATCGAGCTCGCCATCGGTGAGCGCCAGCCTGGACAACCGGGCCAGGTGTGCGACCTCGTCGCGGGTTATGGCGGACATGAGTCGTTGAACCCGTTTCGTGGATGGAGTCTTTGGACACTGCCATCCTAGGGGGCTTGACGTAGCAGCCCCGAACGCATTAATCCGCCCCGGGGGTGTCACCCGTAGAGCTCGTCCAGGCCGATCGCCCGCACATCTCGCTCCCCGGACAGTGCGCCGTCGAACCCGGCACCGCCGTAGCAGGCCAGCATGGTGTCCCTGACGTCGTATCCCTTGGCGTCGAGCAGATCCCTGGCCCTCCTGAGCCGCGCCACGTGCCCGGGACCCATGGTCTTGCCCAGCTTCACCTCTCCCAGGGAGAGGATGCGTCGCTGCTCGCCGGGCATCGCAGGCGCGAAGACGACGACGTCGATCTGAATCTGCTCCCGCCGTACGGGGTCCGTCACGATCCCGGAGCCGACCTCGCCGGGCAGGGCGCCGAAGAAGTCCGGTTCGAGCATCACAAACTGGCGGCACATCTCTTCGAAGTGAGGGCCGAGCACTTGGTCGCTGAACCTGCCGCGAGAGTCTTCCCAAACGTTGGCCCCTCTGTTCACCTCCAGCAGCGACCAGCGTGGCCTCATTATCACGTGGTAGAAGGTGACCAACGGCTCGCACACACGGTAGACCGAACGCGACGAACGGAAGACGTCCGGCTCTCGCCGCAGGAGGCAACTGTTCTCCAACACGTTGAGATGGTGACCTATGTCGGCCGCCTTGCGCCCCACATAGGCCGCGATCGCGCCTCGCGTGCCGTTGCCGTGCGCCACTGCGGCCAGAACGGAGTGGTACAGCGCGGAATCACGCACGTCGGCCTCCTCCTCCAAGAGGTAGCGAGCCTCTCTGAACAGAGAACTGCTGGGAGTGAGCACGGTTCGCAGCACCCAGTCGTCGAAGTCATCCGGCCCTTCTGGTGTGTCCTCGTGGACGAACCGGCGGTAGGCAGGGGATCCGCCGACTATGGCGTGAGTCTTGACAGCCAGCCGCCGATCGGTCACTCGCCAATATTCGGCGGCGACGCGGTAGTCGAACGGGCGGACGATGAGCTCCAGCGACGCACGACCACGCAATGGCGCGCTTCCCGCGAGCAGGCGGCCCATGACCGACATCGCCGAACCGCAGAGAATCAGGGACGCCGGAGCGTCCCTGGAGATCGCCCGGTCGATCTCCCTCTGCACGATTGAAGGCAGCGCGGGAGCCCCCTTGCACAGGTAGGGAAACTCGTCGATCACCATGAGATCGCGACGCTCCGCGCTGATGGCGAAGAGACGTCGGATCGCTTCATCCCAGTTGGCGAACCGGAACGAGTGAGGCTCCCCGGCATGATCGGCGAGCGCCGCCGAGAACATGCTCAGCGATTCTGCCTCGGTCGCTTCTGTCGCTCCGAAGTAGAAGCCCCCCAGTTCCTTCGCGAGCGATTCGATCAGCAACGTCTTGCCCTGGCGACGTCGCCCACTGACAACGCCCATCCGTGCGGTGTGGCCCAGGTTCGCGGCGAACTTCGCCAGGGCCTGCCACTCGAAGTCCCTGGCGAAGACCTTCTCTGGCTTTGCGATCAAAGCCGACCTCCGAGGCATAGAAGTACACTTCGTCGAAGTGTACTTCTAAGAAATGGGCTTCCGAACGCGATTCCTAACACAGCGTCAGGCCAGGCCGCTGACCTCGGGCTCGTAGCCGTACTCCACGGCCCCCGCCCGATCCCGCAGCCACTCCGTGGCCTCCTCGGCGGGCAACGGGTGGCCGAAGAGCCAGCCCTGGCCCACGTCGCAGCCCAGCTCCACCAGCCGCATGGCCACCTCGTCCGACTCCACGCCCTCCGCCACAGAGCGGAGCCCGAGCGAGCGGACCAGGTCCACGATGGAGCGGACGATGCGGTAGTCGTCCTCGGACTCGGCGATCCGGCGGACGAAGGAGGCGTCGATCTTGACCTCGGAGACCGCCAGCCGCTGGAGCCGGATGAGCGAGGAGTAGCCGGTGCCGAAGTCGTCGAGGGCCAGGGGGACGCCGAGTGTGGCCAGGGCCTTGATGGTCTCCTGGGTGTAGGCCTGGTCGCCGGTCAGGATGCGTTCTGTGACCTCGAGCTGGATGGCGGCCGGCGGCAGGCCGTAGCGGGCCAGGCCGACCTCTAGCTGCTCGGGCAGGGCCGAGGCGAGCAGGTCGCGGGCGGAGATGTTGACGGAGATCTGCACCCGCATCCCGCTGTGCCACCAGGCGGCGGCCTGCGCCAGGGCCTCCTCGACCACGTACGCGGTGAGCTGCCGCATCAGGTAAGACTGCTCGGCCAGCGGCACGAACTCCGAAGGCGGGATGGACCCGTGCACCGAGTGCCGCCAGCGCAGCAGCGCCTCGACTCCCTGGACGTCGCCGGTGTCCAGCGCGACCTTGGGCTGGTAGTGCAGGCGCAGTTCGCGGTTGTCGATGGCGCGGCGCAGGTCGCCCAGGAGGGTGAGGCGTTCGGGCGAGTTGCGGTCTTTGTCCGCCTGGTAGAGCTCGACGCCGGTACGGCCCTCCTTGGCCAGGTACATGGCCACGTCGGCCCGCTGGAGCAGTAGTTCGAAGTCGGGCGCGTGGTCGGGATAGAGCGCGATCCCGACGGAGGCGTCGAGGTCGAAGGTCATGCCCTCCAGGCGTACCGGCTCGGTCAGCGCCGCCCGCAGCCGGGCCGCGACCTCCCTGGCCGCGTGGGCGTCCCTGATGGAGGGCAGCAGCACCGCGAACTCGTCGCCGCCGAGCCTGGCCACGACGTCGCCGGGCCGTATCGAGTGGGTCAGCCGGTGCGCCACCATCTGCAGCAGCCGGTCGCCCACCGGGTGGCCCATCGTGTCGTTGACCTCCTTGAACCGGTCGAGGTCGAGCAGGAACAGGCCGACCCGCTCCTCCTGGCGCGCCTCGGCCAGCGCCTCCTCGGTGCTGACGATGAGCATCTTGCGGTTCGGCAGGCCGGTCAGCTCGTCGTGCAGGGCCTGGTGGTCGCGGCGCATGGAGAGCGTGGCGGTGAAGTAGACGGCGGCGAGGGGGGCGACGAACAGGGGCACGAGGCCGGGCGAATGGTTCATGACCACCACGACCAGCGGCGCGAGGCCCAGCAGCCCCGTGTAGACGAGGCTCTGCGGCCCGGCGGTGGCCTTCATCACCCGAATGATCGAGCGCCGCTCGTGCAGGGCGACCGCGCCGCTCACGAGGGCGGCCCTGGTGACGAAGTACGCCACCCCGGCCAGCGCTATCGCCAGCAGGTCGCTCCCGCGCGGCACCCAGGGCAGGGCGGGGCTCGGCACGATCCCGAACGTCCCCAGCACCACGGCCGCCGCGGTCAGCGCGAGGGTGGACTGGGCGATGTTGAACATGACCCGATGCCACGACTTGCGCGTGACCACGCCGTTGATGGCCACGGCGACGGCCTGCATCAGCACGGCCACGGGCAGCCCGAAGTGCAGCAGCACGGCGAAGGTGAACATGGTGGACGGGTACGTGCCACCCACGGTGGTCGCGGACGACACCATCACGGGCCGCAGCTCGCCCAGAATGACCAGCACCGCGAGCACCCAGAACAGCGGTCCGCGGGCGAGCTCGACCAGTCCGGCCGCGTCCAGCCTGAGCATGGCCACCACCAGGGCGGTGAAGCCGATCACGGTGATGCCCGCGAGGAACGCCCACAGCGGCGTGCCGACGCGTGGTCCAGTGTCACGGGTGTCGGTTGGGTCAGTCATCGGTAACAGAACCCCCATTAGGTCACTATGGGAGGGTACGACCTTCACCCCACTTCGCGAAACCAAGCGCGTACGGTCCGTAATGCTCCTATCCGACATATACCCAAAAAGCACCCTGAGTAGCAAGCCGGGCACGCAATGGCGAGAGGGCCCGCCTAAGCAGGCCCTCTGGGAGCTGACGGGGATGACGACTGACCACGCGGACGGCCCACGGGGCGCACGTCACGGCGGCCGGCCACGTGAACCGGAGGAGCGTTCCCCTGGACGGGGCCCGGCCCCGTGCGGCGGGCGGGGCCGGCTCGGCGAAGCCGTAAAGGATGGTTGGGGTTTCTAGGTGCGTTTCCCCGGACGGCGGGATGGTCGGGGCGCTGAGAGCGTTCCCCGAACGGAGCCCTGAGAGCGTCCCCGGACGGGGTTATGGGGAGGGCGTGACGGCGGCGCCGGCGGCGGCGTCAGGACCCTCGTGGAGCAGCACCTCGAACCCCTCGCCATCGAGGATCGGCACGCTCAGGCTCACCGCCTTGTCGTATTTCGACCCCGCGTTCTCCCCCGCCACCAGGAACGACGTCTTCTTCGACACCGACCCCGACACCTTGCCGCCCCTGCTGGTGAGCGCCTCGGCCGCCGAGTCGCGCGTGTAGCCCTCCAGCGTGCCGGTGACCACGAACGTCAGCCCTTCGAGGGTCTGGGGCCCCTTCTCGGGAGCGGGTTCGTCCTCCATCCGCACCCCGGCGGCCCGCCACCGCTCGACGATCTCCCGGTGCCAGTCGACCGCGAACCACTCCTTGATCGTGGCCGCCACCCTGGCCCCGATGCCCTCGACCGCGGCGAGCTCCTCCTCCGAGGCGTTCATCACGGCGTCGATCGAGCGCATGGCGTCGGCCAGCGCGCGGGCCGTGGGCGGGCCGATGTGCCGGATCGACAGCGCCACCAGCACCTGCGCGAGCGGCACCTGTTTGGCCCGCTCCAGCTCCTCCATCAGCCGCAGCGCATTCTGGCTGGGCTCGCCGCTGAGGTTGGAGAAGAAGGTGACGACCTTCTCCTCCCCGGTCTTGGGGTCGATCTTGGGCAGGCCGGTGTCCTGGTCGCGGACCACCGACTTGATCGGGATGAGCTGCTCCAGCGTCAGGTCGAACAGGTCGGCCTCGGTGCGCACCACGGGCTGCTGCGGCGGCAGCGGCTGGCTGAGCGCGGTGGCCGCGACGTAGCCGAGCCCGTCGATGTCGAGCGCGCGCCGACCGGCCGCGAAGAAGATGCGCTCGCGGATCTGGGCCGGGCAGGCACGCGCGTTCGGGCAGCGCAGGTCGGCGTCGCCCTCCTTCTCGTAGGCCAGCTCCGTGCCGCACTCCGGGCAGTGCGTGGGCATGACGAACTCCCGCTCGGACCCGTCGCGCAGCGCCGCGACCGGCCCGACGATCTCGGGGATGACGTCGCCCGCCTTGCGCAGCACCACGGTGTCGCCGATGAGCACGCCCTTCTTGACCACGATGGCCGCGTTATGCAGCGTGGCCCGCTCCACGGTCGAGCCCGCCACCACGATCGGCTCCATCACCGCGAACGGCGTGACCCGCCCCGTGCGCCCGACCCCCACCTGGATGTCGAGCAGCTTGGTGTTGACCTCTTCCGGCGGGTATTTGTACGCGATCGCCCATCTCGGCGCCCGCGAGGTCGAGCCCAGCTCCCGCTGCGTGCGGAAGTCGTCGACCTTCACCACGACCCCGTCGATCTCGTAGGCCGGGTCGTGCCGGTGCACGCGGTAGTGCTCGATGAACTCGTTGATCTCCTTGAGCCCCGGCACCACCTTGCAGAGATCGCTGACCGGCAGCCCGAACTCCCGCAGCCGGTCGTAGACGTGCGACTGCGCCCGCGGCTCGGCCGCGCCCTCCCAGATGCCGATGCCGTGCACCAGCATCCGCAGCGGCCGGTGGGCCGTGATGCGCGGGTCCTTCTGCCGCAGCGTGCCGGCCGCGGCGTTGCGCGGGTTGGCGAAGGGCGGCTTGCCCTGCTCGACGAGCTGCTCGTTGAGCTTGCCGAAGTCCTCCACCGGGATGTAGACCTCGCCGCGCACCTCGACCAGGCTCGGCACGTCATCGCCCTTGAGCCGGTGCGGGACGCCCTTGATCGTGCGGACGTTGGCCGTCACGTCGTCGCCGGTGCGCCCGTCGCCGCGCGTCGCCCCCCGCTCCAGCTTGCCGTCGCGGTAGACCAGCGCGATCGCCAGCCCGTCGATCTTCAGCTCGCACAGGTAGGGCCCCGCGTCGCCCTCGGCCAGCCGCTCGGCCCGCGTCTGCCAGGCCGCCATGTCTTCGGCGTTGAAGGCGTTGTCGAGGCTCTCCAGCCGGTTGAGGTGCTGAACCTTGGCGAAATCGCCCGAGACCGGCGCGCCCACCTTCTGTGTGGGCGAGTCGGGCGTCTGGAGCGTCGGGTGGGCCTCCTCCAGCGCGAGCAGCTCCCTGAACCACTCGTCGAACTGGGCGTCGCTCACCGTGGGCTGGTCGAGCACGTAGTAGCGCCAGCGTGCGTCCTCGACCAGCTCGCTGACCTCGGCATGCCGCTTCAGCGCGGTCACCGGCACCCCACCGACCTCGGCATCTGGCTCGCTCACGCGGCGCCCCCTTCCGTTCGACTGCCTGAGCAAACGCTACCGTCGAGGACCGGCAAGGACACGGTTCAGCCTTGCATCCCGTTCGCGGGGTCGTCCCTGAGCACCTGGGCCGCCTTTCCGCAGGCAGCCAGTGCCGCACGGGCGTACGCGGGCGACGCTCCCGCCAGCCCGCACGCCGGAGTCAGCACCACCTGAGCCGCCAGCCGCTCGGCCTCGAAGCCCAGCCGCCGCCACAGCTGCACCGCGGGCCTGGCCACCACCGCCGGGTCGGGAAGCCGCATGTCCCTGCCCGGCACGGCTCCCAGGAACAACACCAGCCCCGCCTGGAACGCCTCCCCCAGCGCGTCGTCGTCCTTGCGCCGCACCAGCGCCCCGTCCACGGAGATCCCGCGCACCCCCGCCCTCCGCAGCAGGTCGTACGGCACCCCGGGCGCGCAGCAGTGCACGACGGGAGCCTCGAAGAGCCGCATCGACGCCTCCACCTGCCACTCCTCGACCGCCGCGAGCCGCCCGAACCCGGACGCGGTCGGCACGCTCCCGGCGAGCACCCCGGGCAGCCCCGGCTCGTCGAGCTGCAGCACGATCTCGGTCACCCCGGGCAGTCGCCGCCGCACCTCGGCGCAGTGGTCGGCGACGCCCTGGGCCAGCGAGGCCGTCAGATCGCGGACGGCCCCCGGGTCGGAGAGCATCTTGTCCCCGTACTTCAGCTCGATGGTCGCCGCCAGCGTCCACGGCCCGCAGACCTGCAGCTTGAGCGGCCCCGAGTAGTCGTTCCCGAGCTCCTCCAGCCCGTCGATGTCGCGCCGCAGGTGATCGACGGCCCGCTGATGGTCGCGCCCCGGCCGGTCGCTCAGCCGCCACCCTGACGGCTGCACCTCGACGGGCAGATCGACCAGCAGCGCCGCCGTCCGCCCCACCATGTCCGCCCCGACGCCTCTCGCGGGCAGCTCGGGCAGGTACGGCAGCCCGGGCACCTCACCGAACACGACCCTGATGGCCTCTAGATGATCCTCGCCCGGATGCGAACCTACTCCGGTGGCTTCCCACTTCGACATGGGCACAAGCGTAGGCTCTGCTGAATGAAGCTCACGAAACATGACCACGCCTGTGTACGGGTGGAGAAGAACGGCAAGGTCCTCGTCATCGATCCGGGGATGTTCAGCAAGGGCCCGGTGCTGGACGGCGCCGACGCGGTGCTCATCACCCACGAGCACTTCGACCACGTGGACGTCGACCGGTTGAAGGCCGCCTCGGCGGACCTGGAGATCTGGACCTGCGAGGGCGTCGCGGCGGCCTTGACCGAGGTGCCGGGCAAGGTCCAGGTGGTACGCCACGGCGACGGCTTCGAGACGGCGGGCTTCCAGGTGAAGGCCTTCGGGGAGTGGCATGCCGAAAACCACCCCGACATGCCCGTCGTCCAGAACGTCGGCTTCCTGGTCGACGAGGAGCTGTTCTACCCCGGCGACGCGCTGACCGTGCCGGACGTGGAGGTGCCGACGCTGCTGGTGCCGACCGGCGCGCCGTGGCTGAAGCTCAAGGAGGTGGTGGAGTATCTGCGTACGATCCGCCCGGCTCGCGCGTACTCCACGCACGACGCCCTCTACAGCGAGATCGGCCTGGGCCTGGTGGACAACTGGCTGAAGATGGAGGCGGACAAGCAGGGCGCCGACATCCGCCGCCTCGCGGTCGGCGAGTCCACCACGCTCAGCTAGCGGACACGATGGTCGCCGAGCCGATCACGCTGGCGCCGGAGTAGAGCACCGCGGCCTGGCCCGCGGCGACGCCCGTGGCGGGCCGGTCGAGCTCGATCGTGAGCCCGCCCCCGGCCTCCTCGAACCGGCACGGATAGACCTCCCCGTGCGCCCGGAGCTGCACGGTCAGGTCGTCGAGACCGGGCGGCCCGTTCCAGATCGGACGACCACAGGTGATCTCGGTGACCTGCAGCGCCGCACGCGGACCGACCGTGACCGTGTTGGACACCGGCTCGATGGACAGCACGTAACGCGGCCTGCCGTCGGGGGCCGGACGGTCGATGTGCAGGCCCTTGCGCTGCCCCACCGTGAACCCGTGGGCGCCCTGGTGGCTGCCCACGACCGCGCCCTCCTGGTCGACGATGGGCCCCTCGGCCGCGCCGAGCCGCCCGGCCAGGAAACCGCGCGTGTCACCGTCGGCGATGAAGCAGATGTCGTGGCTGTCGGGCTTGTCGGCGACGGTCAGGCCGCGCCTGGCGGCCTCCTCGCGCACCTCGGCCTTGGTCGAGTCGCCCAGCGGGAAGATCGCGTGGCCGAGCTGCGCGCGGGTGAGCACCCCGAGCACGTAGGACTGGTCCTTGCCCTGGTCGACGCTCCTGGACAACACCCCGTCCGCCAGCTTGGCGTGGTGACCGGTGGCCACGGCGTCGAAGCCCAGCGCCAGCGCCCGGTCGAGCACCGCCGCGAACTTGATCTTCTCGTTGCACCGCAGGCACGGGTTGGGCGTGCGGCCCGCGGCGTATTCCGCCACGAAGTCCTCGATCACGTCGCGCTGGAAACGCTCGGCCATGTCCCAGATGTAGAAGGGGATGCCGATCACGTCCGCGGCGCGGCGCGCGTCGCGCGAGTCTTCGACCGTGCAGCAGCCCCTGGCTCCCGTGCGATGGGATTGGGGGTTGGCTGACAGGGCGAGATGCACACCAGTGACGTCGTGACCGGCCTCGGCGATCCGAGCAGCGGCCACGGCGGAGTCGACGCCGCCCGACATGGCGGCAAGCACACGCAATCCCATGACCGTTCCAGCCTACTGTCCTGGCGGGAGTGCGCGACCATGGCCTCGGTCTGGAAGTATTCGTCCATGCGACTGTTCGGGCGCAAGGACGCAGATGAAGGGGCCGTAGGGCCTGACGAGGCCATCGCCGGTTTCTGGACGTGGTGGCAGGAGACCAGGCCGCGGCTCGACTCGCTGGTGGCCGCGGGCGAGCCGGAGGGGCTGGACGAGCTGCTCACCTCGGCCGTCGCCGCCATCCACCCTGACCTGGTCTACGAGGTGGCCCCAGGCAAGGAGGCCGCGCACGCCCTGGTGGTGACCGCCGCGGGCGACGCAGAGCTCCGCTCGCTCGCGCACCGCTGGTCCAAGGCCGCGCCGCCGTCCGACATGTTGTGGGAGTTCCATCCGTCGCGGCAGGCCAATCCGATGGCGATGGAGCTCACCCTCGACGTGGGCGGCTTCGAGTTCGCGCTCGACAAGCTGAAGCTGGGCCTGCGCGTTCCGCGTAATCAGCCGAGAGTGGACGTGTCGGCCTACCATCCGATCTTCGGCGAGCTCGACGAGGACACCAGGATGGAGGCCGCGCTGCTGGCCCTCGACTGGCTGCTCGGCGAGGACGACGTGGCCAGGTGGGTCGGCGAGATCGCGCCGGTCACGTTCGAGCCGATCGACTCCGTGGCGGCCATGCACCTGCCCTCCGTGGTCACCGACGTGGCCTCGGGCTTCTCCGAGGAGGAGTGGCTGCTGCTGGAGGGCCAGACCCCCGGCGGCACGCCCCTGGTCGCCACCGCCCGCTATCCGCTGCGGCCGGTGGACCATCCGCTGTTCGACCAGCACATCATGATCACGCTCCCGTACACGCACCGCGACGAGAACGGCCTGCCCGTCGGCGACTCCCTGACCGCCCTGCGCTCCTTCGAGGAACGCCTGGCCGCCCGCCTGCTCAAGCTCCGCGACGACGCGGTGCTGGCGGCGCATCTGAGCGCGGAGGGGCACCGCATCATCCACGTGTACGCCGACCCGACCGGCGACGCCGCCATCCACGCCAAGGAGCTGATCGTGGGCTGGGAGGAGGGCGAGCCGAGGGTCGACGTGTCCGCCGACCCCGCCTGGATCGCCGTGGCCCCCTTCCTGACCTGACGGGGTCAGCCGAGGCCCGCGCGGCGGGCGCGCTCGACGGCGGTGGGCAGGACCTCGATGAGGCGGTCCACGTCGTCGCGGGCCGAGGTGTGCCCGAGGGTGAAGCGCAGGGAGCCGCGGGCCGCCGCCGCGTCGGCGCCCATGGCCAGCAGGACGTGGGACGGCTGGGCCACGCCCGCCGAGCAGGCCGAGCCGGTGGAGCATTCCACGCCCTTGGCGTCGAGGAGCATGAGCAGGGCGTCGCCCTCGCAGCCGGGGAAGGAGAAGTGGGCGTTGCCGGGCAGCCGGTCCTCCGGGTCGCCGTTGAGCACGACGTCGGGGACGGCTTCGCGGACCCGCTGGATCAGCTCGTCGCGCAGCGACGACAGGCGGTGGTGCAGGGCCTGCTGTTCGCGCACGGCGGTGCTGACGGCGGCGGCGAGGCCGGCGATGGCTGGCGCGTCGAGCGTGCCCGAGCGCACGTCGCGCTCCTGACCCCCGCCGTGCTGCACCGACACCGGTGTGAGCCCTCTGGCCAGCAGCAGCGCGCCGACCCCCATCGGGCCGCCGACCTTGTGGCCGGTCAGGGTGAGCGCGTCGGCGCCCGAGCCGGAGAACGACACGGGCAACTGCCCGACCGCCTGGACCGCGTCGGTGTGGAACGGGATGCCGTGGTCGTGCGCGATGGCGGCCAGCACGTGGATGGGCTGGACGGTGCCGACCTCGTTGTTGGCCCACATGATGCTGATCATGGCCACGTCACCGGGGTCGCGCTCGATGGCGGCGCGCAGCGTGTCGGGGTGGACGCGGCCGAGCTCGTCGACTTCCAGCAGCTCGACCTCGGCGCCCTGGCTGTCGGCCAGCCAGTGGGCCGGGTCGAGGGCGGCGTGGTGCTCGACCGAGCTGATCAGCACCCGCCTGCGCGGCCGGCCCGCCCAGTAGAGGCCCTTGATCGCCAGGTTGTCGGCCTCGGTGCCGCCCGAGGTGAACACGACCTCGCTGGGTCTGGCGCCCAGCGCGTCGGCTATCGTCTCGCGTGACTCCTCGACCACCCTGCGCACCTGACGGCCGGCCGCGTGCAGCGAGGAAGCATTGCCGACGCGTTTGAGTTGATCCGTCATGGCCTCGATCGCTTCGGGCAGCATCGGGGTGGTCGCCGCATGATCAAGGTAGGCCGACGGTCTCGTCACGTGCTCAGGGTATCTCGTTTGCGACTGTACCGTCCGGACGGTACAGTTGAGGCATGCGAAGGGACGAGCTTTTGGATGCTGCGGAGGATCTTCTCTGCGACCAGGGCTCGACCGCGCTCACCCTGGCCGCGGTGGCAGATCGGGCGGGTGTGAGCAAAGGTGGCCTCCTCTATCACTACGGCACCAAAGAAGCCTTGATCAAGGCCATGGTGGAACGGTTGATCGAGGAGTTCGACGAGCTGACGACCACTCAGCCGGGCGAGACCTACACCGAGCGCTACCTGGGAGCGACGCTGGCCGCCGTCAGATCCGGCCGCCTGCGACGATGGGCCGTCGTCACCGGGGCGTCGGGCAATCTCTTCCTGCTCGCACCGCTACGTGAGGCGATGGCCCGCTGGCATCGCGAGGGGCTGAGCGAGGAGCCCGATCCGCTGGGGTCGCAGATCGTGCGACTGGCGTGTGAGGGGCTCTGGGACGTGGCCAGCCACGACCCGGAGCTCAACTCCGAGGACGATCTCCAGGCTCTGGAACGCCGCCTCAAAACGCTCATCGTCCCCGCTCCCAGCTGATCCCCCGCGCCATCGGCGCCAACCTCCGGCCGGTCCCCCACGGGCCGGCCGCCTCTCCGCGACCCGTTCGCGCAAGGAGACGGCGGCCGGTCGTGCCGCTCGCCGGATGGCGGCCGGTGGTGTCGTTCGCCCGGATGACGGCCGGTGGTGTCGCTCGCCGGATTCGGGACGACTGGCTGCTCGCGCCGATCAAGGCCCATAGCTGATCGAGGCTCATAAGAGGCGTCCGACGTCAGAACCGCCGAGAGACGCCTGGGCCCTGGACGCCCGAGCCACCTGACCAGACACGGACATCAGCCGACGGCGAGGGCCGCCCGATCACGGGCGGCTGGGGCCGCCGGAAGACCCACGAAAGCCCTCAGGGGCGCGCCACCGCGCGCCCCTGCCTTCATCCCTAATTACTACGAACTTGTGTGAGGTGTGGCCTTATGACCCGCGAGCTGAGGAGTGCCCGTTACGGGGCGGTCCTCACCTTTGTCCTTGCCGGCCTGATGGTGGGCACGATGACCGTGCGCATCCCCGCCCTGACCGACAAACTGGGCCTGTCCGAGGCCACGGTCGGGACGATCCTGCTGGTGTGGGGCCTGGGCGCTCTGGTGACGATGCAGTCCATGCGACGCGTCATGGCGCGTATGGGCAGCCGGGCGGTGTTGCGGGCAGGCGGCCCTCTGACGGCGCTCGGCCTCCTCGGCGTGGCCGTCGCCCCCGACCTCCCCCTGCTCCTGGTGGCCGTGGCGGTGTTCGGCATGGCCTTCGGCACCGTGGACGTCGCCATGAACGCCCAGGGCTCGGCGGTCGAGCAGGCGTACGGACGCCCGCTGATGAACGGCATGCACGCCGGCTGGTGCGTGGGCGCCATCTCGGCGGGCGGTCTGGGCAGCCTGGCGATCGCGGCGGGCCTGCCGTTCACCGTTCACGTGGTGGCGATCGCGCTGGTGTCGCTGCCGGTCATGGTGCTGCTCGGCCGTACGTACCTGCCGGAGCCCCCGGCGGTGGAGACCTCCGCGACGGGGCGGCGCCGCCTGCCGCCGATCGTCTACCTGCTCGGCGCGATCATGTTCTTCGCCTTCATGGTCGAGGGCACGGTCGCCGACTGGAACGGCCTGTACATGCGCGACGAACTCGGCGCGCCCGAGGCCCTGGCGGCGCTCGGGTACCCGGTGTTCGAGGCGGGGATGCTCATCGCCCGGCTGGGGGGCGACCGCCTGCGGGTCAGGTTCGGGGTGCGCGGGATGCTGACCGTGTCCGGCGTGGCCACGGGCGGGTTCTTCGCTGCGGTGCTGCTGGCGCCGGCGGCGACGGTGGCGGTGTTCGCGATGTTCTTCGTCGGGCTCGGCGTGGCGACGATCTCGCCGCTGACGCTGTCGCTGGCGGGGACCGCGACCGACACGCCGGGACCGGCGATCGCGCAGGCGGGCGCCATGGGGTACGCGGGCCTGCTGCTCGGCCCCGTGGTGATCGGGTTCCTGTCGGACAGCACCTCACTGCGTAC
Organism: Nonomuraea insulae; assembly: GCF_042656245.1. NCBI lineage: Bacteria > Bacillati > Actinomycetota > Actinomycetes > Streptosporangiales > Streptosporangiaceae > Nonomuraea > Nonomuraea insulae. Next base: position 243,788 of record NZ_JBHSPA010000052.1, read on the forward strand.
GGCACTGAGCATCGGCGTCGTCCTGGGCGTGCTGATCGCTCTCTCCGCCCGCCTGCTCCCACGCAGGGAGGCGGCGACCGAGGTGAGCCCGCTCCCCGCCAGAGAACCCGCCGAGGCCACCGCTTGAGATCATCGGAGGCGTGCGCCGCCCGGCTGAGGGCGGTGCTGGCCTGAGAGTTCCCTATGGATCGGGGCGGGCGGCGCCGCACACCCCCATGTGACGGCGCCCCCGCTCACAGAGAACTCACAGAACCACTCAGAACACCCGCAACCAGCCGCCCCACTCTGGATCTCATGATTCAGCTCAGCGGACTGACCAAACGCTACGGCGAGAAAGTCGCCGTGGACGATCTCTCCTTCACGGTACGACCGGGGCTCGTCACCGGCTTCCTGGGCCCGAACGGCGCGGGCAAGAGCACGACCCTGCGCATGATCCTCGGCCTCGACCTGCCCACGTCCGGCACGGCCACGATCCTCGGCCGCCCGCACCGCGAGCTGCCGCATCCGCTGCGCACGATCGGCTCGCTGCTGGACGCGCAGGCCGTGCATCCGGGGCGCACGGCGTACAAACATCTGCTCTACCTGGCACAGACGAACGGCATCCCGGCCGCCCGCGTCGATGAGGTGCTCGGCCTGGTCGGGCTGGCGGAGGCGGCGGGCGAGCAGGCGGGCGGGTTCTCGCTGGGGATGGGCCAGCGGCTGGGCCTCGCGGCCGCCCTGCTGGGGGATCCGCCGGTGCTGCTGCTGGACGAGCCGGTCAACGGGCTGGACCCGGAGGGCGTGTTGTGGATCCGTACGCTGATGCGGGGCCTGGCCGCCGAGGGGCGCACGGTGCTGCTGTCCAGCCACCTGATGAGCGAGATGGCGCTGACCGCGGACCGGCTGGTGGTCGTCGGCAAGGGGCGGCTCATCGCCGAAGGGGAGATCGGCGACTTCACCGGGGCGGGGGCGTCGGTGGTCGTCCGCACGCCGGAGGCCGCCTCCTTCGCCGGGCGGCTGGAGCTGTCGGGCGCCTGCGTCCAGGTACACGGTGACGAACTGCTGGTCACCGGTATGGGAGCGCCCGACGTAGGGCGGCTGGCCGCGGCCGAGAGCGTGACGTTGTTCGAGCTGACCACGCGGCACGCGTCGCTGGAGGAGGCGTTCATGGAGCTGACCCGCGACGCCGTCGAGTACGGAGCGGCCCGATGATCGAGACGGGCGCGCTCAGGGCGGAGTGGACGAAGTTCAGCAGCGTCAGGGCCACGATGGTGTTGTCGCTGGCGACCGTCACCGTGTCGGGACTGTTCGGATGGTTGTTCGCCAACGCCGCGGCCACGGGCTACGCCACCGCCACGACGCAGGAGCGGCTGGACTTCCAGCCGCTGCTGATGGCCGGCCGCGGGATGTTCATCGTGCAACTCCTGATCTCGGCGCTGGGGGTGCTGGTGGCCTCCTCCGAGTACGGTTCCGGCACGATGCGGGCCAGCCTGGCCGCCGTGGGCAGGCGTGGCAGTCTGCTGGCCGCCAAGGCGGGGCTGACGGCGCTGACCGCCCTGCCGGTGAGCGTGGCCTCGGTGTGGCTGATGTTCACGACCGGGCAGAGCACGCTGGCCGTGAGCGGGGCCCCGTACGCGATGCCCGGGGATCCGGCCGCGCTCCAGATGCTGCTGCTGGGGCCGGTCGTGCTGACGCTGATCTCACTGTTCGGCCTGGCCCTGGGCTTCCTGCTGCGCGGTACGGCCGCCGCCGCGAACGTCAGCACCGCCTTCCTCCTGGTGCCCGTTCTGGCCGGTTCCGCGCCGGGTTTCCTGCGCGACCTCCTCAGCACCTACTGGCCGACCGGGGCCGCCTTCCAGGCCGTCACCGGCACGTCCGAGCTGTCGCCGGTGGTGTCGTACGGGGTCCTTGTGGGATTTGTCGCTGTCATGCTGGTCGCGGCGTTCGTCCAGTTCAAGAACCGGGACGCCTGAATACGCTTGACGCCGGGGAGGTGTCCCACTTGGGGGAACGGTTGCTGGTGGTCGACGACGAGCCCACCGTCAAGGAGCTGTTGTCCGCGACGCTGCGGTTCGCGGGCTTCACCGTGAGCTCGGCGGACAACGGCGCGCAGGCTCTTGAGCAGGCCCGGCGCGACCCGCCCGACCTGGTGCTGCTCGACGTCATGCTGCCCGACCTGGACGGCTTCGAGGTCCTGCGCCGCCTGCGCGGCCTGCCCAGGGCGGACGGACGCCCCGGCCCCGTCCCCGTACTGTTCCTGACCGCCCGCGACGCCAAGGCCGACAAGGTCAACGGCCTCCGGCTGGGCGGCGACGACTACGTGACCAAACCGTTCGACCTGGAGGAGTTGCTGGCCCGCATCAGGGCCATCCTGCGCCGCACGGGCGTGCTCCCCGACGACCAGACGCTGGTCGTCGGGGACCTCGAACTCGACCCCGACGGCCACCAGGTCACCAGGGCCAGCCATCCGGTACGCCTGTCGCCCACCGAGTTCCGTCTCCTCCACTACCTCGTCCTCAATGCCGGTCGTGTCCTGCCGAAGGCGCAGATCCTGGAACAGGTCTGGCGGTACGACTTCGCCGGGGACACGAGCATCGTGGACACGTACGTGAGCTATCTGCGCCGCAAGCTGGACACCGGCGAGTCCCCCAAACTCATCCACACCGTGCACGGCGTCGGCTACCTCCTGCGCAAGCCCAAAGCATGATCAGGCGATGGGGGTTGCGCGCCCGGTTGCTGGCCATCACGGTCGGGTTGCTGATCGTCGGCCTGGCGCTGATCAGCTCGGTCGTGGTCCGGGAGCTGGAGAGCCAGCTCATGACCCGCGTGGACGCCCAGCTCGCCCCGATGGGCTCGGCGCTGTCGGCGCTGCCGCCCGAGCTGGCGAGCCGCCTCAGGAGTCAGATGGGCCAGGGCCCGCTCGTCAGGGGCGAGCTCGACCTGGTCTCCAAGGGATACGCGGCCTACCTGTCGGCGGATGGGACGGTGTTGCGCGAGTACGGCGACCCGGTGAGCCTCGACCTGCCCCGTCTCGACACGGCCGCCATCGCCGCCCGCGCCGAGGAGCCGTTCACCGTGGAGGCGGCGGACGACGTGGAGTGGCGGGTGGTGGCGCTGCCCTCGAAGCGCACGAGCACGGCAGGTGTGGTGGCGGCGGTGTCGCTGGAGGGCATGCGGTCCACGATCAACCGGCTGCGCGCGGCCTGCCTGGTGGCCGGTTCGGTGCTGCTGGCCCTGCTCGCCGTCGCGGGCGGGATCGCGATCAGAGCCGGCCTCGCCCCGCTGCGCCGCGTCGAGGAGACGGCGGCCGCCATCGCGAACGGCGACCTCACCCGGCGCGTACCCGAGCCCGCCCCGCCGAACACCGAGATCGGCCGCCTGGCCCGCTCACTCAACACGATGCTCACCCAGATCGAGCAGGGGGTCGCGGTCAAGGTCGAGTCGGAGGCCCGCATGCGCGGATTCGTCGCCGACGTCAGCCACGAACTCCGCACACCCCTGTTCGGCATCAAGGGCTTCTCCGAGCTGTACCGCATGGGCGGCACCGAGGCCGGCCCCGCCCTGGCCCGCATCGAGAGCGAGTCGGGCCGCCTGGCCAAACTGGTGGACGACCTGCTCCTCCTGGCCGGCCTCGACGAATCCGACAGTCCCGGGCTCGACCTGACCCCGATGGACCTGCGTACCCTCGCCGCCGACGCCCGCCACGACTTCACCGCCCTCGACCCCAGCCGCCCCATCACCTTCACCGGCCCTTCCGGCGGCCCCGCCGCCACCGCCCCGGTCCTCGGCGACGAGGCCCGCCTCCGCCAGGTGGTCAGCAACCTCGTCGGCAACGCCATCACCCACACCCCCGCCGGCACCTCCGTCAGGATCGGCGTCGGGACGGAGGTTGGGGAGGCGGTGCTGGTCATCGCCGACGACGGGCCCGGGATGGAGGTTGAGGAGGCGTCGCGGGTGTTCGACCGCTTCTACCGCACGGACGGCTCCCGCGCCCGCGCCACGGGAGGGGCCGGGTTGGGGCTGGCCATCGTACGGTCGATCGTGGCTGCGCACGGGGGGCGCGTGGAACTGCGCACGTCCCCGGGGAAGGGCGCCTCCTTCCACGTCAGACTGCCGACCGAGAAGCACAGGTCTACCAGCGCAGATCGTCCGTAGTCTCGGTGAGCGCCTCCCGCAGCTCGTCCGCGAGGCCGGTGTCATCCTCCCTCAGCTCGCCGACTACTTCGACTACGGGAACCCACCGGCGATCGCCGAGCTCGCTCATGCGCCACCCTCCTCGGTCAGCTCATCCTTGCGGCGCAGCAGCATAGCCCTGCGAGCACGGGCGCGTACGACCAGCGCCGCCGACGCCGCGACGAACACCCCTCCGACCAGGAGCGCGAGTCCCAGACCTGTCCCCCGCTGGACGGCCACGACGACCACCATCACCGTGGTGACGGCAGAGGCCGCCAGGGCGATCCAGGCGGCGATCACCCGATCGGTGGCGAACAGCGGCACGCGGCGCGTCAGCAACCACCCGCCATAACCCATCCAGGCCAGGCAGAACACCACGAACACCGCGAACGCCACCTGCGTACGACCCGGCAGCGGCCCCGGCTCGCTCCCCCACAACGCGGCCACGAACACCGCCCCGGCAGCCCCGGCCAGCAACGCCACCACCGCGCGAACGCGCTTCCATGGTGACATCGCCGGCTCCAGCCGTTCGATCATCTCCTGCGCCGACAGGCGCGGTTCCTCCTCGGTCATGGCCGGTACCCCTTCTCCTCCAGGTGTTCACGCAACAGGCGACGGGCGCGGCTGAGCCGGGACTTGACAGTTCCGGCGGGAACGCGGCAGATCTGCGCGCAGTCCTCCACCGAGAGGTCTTCCAGGTAGTACAGGACGAGGATCTCCCGCTCCAGGACCGGCAGCCCCGACAGAACGCCGACCAGCTCGGCCCGCTCCATCGCGGCCTCGACCGGGTCTTCGACGACCAGATCGCCCGGATTCACGCCTTCCTCGCTCTGGGAGTACTGGCTCCGCAGCCGATCGGTCACCGACCGGCGGGCGATGGTGAACAACCAGGGCGCGAACCGGGCGGGCTCCCGCAGCCGGGGCAGGCCGCGTACCACGGCCAGCCAGACCTCCTGGCTCACGTCGTCGGCCCGCTCGGCGTCCAGCATGCGCCGGACGTACGTCCACACGGGCATCCGCCAGCGAGCCACCAGCTCGGCCAGCGCGGCCCGCTCGCCCAGTTGGGCGCGTACCACCAGCAGTTCATCGGTCATCCCTTCCTCCCGTCACCCTGCACAGTCGGGCGAGAAGCCGATCCGGTTCACATAGTCGCTCAGGGCATCAGGGGTCACCCCTGATGCCCTCTACGGCGTTACTTGCTGTAATTCTTGCCCAGCGGCCTACCGGGGATCGGCTTGGCGATGAGAGCGACGGGGATGAAGAAGCAGATCTGGGCGATCACCAGGGTGAGCGTCCAGAGCGCCTTGTCGTCGTAGTGCGCGGACGCCCTGACATACAACTCGTCGGGGACGCGCTCCCCGAACGGGTTCGGCGTGAGAACGGCCTCCGTGAGCTCCAACGCGATCCGTTCGGCGTCGGTGAAGTAGGGGGCGTCCTGCCAGGACGCCACGGCGGTGATGCGCTCCTCCGTCTCCCCGGCCTTGCGGAGGCCGCCGGCCTGCCGGACGGTGTGGTACGTGCTGCCGACGATCTGCCCGGCACGGAGCTGCACCAGGCCGATGGTGCTCTGCGGGATCAAGCCGTTGTGGATGGCCTTGGTCATGCCTCCGGCGATCGTCGCCATCTCGGGGAAGAGCTCGACGGGATCGGGCAGACGCGACTTGATTTCGTCCTGCTCGGTCGTGGGTGTGGACATGGCGAGGTGTTCCCTTCGTGGTCTCAGCGCAGTCCTTGAGCAACCGGCCGGCCGGGGTCGCTGAGCTGGCTGAGTACTGGATGGTGTCTCATTAGTCCGACGACACAACCGCCGGGAATGTGAGGAGGTGCGCCGACCTCACACTTCGTCGCGCTGTCTCGTCGAACGAGTGAGGGCAGCCGCGACGAAGGAAGGCCGACGACACCATGACCACCGGACAAGGCCCGCTCGATCCAAGCCTGAGCGCGATCATGAGCGAGCGGCGTCACCTCACCAACCTCGCCTACCGGCTGCTCGGCTCGCTGGCCGACGCCGAGGACGTCGTCCAGGAGACCTACGCCCGCTGGTACGCCATGTCCCGGCCGCAACAGGACGCCATCGACTCACCGGGCGCCTGGCTGACCAAGGTCGCCAGCCGCATCTGCCTCGACCTGCTCGGCTCGGCCAGGGCCCGCCGCGAACGCTACGTGGGCGAATGGATCCCCGAACCACTGCCCGACCACACGGAGTGGACCAGCGCCGACCCCGCCGACCGCGTCACCCTCGACGAGTCGGTCAGCATGGCCTTCCTCGTCGTCCTCGAATCCATGACCCCGGCAGAGCGCGTCGCCCTCATCCTGCACGACGTCTTCCGCTACTCCTTCCCCGAGGTGGCCGACATCGTCGGCCGCACCCCGGCGGCCTGCCGCCAACTGGCCACCTCGGCCCGCCGCCGCATCCAGGCGTCACAGGCCCCCGTCTCCATGGCGACGAAGCATGCCGACATCATCAGGGAGTTCAGGCTGGCCTGGGAGGCCAAGGACATCGACGCCCTCGTCAGCCTCCTCGACCCGGACGTCACGGCGATCGCCGACGGCGGCGGCCTCGTCAGCGCCGTGCTCCACCCGGTCCACGGCAGCGAGCAGGTCGCACGCTACACCGTCGAGATCACCGGCAAGGTGCCCGAACTGACGGTCCTGGAGCGCACGGTCAACGGCCAGCCCGGCCTGGTGGCCCAGCACGACGGCGTCACCGTGGTGGTGATCGCATTCGACGTCGTGGACGACCGGATCAAGCACATCTGGGCAGTACGCAACCCCGAAAAGCTCCGGCCGTGGACGGGCGAGCCCCAGGACTAGAGCCTCCCAGACGGACGGCCACCCAGCCGGACCACCCCAGACGCGCGGCCGGCAGCTCGTCGCCCTCTTCCCCTGTTGTCAAGGAGTCACCCATGTTCTTGCGTGTCACGCTCATCCTGCAAACCCTGGCGCTCTTCGCCGCGCCCATCACCGCCGGCCTGCTCTTGTCCGTCCCCAACGGCCGGACCTTGCACAGCGTCTCGGCCTACACCGTGTTCACCGTGGCGATAGTGCACGTGATCGCCGCGATCCTGGTGTGGCGTCCGGGCGGCGGCTCTCCCAGGCCGATCCTGTACGCGGTCGTCTTCCTGGGGCTCACGCTGGCGCAGATAGCGCTGGGCATCGCCGGGGTGAAGACCGTGCACGTTCCGCTGGGCGTGCTGATGTTCGGTATGAGCCTCCTCCAGCTCAGCCGGACCCCGCGCAAGGAGCACAGCCCCTCCCATGATTCGTTCAGCCCGGCAGAACCGGCGTGAACCCTGAGAACCGCGCTGGCCAGATCTTCCGTCTCGGGCAACGCGCTGAGATCACACCAGCTTCTCAGGCAGCAGAGTGAACGCTGGCACATGGCGAGGGCGTATTAGTGAGAAATCTCGACGATCAAGGGTTGCGATGTGCGTAACTGCTAGCCGCTCGGCGATCGCGACAACGGACACGTCGGCAGGGTCAAGACGCGCATCCTTGTAGGTGCGGACAAGTTCCGCCATGCGCCGAACGTCCGGTGGAATGAGGTTGACCAGCTCGAACTCGTCGGTCACGAGATCCAGAAACTGGGCATGCACGAACGAACCCATGTGTCGATTGATCGTCCAGCCAGCCTCGATCAAGATCGTTGATGGCAGGAGCAGCGGGCCGTTCAGGCTCTCCAGCAGTCGGACGCAGGAAGCGTGGTGCTTGTCATCTCGATCGACTACCGCGATCAAGGGGCCTGTATCCAGAAGAACAGCGGTCACACTGACCGATTGAACCGTTCCGCCAGCAGATCTTCGACCCGTTCCGAGAGATCGCCCTCACCGGACGCGCCGATGCCAGCGATCGAGAGACGACGACGTACCGGTTCGTCGTGTTCGTCGGAGACGTCAGCGAGTTCCGGATCGGTCTTCACCAATCGCAGGAGGCGGCGCGCCTGATCGGGCGACAGCTGGTCCACCAGGTGGTGAAGCTCCTCATACGCATGTCCGGCGCTCATATCTGCGAGTGTACGTTGGCGGTACCGCAAACAACCAACTCCTCGGTGAACCTCCCCGCAGGCAGCGGGTAGGCCGCTTACGATGCAGCGATTCGCCAGCGCTTTGGATGCCTTGCCCCACCAACCGGCGCAGATCCCGTCCCGTTCGTAGAGCAACCAGCAGGGAGCCGCAGCGCGGTCGTCTCGCGCGGGCGTGCTTCGTGCTCCAGAGCGCAGACAGTGTTGATAGAAGTTGCATGGCCGGAGCCGTCCCACGAAGTAGGAAGCCTCTGCTGTGACCGGTGAACATCACGAGCCGAACGGGCAACGCGCGTTCCTGCATCGGCTTCTCCGCGAGGGCGCGGACCGACTTGGTGTCTCTCTCATTGGCGATGGGGCGTTCGGCTGGCGGGACCGGACCATCGGATCGCCCGTCATCAGGAATGGCGAGCGATTCTGGCTTCGTGCGACCGCGGAAACCCAGGACTGGGCCCAAGGCGACCCCTGGACCGGTAACCGCGATGCGGCAGGGATCTCGGATGTGCCGAAGCCGCACCTTGTCGCGCGGGTGGAGTGGGAAGAGCCGCCGGTCGCCATGTATGTCGAGCTGATGACCTACGTTCCGGACCAGGTCTGTTCTTCGACTCCTGAGCTGATGCGGCCCCTCGACGCTCCCGATACGTGGTGGCGGGATCTACGCTCGGCGCTCGACAAGCTCGCTTTGCACCCTACGGACCGGGGAGAACACTCCCCGGAAGCCGTGGTGCGGGAACTCGAAGACCTGTATGCGCGGCGACTAGACCTCCCGCGTCCGCCCTTGAGGACTGAACACACAGATCTCCATTGGGCCAATCTGACGAGTCCGCGCCTGTGCATCTTGGATTGGGAGTACTGGGGATCCGCTCCAGCCGGATACGGAGCGGCTCTGCTCTATTTTCACAGTCTCCTCGTGCCTGAAACGGCGGAGAAGGTTCACCAGGTGTTCGCCGACCTGCTCGACACGCCCAGCGGCCAGGTTGCCCAGCTCAGTGCGGCGGCCCACATTCTCGGGCGTGCGCATCGCGTGGATGACTACGCCGAGCTGCAACATCCGGTACGCAGACACACTCATCGGCTTCTTGACGCAGTGGAAAGGCCATAGATGGGTGTTAATCGAGTCTGAAGCACCGCATCTGCCAGGCGGCTGGTCCTCGACCGGTACGCGAGATGGCAGCTCACACTATCGATCGCAGCGGACACAGACCCGTGGTCAGATCAGGTCGTCGAACTCTCCGTCTTTGATACCTGCGAAGAACGCCCGGGCTTCGGGGCCGGTGAAGGCCAGGACGGGACCTGCTGGGTTCTCGCTGTCGCGAATGAGCACCAGGGGCCCCCGGTCGGCCTTGTGGGGAGCATCGACTGGTGCGTTGCCGGCAAGTGCAACCTCTACGCAGCCATTGCCCCCGTCGCTTCGCTGGCTCTTCCGCCAAGTCAGAGCCGTAGGGTCGTTGGGGAGTGTGTGCATGTCTCGGGGTCCTCTTCCATCTACAAGCGTCCAACCACCTCTGAGATCAACTCCGCGGAGTCGTCCGGGCTGAGCGCCATTGCACGCACTTGATCGAAGGCGAGGCTATAGCGGTGAACCTCGCTGTCGTCCTCAATCCACAGACTACTCGTCATGGTCTCGATGTAGACCACGTCAGGGTCGTACACCTCGGGGAACGACAGGACCGAGAACGGCGTGTTGCCTCCAGGGTGAGCACCGACCGCGCTGGTGAGGACCTGGATCGTGACGTTGGGAAGCTCGGACAGCCGGATCAACGACGCGCACTGAGCCTTCATGACTTCTGCGCCGCCAATCAGCCGGTACAAAGCGGCCTCATCGAGAACCATCCAGATGTTGAGCGGGTCGTCTCGGCGCAGGACCTTCTGCCGCGTCATGCGGATCTCCACGCGCCGGTCGATCTCCGAGGCGGAGGTGAACGGAACCAGGGCGGCCCTGATGACGGCATGCGCGTAGTCCTCGGTTTGGAGAAGGCCGTGGATGAGCGTCTGGGAGAAGCACCTGATGGCGGTAGCCTCTGACTCCAAGCTGATGTAGTTCGCATAGTCGGTTGAGATCGACTCGTACGTATCCCACCAACCACGCCGGGCAGCGGTCCGTGCTATCTCCTTGAGAGCGTCACGCTTGGCTTCGGACACACCGTAGAGATCAAGAAGCGCCACGAGATCACGCGTTTGCACCCCAACCTGCGCAGTCTCGATGCGGCTCACCTTGCTCACAGACCACCCGAGCCGTTCTCCCGCCTGCTCCCCCGTGAGTCCCGAGCGCTCCCGCAGAATGCGGAGTTCTGCGGCGAGCCTGCGTCGCCGGAGAGTGGGGCCTCGCCCACCGGCCATAGTGCAATCCCCTCGTAACGTGACCCTCCCAGTGTTCCGTAGCTTCTCAACGCCCGCATCAGGAGCCACAGATCGAGAATGCTAGAGCAAATTTGCAGATCTGCTTGCATAGCTCGGTATCGATGAGTCATTCTTCGATTACGCCGAGTGATTGGCCTCGGTGGGCTGAATCGACAGCGAGGCTCTAGGCCTGATCACCGGGACGGACATCACAGATGCCGGTCCCCGCAGCTCTGGGAGGCAACGCAGTGAGCGAGCGGTTTCTCGCGGAGGCAGTGGTTCCGGGGGCCGAATCCTCTGTGCCACTTCTTCGGCACTACGTCACGCTGGTTCTGACGGCGGCGGGACACCCGGACCCGGAAACCATGCGCCTCGTCCTTACCGAGCTGGCGAGCAACGCCGTGGTGCACACCCGCTCAGGGAGTCCAGGCGGCCTGGTCACCGTGGAAGTCTTCGAGATCAGCGACAGGCTGGCGCGCGTCGAAGTAACCGACGACGGCGCACAGACCATTCCGCAACCCCGCCAAGCGGAGGATGACGCCAATCATGGTCGTGGCCTCTGCCTGGTTGAGGCGATGTCTGCCCGGTGGGGCGTTCGACCAGGCACCGCTGGCACCACGGTGTGGGCCGAAGTACTCACGGAGGAGGCCGCGCCGCCCACCACGGAGCCAACCAGGTCCATCGATGCTGTGGAGGCGTGATGGGTTATGCGCTCCTGTCCAACGCCCAAGGCGTAGCGGGATACGTAATTGGCCAACGAATCGGCGGAGCGGCTTTGAGCGGGGGTTTGGGGGGCTGCGCCCCCCAATTTCACAGCCTGAGCCCCTGTGCGCGAAGCGCTGATCAGGGAAGACCATGCGTTTCCCCCCGGACCCCCAAGGGCCTGCGAAGGTTCCTGGGCCTCTACTTGCGCTTCTGGACTTCCTCCGTCAGCTGGGGGACGACCTGGTGCAGGTCGCCGACCACGCCGTAGTCGGCCAGTTCGAAGATCGGGGCCTCCGGGTCCTTGTTGATGGCGACGATGGTCTTCGCCGTCTGCATGCCCGCCCGATGCTGAATGGCCCCCGAGATCCCCGCCGCGATGTACAGCTGCGGCGAGACCGTCTTGCCCGTCTGGCCCACCTGGAACTGGTGCGGGTACCAGCCCGCGTCCGTGGCGGCCCGGGAGGCGCCCACAGCGGCGCCCAGGGCGTCGGCGAGGCCCTCGATGACCGAGAAGTTCTCGGCGGAGCCCACGCCCCGGCCGCCCGAGACCACGATCGCGGCCTCCGTCAGCTCAGGGCGGGCGCCCTTCTCCTGCTTGACCCGCTCCACGACCCGGGTGGCCTTGGCGGCGTCGGACAGGGTGACCGAAACCTCCTCCTCGGCACCGGCGCCCGCGGATGCGACGGGGGCGGTGGAGTTGGGGCGTACGGCGATGACGGGCGTGCCCTTGCGGACCTTCGCGTGCACGTTGATGCCGCCGCCGAAGATGGACTGGTCGGCCACGAAGCCCTCGCTCAGGCCCACGGCGTCGGTGATGACGCCGGAGTCGGTCTTGATGGCGAGGCGGCCGGCGATCTCCTTGCCCTCCGCCGTGGCGGCCACGAGGACGGCGTCCGCCGAGGTCGCGAGCTGGGCGAGCAGCTCGGCCTTGGGAGCCACCACGTAGTCCACGATGTCGCTGGAAGCGGCGACGTAGATCTTCTCGGCGCCGTATTCGGCGAGGCGGGCCTTGGCCTCGGGGGTGAAGCCGGGGCCGGCCCAGACGGCGGCGGGTGTGCCGAGGGTGCGGGCAAGGGTCAGCAGTTCGAGCGTGACCTTCTTGACCTCGCCTTCGACCTGTTCCACGAGAACGAGAATCTCCGACATTTCTGTAAAACCCCCGTTCTCAGATGAACTTCTTGGACGCCAGGAAGTCGGCGGCGTTCGCGCCACCGTCGCCCTCGTCCTTGACGATCGTGCCGGCCGCCCGCGGCGGGGCGGAGGCGAAGTCCACGACCTCGGACCAGGCGGCGGCCAGGCCGACCTGGGCGGCGTCGATGGAGGCGTCGCCGATGGCCAGCGTCTCGACCGGCTTCTTCTTGGCCGCCATGATGCCCTTGAACGACGGGTAGCGCGGCTCGTTGATCTTCTCGACCACGGACACGACGGCCGGCAGCGTGGCCTCGACCCGGTCGAAGCCGTAGTCGGTCAGGCGCTGCACCTTGATCGAGGTGCCCTCGACCTCGACCTTGTTGGCCAGCGTGAGCTGCGCCGTGCCGAGCCGTTCGGCGAGCATGGCGGCCAGCACGCCGGTGCGCGCGTCGGTGGACTCCGAGCCCAGGATGACCAGGTCGAACCCGATCTTCTTGAGCACCTGCGCGATCGCGTAGGAGGTGGACAGCGCGTCCGAGCCGTGCAGCGCGTCGTCACTGAGGTGGACGGCCTTGTCGGCGCCCATGGCCAGCGCCTTGCGGATGGTCTCGGTGGCCCTGCCCGGGCCCATGGTGAGGACGGTCACCTCACCGCCGTGGGCCTCTTTGAGCTTCAGTGCCTCCTCGACCGCGTACTCGTCAAGCTCGTTGACCACGCCATCGGCGGCGTCGCGGTCGAGCGTGTTGTCATCGGACCGCAGCTTGCGCTCGGTCGCCGTGTCGGGGACCTGCTTCACGCAGACGACGATGTTCATGGCCGGTGGCCGACCTCCCGTAGTTCGCGTGCGCCCCCGCCTCGCTGCGGTGGCGCCGAATGCATCTGTCCAGACTGCCAGGTGCCCGCCGGGCACCCGACAGAGGGTGTGCCGTCGTATTAGCCGTTATGTTACCCATGAGTAGCTTGCAGGCAAACCCGCAAGCCACCAACGCCAACCACCATACCGAACTTTATTCGGTAAGCGAGATATCCGAAACGCCTACGCCGACAGCAGGAAAACGACTCCCACCACCAGCGCCGTGCCCGCGAACAACGCCAGCGTGAACGTACTGAACATCGCCGCCAGCCCGAAGCACAACCCCACCACCCCCGCCACGCTGGCGAAGTCCACCACCATCCGGCTGCGCCGGTAGATGCCGTGCGAGAACAACGCCACCCCGGCGTCGGCCACCCCGGCCAGCGCGTACGCCGCCAGCAAGAACAACGACACCTCGGTCAACGGCTCCCTGGCCGCGGCGGCCAGCAACGCCACGAAGAGCCCGGACCCGATCAGCCACCGCCGCCGCACCTTCTCCCGATGCCTGGCCCGCGACTCCTCCACCGACCGCCGATGTTGCTCCCTGCCTGGCTGCCACTCCTTGGTGCTCAGGTCATCGGCGGCGGAACGCGGCCGTACGACAGGAGCGGCGGGAACACGCGGCACGTGGGAGACGGGCGCGACACCGAGCCGGGCGCTGATCTGCGCGGCCGTCGGCCGCGCCGCGGGGTCGGTGGACAGGCACTCACGTAACAGCGGCTCCAGCCACTCCGGTACGCCCTCCAGGTCCGGCGGATGATGCACGACCCGGTAGGCGACCGCCGAGGCGGGCCCCTGCCCGTACGGCTGCCGCCCCGTGGCCGCGTACGCCAGCGTCGCCCCGAAGGAGAACACGTCCGCCTCCACCCCCGCGGAACGCCCCTCCAGCACCTCGGGAGCCAGATAGCCGGGCGTGCCCACGACGGCGCCGGAGGCCGTGACGGACAACGAGTCGAGCGCGCTGGCGATGCCGAAGTCGATGACGACCGGCTCGCCCTCGGTCATCATCACGTTGGCCGGCTTGAGATCGCGGTGCACCACCCCGGCCTCGTGCATGGCCTGCAGCGCGTCGGCCAGGCCGGAAGCGAGCCGCCGCAGGTCGGTGACGGGCATGGGGACGGCGCTGAGGGGACGCCCCTGGACGTAACGGGTCACCAGATAGGGCCGGGAGCCCTCCAGCGAGGCGTCGAGCACCTCCGCCACGTGCGCCCCGCCGACCATGCGCATGGTCTCGACCTCGCGCGCCAGCCGCGCCAGCGCCACGCCGTCGGCCGCGACGTGCGGGTGCAGCACCTTGACCGCCACCGTGCGCCCCTCGGGGTCCAGCGCCAGGTGCACCTCGCCGAATCCGCCGGCCCCGAGACGGGAGAGAATCTCGTACGGGCCGAGGTGCTCGCTCATACTTTCATCTCTCCCCCCGAGCGACGGCGGGGAACATTCAGGACCAGGGATTCAGGAATCCGAGCCCCAGACCGTCCAGCAGACTGCCGACCAGCCCCGTGATCAGGCCGATCGTGCTCTGCCTGGCATCGCCGGCCAGGCTGTCGATCACCCTCTCCGGCTCCTGCCACGGCGCCCACACCGTGTCCTGCCCCAGCGCGAACATCACCGCGAACAAGGCCGCGGTGCCCATCAGCACGACCGCGACCAGCGCCGCGCCTGGGCTGCGCAGCACGCCGGTGAGCGTACGGGTGACGGCCTTGCGGGGCGCGCCGCCGCCGGGCAGCACGAACAGGCCGCCGGCGAAGGCGCCCGCCCCGTAGGCGGCCGCCTGGTTGACGTCCCTCAGAGCCCAGTAGAAGGCTCCCCAGACGCACACGCCGAACAGCAGCGCCAGCGGCACGTGCACCAGCGTCACGAGCGCGGACTTGATCAGCGCCCACGGCGTGCCGACCAGGACGAGGAACGGATCGGCGGCACTGCTGCCGCGCACCTGGCGCCGCTTGACCATGTCGCCGAAGAGGTATTCGCCGATGCGCAGCACGAGTGCGAGCGCGACGGCGATCGCGCCCATCATGACCGGCATCATCACGGTCAGCGCCACCAGCGTGACGAGCGTCAGCAGCCCGACGACCTGGCTGCCGAACAGGTATCTCTTGCGCTCGGACGGCGGCGTGTACTGGGGCGGCGGAGCGTAGGGCCGCACCTGCGACGGCGCGGTCTGCGGCGGCGCCGGGTAACCGGCCACCCGCTGGTCGGGATGCGGCACCGGCGGCCTGGCCGTCATCGGCGCGGGCACGTAAGGCGGCGGCCGCTCCTCCCTCCTGGGCGGCGCGTCCCGCCGGGACGGCGCGGGAGCGGGCTTGCGGTAGTCGACCGGCGGCAGCAGGTCGGAGAAGGTGTCCATGGTCCGCGTGCTGTTGCCCAGCCGCTTGGTCCCCGTCGGCCCCTCGAACGACGCCTCGTTGAACGTCGTCACCGACGGATCCAGTGCCCTGGCCATCCGCAGCAGCTCGTGGGCGCCGGGCCGGGCCGCCGGATCGACCTGCAGCGCCCGGCTGAGCCAGGCGCGCAGCCACACGGGCGCCTTGTCGATCTGCGCCCGGCCTTCCATGATGTTGAAGCAGACCGCCTCGAACGTCCCCGTGCCGAACGGCGGCGCCCCGGTCGCGGCGAAGAACACCGTCGAGGCCAGCGCGTGCACGTCGGCGGCCTGGGTGATCTCCGAGTCGCGGATGATCTCGGGCGCCAGGTAGCCAGGCGTGCCGACGAACATGCCGGTCTGCGTCAGCCTGGTGGCGTTCACCAGGTGGGCGATGCCGAAGTCGATGACCAGCGGCTCGCCGCCGACCAGCATGACGTTGGACGGCTTGAAGTCGCGGTGGATCACCTCGGCCGCGTGGATGGCCACCAGCGCCTGACAGAGGCCCTGGGTGAGCCTGATGATCTGACGCGCCTCCAGCGCGCCCTCGGTCAGGACGGTGTCCTCCAGCGTGCGGCCCGGCGCGAAGCGCGTCACCACGTAGGGCTGCCCGCCCACGAGTTCGGCGTCGATCACCTCGGCGACGAACGGGCTGCGCACCCTGCGCATGGTCTCGACCTCGCGGGTGAGCCGGTCGCGCGCTTTGAGGTCGGCCGCCACGTGCGGGTGCAGAACCTTGATCGCGACTTCACGGCCCTCCCCGTCGAGACCGAGGTGGACGACCCCCATGCCACCTTCGCCGATCTTCCTGACCAGGCGGTACGGGCCCAGACGTTCCGGTGCTTGGGTGCTCATCGCCACCTTCCCCGCGTCATCCCCCGGAATTCCCCCCTAGATTTTCGAGCTGTCCGACCACTGGGTCGACGTTCAGCGGATTCCATACGGCCTCTCTCTCCCCGAACGTGCCGTAAGCGAGGCTCAGCGAGAGCGCGGCTGCCACCGCCAGAACTCCCGCCGTCACCATCGCCGCTGTTCTCGAGGGTACGAGCGATGAGAGCGTTCTGCGCATCTGTTTGCCTGGACCCTCCACTCCGGGGCCTGCGCAGACGGTCCACAGAGCTATCGCGGCGCCCCAGGCGAGGGCGTTCGAGGCATTCATACCCGCCACGACGGTGAGCAACAACGTGACCGGCAGCCCGAGGATGAGCGCGTAGAGCGCCAGCGCCAGCGTGATGCCCGCCGACTTGGCCAGCTCGGCCGGGTAGGCGAGCACCCTGAACACGTCGAGCGCCGCCGCCCCGGCCGCCCTGCGGGCCGTGAGCTGGGGCTGGGCCAGGTCGGCCGCGCGCAGCAGGATCGCGAAGGGGATCGCCACGATCGACACGACCATCGGCGCCAGCACGGCCGCCACGATCATCAGGATCAGCAACATCGCGCTGGCCACACCGTACGACCTGGACCGCTGCAGTGCCTTGCCCTGCGGCATGCCCGGGTTGTAGGGATCCCGCTTGGTCGACAGATCCGGCTGCGGATATTGCGGCTGGGCCGGGATGTAGGGCGGCGGCTGCACCGGGATCGGGTTGGGGCGCCCGTAGTCGTGCGGGGACTGCGGCGGCTGGTTGAGCCTGCGGAACTCCGCCGAGTCGGGCCGCACCCGTCGCGTGGGCACGTCGGTCTCGCCCTGCGGCGGTGCCTGTGCCGGTGACTGGGACTGTGACTGTGACTGGGACTGTGACGACGGCGCGGGGCCGTTGCCCTGCGGCGGGTAGATGCCCGCCTCGCGCTGGATCTGCCGCAGCTCCTCCGGCGAGACCCTGCGGGTCGGGTAGGGGTCGGGCTGGTTGGGCAGGAGCGAGACGTACTGCTGGTCCTGCGACGGCGCGGCGGGCTGCTGGTCCTGGCCGTCGAGCAGCCGCCTGGGCGTCACCGGCGGCGTCGAGACGTCATAGGACGGCTTGTCCGTCACCCTCTGCGGGAACGGCGGAGCCGGCGGCAGGTCGGGACGCGGCGCCGTCGAGATCTCGTCGGGCGAGCTGGCGGGCGCCTGCTTGGGCAACATCCTGGCCGTCTGCTCGGCCAGGTCGGCGGCCTTGGGGCGCTTGGCCGGGTTGCGCTGGAAGGCCGCCTTGAGCAGCGGGTGCAACTCGGAGGGGACGGCGCTGATGTCGGCCTTGCCCGCGGTGATGTTGTAGAAGATCATCTCCAGCGTGCCCTTGCCGAAGGGCGGCTGGCCCGTTCCCGCGAACAGCAGCGTGCCCGCCCACGCGTGGATGTCGACCTCGGGCCCCGCCTCCTGGCCCTCGATGATCTCGGGCGCGAGGTAGCCTGGCGTGCCGATGAACATGCCTGTCTGCGTCAGCCGCGTCGCGTCGACCGCCTGCGCGATGCCGAAGTCGATCAGCACCGGCTCGCCGTCGAGGATCAGCACGTTGCCGGGCTTGAGGTCGCGGTGGATCACGCCCACCGAGTGCACGACGGCCAGCGCGGAGGCGACACCGTGCGCCACCTTGATCAGAGCGCTCAGGTCGAGGGGCCCGTCGTCCTTGACGATCTCGTCAAGGGGGCGGCCCGCGACGTAACGGGTGACGATGTAAGGACGATGACCGGTCACGTCGGCGTCGAGCACCTCGGCGATGTATTTGCTGCGCACCCTGCGCATGGTCTCGACCTCGCGCGAAAGCCGTCGCCTGGCGACCTCGTCACCGGCGACCTCTCCGCGCAGGACCTTGACCGCCACCTGTCGCCCCTGAGGGTCGACAGCGAGGTGGACAACGCCCATCCCGCCTTCACCGAGCCGCCTGAGCAGCCGGTAAGG
This sequence comes from Nonomuraea insulae, assembly GCF_042656245.1. Classification (NCBI taxonomy): domain Bacteria; kingdom Bacillati; phylum Actinomycetota; class Actinomycetes; order Streptosporangiales; family Streptosporangiaceae; genus Nonomuraea; species Nonomuraea insulae. The sequence goes on from NZ_JBHSPA010000052.1 coordinate 262,167, forward strand.
GCCTAGTCGGTCATCGTTCATGGCATGAAGCACCATACCGGCTTAATCCCCGCCCACGAGATGAACCATGAGGCCACATTCCCACTCGTACAACGTCCAGAACGGCCTCATCGGTTTCCCATCCAACGGTCTCGAATCGGCTTCAGTTTTCCCTCAGCCGGCCAGCGAGAGCACCTCTGCCCTCTTCAGCCCGGCCAGCGTGGCGCCGGACACGGCGAGCTTCGACCTGCGCACACCGCTTCCGATCACCACCCTCTGGTGCTCGGCCACGTGCGTGTCGACCAGGATCGGCCACTCCTCGGGAAGCCCGAGGGGCGTGATGCCGCCGTATTCCATACCGGTCAGCTCAACCGCGCCGGCCATCGGCGCGAAGCTGGCCTTGCGAGCGTCGAGGTGCCTGCGTACGACGCCGTTCACGTCCACTCGCATCGTCGCGAGCACCATGCACGCCGCGTAGCGCGTCTCACCGCCCCGCTTGGCCGCCACGACGACGCAGTTGGCGGACTCGTCGAGAGTCACGCCGTACCGCTCACAGAACTCCGCCGTGTCGGCCAGATCCGGGTCGATCTCGGCCACCTCGACGCCTTCCATATTCGGTACGGCTCGCGCCACCGGATCACCCAGGAGGTCGATCCGTTCGGTCGCGGGCACCCAGTGCAACGTCATTCCATCTCCTCGATCGCTTCTCCCAAAAGCCTATTCGGGGAGCAGCGGGCGACGTCACGGAGACTGCAACACTCGCTGGTGCAACTGTGTGACGGCGCCGCGGGCGGACTCCATGGCCCCCGCCTGCCAGGCGATCAGATGGGTGAGCCAGTCGCCCGCGAAGTACACCCTTCCCGCAGGGCGTTGCAGAAGAGTGAAGGACGAATCAAAGGATGGCCAGCGTACCCAGCCGCCCTGGATGTGCTCCTGGCGGTGCCAGGCGATGGAGGCGCTGGCCAGGACGTTCTGGCGGTACTTCTCGCCGTGGATCTTCTTGCCCTGGGTGAGCGCCCTGTTACGCCTGTCCTCCGGGGAGAGGGAGCCGTACAGCTCGGCCTCGTGCTCGGTGTTGTAGTAGCCGACGAGGAGGCCGCGTTCTGAGTGGTAGCCGTGGGAGGGGTACCAGATGTGGGTGATGTCCAGGTCGGTCTCGGTGACGCCGCCGTAGACGCGGTCTTCGAGCTCCCACCAGCGGCGGCCGTACTCTAAGCCGATCTTGCCCGCGGCGACCGGGGCCGGGGTGGCGAGGGCGGTGGTGATCTGGGCGCCGAGGTTGTGCGGGATCTTGGCGAGGATGTGGGGCGGGAGGGCGGCGATGCAGTAGTCGGCCTTGACGACGCCGCCGGTGTGGGCGATCTCGACGCCGTCGGCCAAGGTGGTGATCTTGGTGACCTTGGCGCCGGTCTTGATGCGGTCCTCGCCGACGGCCTCCTTGAGCTTGACGACGATGGCGTCCATGCCGCCGACCGGCTGGAACATGGGGGTGGCCTGCTCGTAGCCGAAGTCGCCGATGATGGAGCGGCCGGTGCCGGCGGCGAGGATCTGGTGGAGGGTGCCGGGGGCCTCGACGGGGGTGCCGCCGCCGATCGCCGGAAATTTCGTGAAACCGCGGCGGTCGGAGCCCTCGTACTCGAGCTTCGGGCCGAGGTCGCCGAACCTTCTGAGGAAGTCCAGCAGGGTCTCCTGGTCGGCCTTGGTGATGGTCCGGTCCAGGGCGCCGAGGTTCGTGGCTTTGGCCAGGAGCTCGGCGACATAGCCGTACATGTCGGCTCGGGCCGTGCGGGCCCTGACCGTCTGGCCGTTGGTGTGGACGTACGCGGCGGCGTTGTTGTTGATGAACGTCTCGATGGGGATGCCGAGTTCGCGGCAGTAGTCGAGGGTGACCATCCAGGGGGCGATCCGGCCTGGACCCGCGTTGAAGTAGACGCCCTCGCCGAACTTGACGTCCTGGGCGGGGCCGTTCAGCTCGGTCAGGCGGTCGCCGCCGCGCAGGGTGAGGTTACGGCCGCCCGCCCTGGAACCGGCCTCCAGGAGCGTGCAGTCGTAGCCGGCCTTGCCCAGCTCGTACGCGGCGATCAGCCCGGCCACGCCCGCGCCCAGGATCACGACCTTGGCCGCGCCCTTGCCGCGCAGGCTGAAGTCGCCCTGGCGGGGGGCCGCGAACTCCTTGTCCTGCTCGGAGGGGGCCAGGCCGAGCGCGCCCATGGCCGCGTACATGGCCCCGGCCCCGCCGACCGCCCCGATCCCGACGAGCAGCCCCCGCCGGGTCAGCTTGGCGCCTTCCACCTCAGCCGCTCCCTACTCCGCCGGACGCCATGACCTCAGCCATAAGGGCCGCTGCCGCAGGCGACCTGGCCGCCGATGGTGGCGAAGAGGCCGAACAGGGCCATGATCTGGGTGAAGTCGTCGGTGGTGAACTCCGTGTGCCGCGTCCCCGCCGTCTTCACGCCGGGGATCAGCGCCACGGCGGCGGCGATCGCGGTGGAGTTCCACTCCACCCCCAGCGTGTACGGCGCCGCCACCACGTACGGTGTGAAGTCGCTCAACCGGCCCAGAGCCCGCGAGGTGGCCTCACGAATCCGGGACTGGGCGACGATCGGCGGCAGCAGCTCGGCCGAGAACTTGTCGATGCCCTTCTTGACCGCCACGGTCTCCACGTCGCCGAGCAACTCGCGGGCCTCCTCCCCCACGGCCTCGTCCCCGGTGACCAGCACCACCGGCACCCCGTGGAACCCGGCGCAGGCCGCGACCAGCCGCGTCTCGCCGCACGGTTCGCCGTTGAGGTAGACGTTCTGGATCTCCTTGCCCATCCACGTGTGGTTGAGCACGCCGTGCGGCACCCCGGCGCGGGCGTGGTAGCCCACGAAGCAGGCCGCCTGGAACGACCCGTCCAGCCCCTGGGCCATCCGCTGCGCCTTACCGGGGCCCCTGATCAGGCTCGACCGGGGGTCCAGCAGGTCGATCCTGAGGTTCTTGGTGGAGCCGTGCGCGTCGTTGACCAGCACACCGCTCGCCCCGCCCGCGTACGCGCCCTCGATGGCGGCGTTGGCGTCGGCGGTCATCAGCTCGCAGCCCCGCTCGTACCCGCGCTTGCCGGCGTGCATCTCCTCGGGGTCCGTCAGCCCCGTCACGCCCTCCATATCCACCGACAGATAGACCTTCACCACGCCACTCCATTCCTCGCCAGGCGGCCGGTCAGTCGCCCCACGACTCCACCCGGCGCACCTCGTCCTCGCTCATCAGCCCCGCGTTCGCATCCACGAACGCCGCCGCCTCCGCGCGCCACTCCGGGGGAATCTCGTCGAGCGCGGGCGGGTAGCAGTGCTCCAGCCAGTTCGTCGACTCCTCGCTGACGTCGAAGTAGTCGAGCACCGGGCCGAACAGGGTGTTCTCGATGCCGGGAACGCGCGCCAGGCCGTACTGGATCATCTCCTGGCCCCCGTACGGCGGCTTCTTGAGGTATTTGCGGGCCTGCGGGCGGTCGGCGGTGATCGGGGTGTCGAGCGGGCGGCGCTCGACGGCCGCCTGGATGAGCTCCTTGTACAGGCACTTGCCGCAGGTGCGGCAGGGGCCGTCGGTGCCGCGCAGGCACCAGCGGACCTGGGCCTTCATGGGCGAGTTCAGGGCCAGGCGCATGGTGACGGCCTCGCTCACGCCGCCGACGGGCAGCACGATGTGCAGGCCGGCGGCGGCGAACAGGCGGCCCCACCTGCCGTGCGGGGACCACATGGGGTTGTCGGGGGTGAAGCGCCACAGGTAGCGGCCGCCGCCCAGCCAGCGCGAGCCGAGCTCGTAGCCGAAGCCCAGGCCGCCCAGGTCGAGCTGGTCGGCGAGGAGCAGGGCGCCGGCGGCCACCGCGTGGTGCTCGGGGTAGCCGGGGCGGGGCTCGGCGAGGGTGTACTCCAGGTCCGAGGTGACCGTGCTCAGCTCGCGGCCCGTCTTGGCGGCCAGCTTGGCGAGCACGTCGGAGCGGTAGTGGGGCCAGCGGTTGGGCACGCGGCTGTGGGCGACGCGGCGGAAGTGCACGAACGGGGCGTCGGGGTACATCGTGGCCGCCGCCACCGAGTCCGCGCCGCCGCTGTACGAGATCGCGAGCCGGGCTCCCGCGCGGCGGGGTTCGGCCCCCACCGGGCCCGCCTCGACGCCCCAGCCCTCGTGCAGCACCTGGGCCAGCTCCGCCGAGACGGCGCGGTCGAACAGGATCCGCCTGCGCGTCCACGGGGCCACGATCGTCCAGGCGGCCACGGCGAACAGGTCGGGGTGGGCGTCGTCGGGGACCCCGCCGACGGAGCAGGAGTTGATGGCCAGCTTGATCGGGTATTCGTCGGAGGCCTTGCCGGTGATCTCGTCTTCCGGATCGAGGCGGAAGCTCAGGTTGCCACCGCCGCTCCACGTCACGCGCACGGTCGTTCCTCCGCCTGCCCGCGCCGGTCGCCGGCGTCGCGCAGCCCGTCGATCGCCTGCCAGACCAGGATCTCGTTCTGCAGCACGCCGTCCAGGGCCTTCGCGGTCTCCTGGGCGAGCCGCTGGGTGTCGTCGACCTTCGTCCTGAGCCGGTCGTCGGTCTTCGGCGGGGCGGCCGGACGGGCGTTCCTGAGCCGCTCCACCTCGCTCTGGAGGGTGGCCATCTCGCGCCTGAGGGTCTGGACTTCCCAGAGCGCGTCCCTGATGTCCTGGCGGTGATCGCTGATCGAGATGTAGCGGGAGTCGAACCACGTACGCACGGCGGTGCGGAGCCGGGCGGGGACCAGGACGCGCATCATGAAACGCCACCATAGTGGCAAACCAACATCGGTAAGGACGACCCTGACCGAATGTATTGACTTCTCGTCGTACCCCGTCGGCTCCGGGCATGGATCTTGTTAAAGGCCGGGCACAGTGAGTGCATGGATGCTAACGTTCCGCGACATGCCCTCCTCCGTGCATGATGCGTTGAACGCCCTGTTTCGGAACCGGCCCACCCTCGCCGTCGAGCTGCTGGGCGAGGTCTTCGACATCGATCTGCCGCCGCACAGCCTGATCGAGGTCATCCCCGATGACGGCGGCGTGCCGCTCCCCGGCCAGGACCCGTTCTTCGTGGCGGAGCCGGCGCACGGCGTCATCGTGGAGTTGCAACGGTCCGTGTCGGAGGAGGACCGGCAGGGCTGGGCGCGGCGCAGCGCCGCGCTCTGGCTACGGCTGAACCGCCCGGTGCTGGTGCTCGTGCTCGTGCCCGACCCGCGGGTCTCCGACTGGGCCTCGCAACCCGTGGTCACAAGTCTGCCGGGGTACGTGCTGCACCCGCTCGTCGTCGGGCCCGAGCAGATCGCGCCCATCGAGGACGTCTCGGAGGCCGCCGACCGCCTGGAGTTGTCGGTGGTGTCCGTGCTGGCCCACGGGAGCGACGAGAAGGTCGTGGAGACGTTCCTGGGGGCGCTGTCGAAGGTGGAGGAGTGCCACGGCGCCCGCTACTACGAATACGCCTATCGCCTGGCGTCCGCCGACGTCCGGCGCGTCCTGGAGGAGATCATGTCGTCCGCCGCATGGCCGGTTCACAGCCCGTTCGCCCGCGAGCACTTCAGCAGGGGACGCGCCGCCGGGTTGTCGGAAGGCAAGGCGCGGGCCGTGCTGACCGTGTTGCGGGCGCGCGGCGTGGGCATCACGGACGACGCGCTCACGGCCATCACCTCGTGCGCCGACCAGGAGCAGCTCGACGACTGGGCACACCGGGCGGCGACCGCCCTGACCGTCGATGAGCTGTTCGCCTGACCTACCGACCCGTGAACTTGGGCTTGGACTTCTCCGTGAACGCCCGCATGCCGATCCTGGCGTCGTCTGTCGCGAACATGCCCGAGAACTGCAGGCGCTCGATCTCCAGGCCGGTGTCGAGGTCGGTCTCCAGGCCCTGGTCGATCGCCTGCTTGGCGGCGCGCAGGGCGACGCTCGCCCCGCCCACGAAGGTGGCGGCCCATTCGAGTGCGGCGGTGTAGACCTGCTCGTCGGGCACCACCCGGTCCACCAGGCCCATCGCGAGGGCCTCGGCGGCCGCGACGTGGCGGCCGGTGAAGACGAGGTCCTTGGCGCGGGCCGGGCCGATCAGGCGGGGCAGGCGCTGGGTGCCGCCCGCGCCGGGGATGAGGCCGAGCAGGATCTCCGGCTGCCCCAGCTTGGCCGACTCCCCCGCGACCCGGAAGTCGGCGCAGAGGGCGAGCTCGCAACCGCCGCCCAGGGCGTAGCCGGTGACGGCGGCGATGACGGGCTTGCCGATCCTGGCGACCGCGGTGAAGCAGCCTTGGAGCGCGCCGGAGTGGGCGGCCATGGCGGCGTACGGCATGTCGGCCATTTCCTTGATGTCCACGCCGGCGGCGAACACCCGTTCCCCGCCGTACAGGATCACGGCCTGCACCTGCGGATCTCCGTCCACGAGCCCGGCGGCCTCGGCGATCTCCTGTTGGACCTGGCCGTTGAGGGCGTTCATCTTCGGACGGTCAAGACGGATCGTGGCGATCTGGTCGGCCACCTCGACGCTCACAAACTCACCCATGTGCCGAACCTATCCCGTCATGGTCATCGGGCCGCGGCCGACTTGACGTCGTTCACGGACTTCTTGTCGTGCGAGACCCGTACGAGTGCCGCCGACAACCGCGCGAGCTCGTCGCCTCCGTGGGCCAGCTTCGCCAGCGAGCGGGCCTGGCGGGGCAGCCCGAGCTTGCCCGCGCCGTCCAGGACCTGCTTGTCCAGGTGCGGCGCGACCTGCGGCCAGACGGCCTGGACCTCGCGCAGGAAGATGTCGGCCCCCATCGGCCCGATGCCGGGGAACTCCATCAGCAGCGAGGCGATCCTCCTGTCGTCGCCCCCGGCCTCGTCGCGCAGGCGGCGCAGGTCGCCCTTCCAGCGCTCGACGATCAGGCCGGCCCCGTCGCCGAGCATCGTGGCGGTGCGCTCGTCGTAGCGCCGGTAGTGGCCGCGGCCCAGCGCGTCCACCCGGTCCTGCCAGCTCGACTCCCGCATGGCCTTGGGTGTGCCGTATCCGGCGGCGTACAACTCCCTGGCGGCCGCGACCGCGACCTGCCCCGAGATGCGCGCGCTGAGCAGGGTGGCCAGGACGAGCAGTTGGTAGAGCGGTTTCGGCTGGTCGGAAAGCTTGATGCCGGCCTCGCGGGCGTATGTGCGGCCGTAGCGGTCGAGCAGCGCGTCCAGGACGGCTCCATCGGTCTTACCCATGCCGCCCCGCTACCCGCAACCGGTCGGCGCATGTGTTTGCCTCCCAGGTCAGAGGGGAGTCGGAGGGCTCACGACGTAAAGGAGCAAGCCGTGCTGACATTGACCGACAACGCCGTCGTCGCCATCCGCGACCTCATGGTGGGCGAGGACGTGCCCGAGGACGCGGGCCTGCGCATCGCCCCGAAGGCCGACGAGGCCGGGACTCTGGAGGTCTCCCTGGCGAGCACGCCGCAGCAGGGTGACCAGGTGGTCGAGAAGGAGGATGTACGCGTGTTCGTCGCCGAGGACGCGGTGCAGATCCTCGATGACAAGGCGCTGGACGCCCAGCCGGGCTCCCCCGGGCAGCCCTCGTTCCGCCTCGACCGCAGGTCCTAACCCTGGTCGGAGTCGCTCTCTGGCGGACGTGCGTCGCCGAGGCCGAACAGGCCCACCAGCGTCCCGTCCGCCTGAGTGACCACCACGTGGTCCACCTTCGCCCGGTCCATGCGCTGGATCAGGGGTTCGAGCTCCTCACTCGGGCGTACGGTGGTGGCGCCGAGCCGCATGGCGCTCTCGGCCGTGGCGTCGAGGTCGGCGCCCCTGAGCTCGCGCGAGCCGATCGTGCCCTGGACGACGTCGTCCTCGTCCACGACGACGGCGATCCCTGCGGGGTCGGCGATGATGCGCTCGGTGAGCGCGCCCAGCGGGTCGTCCAGCAGGGCGGTCACCGGGTCGCGGCGCACGCTCTGGGAGACCAGGGCGGCGTGCCCGTCGTAGGGCAGGTCGGCCGACAGCCAGTCCATCTTGCCCAGCCCGTAGTCGTAGACCTCGCCGAAGCCCAGCCGGTCGAGGCGGTGGGCGGCGCGCGGGCTCAGGTCGCACAGCGCGTCGTGGCAGTAGACGATGACAGGGCGCCCCGGATCCAGCTCCGACGCGCGGTCGATGGCGCCGAGTGGCACGTTGACGGCCCGTGGCAGGTGCGCCCAGGAGTATTCGCGCTCCGGCAGCACCTCGACGAGCTGCGCCTCCTTGGTGGCGAGCAGGTCCTGGACGGCTTCGCGCTCGATGATATGCGTCATGACCTGCACGTACCCCGAGAGTGGCCGGCTAGTTGAGGCCCGGCTCTCACTCCCGCCTGATCTCCGTGATGTGCGCCGTCGCAGTCGCCACGGCCACGGGCTCACCGTCGGGGCCGAGCAGTTCGCCGAGCCGAACTGAGGAAACCCTCTCCCGTGGCTCACGTTAGGCTGCTGGGAGAAGTGAAGTCGAGCGAGAGGCGGCAGACCCTATGGGCGCGCCGGGCCACCTGCAAGCGGACGCCAAGTGGAATCGGAAGCTGATCATCGACACGGCCCGGGGGGTGTTCGCCGAGCAGGGCCCCGGCGCCTCTCTGGACGAAGTGGCGCGGCTGACCGGATCGGACGCCCTCCAGCGGCATTTCCCCGACCGCGACAGCCTGGTCCACGCCGTGTTCTCCGACGGCCTGGACCGCATGGTCGCGCTGGCCGAGGAGGCACGCGAGGAGGAGACCTGGGCCTGGGACTCCTTGAGCAGGTTCGTGGACCGCTGCGCGGGGCAGCGGCTGGACCTGCTCGTGTCGGTCGCGGGGTCGCGGGCGCACGGGGTGCCCGCCGCACCCGAGATCGAGGCGGGCCGTGCCCGCCTGCTGAAGGCCCTCGACCAGATCGTCGGCGCCGCCCACGACGAGGGGGCGCTGCGCCCCGACGTCGGGGCCGGGGATGTCATGGGGGTGGTCGGGCTGCTCGTCCGCGGTCTGCCCACGCTGCCCGCCGACCTGGGCGAGGAGCTGCGAGGCCGGACTGTACGTCTGGTGCTGGCGGGCATGCGTGCCCATCCGGCGCCGGTCCCGCCCGGCGAGGCGATGACCGCGGAGGAGCTGATCCGGCGCTCGTCCGACCACGGCTGAGGTGTGAAGGCCCCGGCGACGCCGTTCGGGTGTCGCCGGGGCCGGGCCGGGTGGGTCAGGTGGCCAGGCTCAGGTGGCCAGGCTCAGGTGGCCAGGCTCAGGTGGCCGGGTGGGTCAGGTGGCCGGGTGGAAGGCCGTCAGGCCGTCCGGCATGCCCTGCCGTACCGCCTGGACGATCTCCTGGTGGAGGTGTGGCCCGGGGTCGACGGGGCCCAGGGGGCTGCCCTCGATCTCGTACCACTCGTCGGCGTCCAGGTACTGGATGTGTACCGTGGCCTGGCCGCCCGTCACCTCCGTGCGCACGGTCACCTCGCCGGTGATGACGCCGACCTCATCGGTCATCACCCCGCCGGGGCCGGCGACGACGCTGCTCTCGTAGGTCCGCGCGGACACTCACGCTCCGTTCGGGCCGCAGGTTCCCACCATCTCCACGAGCGCGTCCTGCTCGGCGGCGGTGATGGTGAGGTTGTAGCGGGACTTGATGTCGATCCAGGCCCGGCTGTAGGTGCACCAGTAGCTGCGCAGCGGGGGCCGCCACTGGTCGGGGGACTGGTCGCCCTTGGACCGGTTCGAGGAGGCCGAGACGGCGATGAGCTGCGGCCCGTCGAGGTCGTTGGCGAACCGCCTGCGCTCGGCGTCGCTCCAGGTGTTCGCGCCGGAGCGCCAGGCCTGGGCCAGCGGCACCATGTGGTCGATGTCGAGGGCGGAGGAGCTGGTGAACTCCCTGCCGTCGTACTCGCTGTACCAGATGCCCGCGATGGAGCGGCAGGCCTCGTCCTGCTTGACGTCCACGCCGTCGCGGGCGAGCACGACCTCGCGGGTGTCGCAGGCGTTGCCCTGATAGGACCAGTGCGGGAAGCGGGCGCGGCTGTAGCCGGCCATCGAGCCGGGCTGGGCGACGGAGAGCTGCTGCAGCTCGGCGTACGCGACGGCCGCGGACGAGGGAGGAGGGAGCTCGGTGGGAGTGGCGGCGCCCGCGCCGGTCGCCGGAACCAGGGCCAGGACGGTCATGGTTGCGACGGCCGCTGCGAAGCGGCGGGACATGATGGAGAACATGGCCCACAACTAAGCAGCGGCAATTACGCTGAGTTAGTCGCCTTGTCACTTAGAGTGACAGATCTGGAACTCCCTTTACGGCGTGCCCGAGAGACGTTCGACGCCGCGCAGCAGCGCGGAATGGTCGAGCGAGCCGTCGCCGGTGGCGTTCGCCGAGGCCACGAGCTGGGCCACCAGCGCCCCGAGCGGCAGCACCACGCCGGCCTCGCGGGCGGCCGAGGTGACGATGCCCATGTCCTTGTGGTGCAGGGCGATGCGGAAGCCGGGCTCGAAGGAGTGCCCGACCATGTTGGCGCCCTTCTGCGTCAGCACGGCGGAGCCGGCCAGCCCTCCGCCGAGCACCTCCAGCGCCGCCTCCAGGTCCACCCCGTAGGCCCGCAGGAACACCACCGCCTCCGCCAGCGCCTCAATGTTGGCCGCCACGATGAGCTGGTTGGCGGCCTTGACCGTCTGCCCGGAGCCGCTCGGCCCGACGTGCACGACGGTCTTGCCGACCGCGTCGAAGATCGGCCCGGCGGCCTCGAAGTCGGCGGCGTCCCCGCCCACCATGATCGACAGGGCCGCGTTCCTGGCGCCCGCCTCGCCGCCCGAGACGGGGGCGTCGAGGTAGCGCAGGCCCCGGCGGCCCGCCTCCTCGGCCAGCTCGCGCGTGACGTCGGGGCGGATCGAGGAGAAGTCGATGATCAGCGTGCCGGGTGCGGCGTGCGCGAACACGCCGTCCTCGCCGGTCAGCACGTCCTGGACGTCGGCCGAGTCGGGCACCATGAGCGCGACCACCTCGGCCCCGGTCACGGCGGCGGCGATCGACTCCGCCGCCCGCCCCCCTGCCGCGGCCAGCGGCTTCGCCTTCTCTGGCGTGCGGTTGTAGCCGGTCACGGCATGCCCGGCCTTGACCAGGTGGACGGCCATGGGGCCGCCCATGATGCCGAGGCCGATGAAGGCGATGGCGCTCACGTCGATGATCCTTCCGTGTCTGCGGCCCGCTCGTCCCGGGGCAACCAGGCGAACGCGTCCGGCTCCTCCGAGCGGTATTCAAGGCCGATATATCCGTCATATCCGGCACCGTGCACGTCGGAGATCCACTGCCGCAGCGGCAACGCGCCGGAGCCGGGCGCGCCCCTGCCGGGCGAGTCGGCGATCTGCACGTGGGCGACGCGCGCGGCGTGCCGCCCGATGGCGGCCGGCACGTCGTCACCGTTGACGGCCAGGTGGTAGAAGTCGGCCAGCAGGCCCACGTTCGGCGCGTCGAGCCGGTCGAGCACGCCCACGGCGTCGTCGGCCGTCAGCAGCGGATAGCGCGGCGCCCCGCTGACCGGCTCCAGCAACACGGTGCCCGTCACTCCCCGCGCGCAGGCGGTCAGCAGCTCCAGGGCCAGGTCGTCCTGCTCCTTGGGGTCGGTCCCCTCGACGCGGTTGCCGTACAGGGCGTTGAAGGCGCGGCACCCGAGCCGCTCCCCGATGGCCGCCACCATGGGGATGTTGTCGAGCAGCTCACGCGAGCGATCAGGCCAGGACACCAGGCCACGGTCACCGCCCGGCATGTCGCCGGCGAAGAAGTTGAGCCCGGTCAGGCGTACGCCGGCGGCCTCGACCGCGCGGACGAACGCCTCCACCTCACGGTCACCGGGCACCGCGACCGGCCACGGCCACCAGAACTCGACCGCCGTGAACCCGTCGGCCGCGGCGGCGGCCGGGCGTTCCAGGAGCGGCAGGCCGGTGTAGAGGATGGAGCAGTTGACGGTCCACTTCGTCATGAGTCCTCCTCCGTCGGCCTCGACAAGCTCGGTCATGTGCGGGCCTCTTCTGATTCCGATTGCGATTGCGGTTCTGATCGTTCGCGGCGGAGCTGGCCGAGCAGCCGGCCCTGGGCCTGGTCGAGATGGTGGGCCAGGCACTGCTGCGCCCGCTCGGGGTCGCCGTCGCCGATGGCCTCGAGGATCTCGTCGTGCTCGTTGGAGACGTTCATCGGGTGGGTGGTGCGGTGGGCCTGGAACTGGCCCATGGTGAGGTGCACCTCGCCCAGGATGACCTCGTGCATCCGCGACAGGCGGCGGCTCCCGACGGCGGCCACCAGCGCGGAGTGGAAGGCGATGTCGGCCTCGACCTGGTTGGCGAAGGCCCCGTGAATGGCCGGGGCGCCGGCCGCCGCCTTCATCGCCGCCTGCGCGCGCACGGCCTCGGGGGGCAACGTGGCCGTGCCGGCGAGCGCCGCGACCGCCGCGCGCTCGACGGTCGCGCGGCTGAAGAACAGGTCGCGGATCTCGTCCTCGTCCAGCTTGGGGACGATGGCGGTCTTGTGCGTGGTGCGGCGCAGCAGCCCCAGCGCGGTCAGCCGCTCCAGGCAGGCCTTGGCAGTGGGGCGCGCGACGCTGTATTCGTTGGCGATGCGGATCTCGGTGAGCTTCTCCCCCGGAGCGATCTCGCCGTTGACGATGCGCTTGCGGACCGAGGCGTAGAGCGCTTCCGTGAGGGATGACGGTCCGAGAGGAAAGCTGGTCTTACCGTCCATGGAACTCCCTCTCAGAAATCGGTAAATCGTCAGACAAGTATACTGGTCCTCTCAGTATCCGGCGGCCTTGTCGACGACGTTACGCAGCTCCTCGCCCCGGGCGAACCGGCCCAGGTTGTCGAGCATGATGTCCAGCCCCCGCCGGGCCGTCTCCGCCGTGGTCGCGCCGTTGTGCGGGGTGACGATCACGTTCGGCAGGGTCCAGAACGGGCTATCGGCGGGCAGCGGCTCCACGCCGTGCGCGTCCAGCCCCGCGCCGGCGATCTCGCCCCGTCGCAGGGCGTCGATCAGGGCCTCGTCGTCGGCGATGCCGCCGCGCGAGACGCAGACGAAGCACGCCGTACGCTTCATCGCCGCGAACGCGGCCCGGTCGAACCGTCCTGTCGTGGCGGGTGTGAGCGGCGCGGTGACCACCACGTAGTCGGACTCGGCCAGGAAACGGGGGAGCTCGTCCTGGCCCAGGAGTTCGTCCACGCCGGGCGCGGGCCTGGCGGACCTGCGCATGCCGAGCACCCTCATGTGGAACGCCTTCGCCTTGGCGGCCAGGTCGAGGCCGGAGTGGCCCAGTCCGTACAGGCCGATGGTCGCGCCCGCCAGCTCGCCGTGCACGTGGCGGTCCCAGCGGCGCTCGGCCTGGGCGCGCGACCAGCGCGGCGCGTCTCTGTCGAGCATGAGCACCAGCAACATCGCCTGCTCGGCCAGCGGGATCGCGCCGTTGCCCGTCGAGGAGGTGAGCGTCACCTCGCTCGCGAGCAGCCCGTCCGACAGGACCGCGTCCACTCCGGCGGCGGGGCTGTGCACCCAGCGCAGCCTGGGCGCCCTGGCCAGCAGCGCGTCCGGCACGTTGCCGACGACGGCGTCCGCGGACTCGATGCCGCCGTCCAGATCGGGCGTGAACTCCACGTGCGCGTCCCCGGCGGCCCGGCGGATGCGGCCGCGGGTGAGCTCGTCGTGCTTTCCCGTGACGATGATCTTCATTTGAGCCCCGTGGTGGCGATGCCGCGGATGAGGTGTTTCTGGGCGACGGCGAAGAAGATGAGCACCGGCAGCAGCGAGACGAGGGACATCGCGAACAACATGCCCACGCCGGTCTGCGACTCGGAGGACACCATGGAGTTGAGCGCGACCGGCACCGTGAACATCTTCGGCGAGGTCAGGTAGATCAGCGGGACGAAGAAGTCGTTCCAGGTCCAGATGAAGGTGAAGATCGTGGTGGTGACGAGGGCGGGCCGCATGAGCGGCAGGATCACGTACCAGAAGGTGCGGAACGGGCCCGAGCCGTCGATCCAGGCCGCGCGGTCGAGGTCACGCGGGATGGTCCTGATGAACTGCACCATCAGATAGATGAAGAACGCGTCGGTGGCCAGGAACTTCGGGATGAGCAGCGGATAGTAGGTGTTCACCAGGTCGAGCTGCGAGAAGAAGATGTACTGCGGGATCACCAGCACGTGCAGCGGCAGCATGACCGACACCAGCGTGATGGCGAGATAGACCTTGCGCATCCTGAACTCCAGCCTGGCCAGCGCGAACGCGGTCAGGGCGCAGGAGAACAGGTTCCCGATGATCGAGCCGACGGTGACGAGCAGCGAGTTGAGGATGAAGACGGTGAAGGGGCGGTTGAGCGCGTTCCAGCCCTTGACGAAGTTGTCGAAGGTGACCTCGCTGGGGATGAGGCCGGTCTCGGTGAGGATCAGATGGTCGGGCTTGAGCGAGCTGACGATCATCCAGATCAGCGGATAGAGCATCAGCAGCACGAAGACGCCCAGGACGAGGTGCTTGAGCAGGTCACGGCGGCCGCGCCGCCGCACGGCCGCGCGGAAGCCGGTGCGCGTGGAGTCGAGCGAGGTGGTCGCGGTCGTCATCAGTCGTCTCCGTAGAAGACCCAGTACTTCGACAGGACGAAGTGCACGGCCGTCACCAGGCCGATGGCCGCCATCAGCACCCAGGCCAGCGCGGAGGCGTAGCCCATGTCGAAGTTCGTGAATCCCTGCTGGTAGATGTAGAGCGTGTAGAACAACGTCGAGTTGGCGGGGCCTCCGGTGCCGCCGCTGACGACGTGGGCCTGGGTGAAGGTCTGGAAGGCGCCGATCGTCTGCAGGATGAGGTTGAAGAAGATGATCGGGGTGAGCAGGGGGATCGTGACGCGGGTGAACTGGCGCACGACGGTGGCGCCGTCCACCTTGGCGGCCTCGTACAACTCCTCGGGGATCTGACGGAGTCCGGCCAGGAAGATCACCATCGGTGAGCCGAACGTCCAGACGTTGAGGACGATCAGCGTGGACAGGGACAGGCTCGGGTTCTGCAACCAGCTCCCCAGCTCCAGGCCGAACACCGACAGCGCCCGGTCGACGAGGCCGTCGTCGCCGAAGATCTGCCGCCACAGGATCGCCACGGCGACGCTGGTGCCCAGCAGCGAGGGCAGGTAGAAGGCGCTGCGGTAGAAGGCCAGGCCGCGCAGGCCCCGGTCGAGGATCAGGGCGAGCAGCAGCGCGAAGCCGAGTTGCAGCGGGATGGAGATCAGGACGTAGATCACCGTCACCTTGACGGCGGCCCAGAAGTACTCGTCCTGGAACATGCGCCGGAAGTTCTCCAGGCCGTTGAACTCCGGCGAGCTGAGGATGTTGTAGTCGGTGAAGGCCAGGTAGAGGGAGGCGAGCAGGGGCACGGCCGTGACCAGCACGAGGCCGAGCCACCAGGGGATGAGGAAGACGTGCGCGGCGCCGCCCTGGCGATGGAGCTTCGACATCAGGGGCCCCTATTTGGCGCGGGTGATGCCGGCCTGGATCTCGTCGAGCAGCCGTTTCGCGCCGTCGGCGGTGCTCAGCCGGCCGAGCGCGATCTCCTCGCCGACCCTGGCCATGGCCGTGCGCCAGGTGCTGCTGCCCGGGGGCGCCTCGAACCGGGGGCGACGCTGGGCCTTCCGGCCGGCCTGGACGACGGTGAGCATCTCCTTCTCGTCGCCCTTCGCGCCGTCGAGGGTCTGCTGGAAGACCTTGGGGTTGACCGGCGCGCCCATGGTGAGCCCGACGGTCTTGATCATCGCCGGGTCGTTGGTGTTGTAGCTGATGAGCTTGCCCGCGGCCTCGACGTTCTCATCGTCGATGCCCTGATAGATCGCCATCCGGGGGAAGTAGAGGAACTCATGCCCGGCCTGGGCGTCCTTGGTCACCGGCATGGCGCGCAGCTTGAAGCGGTAGTCGGGGAACATCTTGGCGTCGTCGATGATGTGGTTGGAGTTGCCCACCTTGGCCAGCACCTTCTTGCCGGCCAGCGCCCAGTCGGGGCTCATGCCCTCCTGCTCGCTGAGCGACATCACGGCGCCGGCCCTGCGCAGCTTGTCCCACCAGTCGAACCAGGCCCGCAGGGTGTCGGCGGTGAAGCCGGGCCCGCCGTCCTGGGTCCAGAGCTGCTCGCCGTGCTGGCGCAGCCAGGCCTCGAACGGCAGGTCGGCGTCGGGCTCGTACGGCATGCCCTTGCGCTGCTTCGGGTTGTCCTTGACGTAGTCGATGAGGAACGCCGACCACGCCTCCCAGTCGGCGTCGTCCGGCGGCAGGTCGACGCCGTCTTCCTTGGCGAAGGTCTCGTTGTAGCGGATGACGGGCACGAAGATGCCGAACGGCATCGTGTTGAGCTCACCGCCCAGCTTGAACGACTCCAGCTCCTCCTTGGAGTAGTCGGCCAGGTTGAGGCTCGGGATGTCGTCGAGGCGCCGGTAGATCTTGTTCTTGTGGTAGGTCATCACCTGCGGTGAGGCGACCCAGAAGATGTCGGCCACGTCGCGGGCGGCCATCTGGGTGGTCATGCGCTCCTGGAAGGCCTCGTAGTCGGCGAACTCCGGCTCGACCTGGATGCCCGCGTTCTTGGCGGTGAACTCCTTGAGGGCCTTCGAGTAGTTCTGCTGCCGGATGTTGTTGCCCCACCAGGCGTACCTGAGCGTGGTGCCGCCGCCGCTGTCGGAGCCGCCGCCCGCGCCGCAGGCCGTGAGGCCGGCCCCCAGCGCTCCGGCCGCTGCCAGCTTCAGGAATCCCCGCCGATGGAGTCCGCTCATCACTGTCTTCTCCCGTCGCTCTCACAGGGGACCGGCTACCCCGGTGATGACTCAGTGTTCATTTGTCTAACGTGACCGTCAATAGGTCATGAATACTTGTTTGACAATTTCAGGATTTCGAAGAGGCCGAGCTCGGGCAGCCGCACCCGCCCGCCGTCGACCTCCAACTCGTGGTCGGCGCGCAACGCGCGCGCCCGCCATTCGCCCGGCCACGGGAGCTTCAGCCACGACTCGGCGATCGGCAGGGGGCGGCGGAAGCGCTGGTCGGCGTCGCCCGAGCGGTTGAGCAGGTGGATCACCCGCGTCTCCCCCGCCGCACGGGCGGGGACGATCTCCACCTGCTCCGGCAGGCCCGTCTCGATGGCCAGGCCGGGCGGCAGGCGGTCGGCGAACAGGTCGCGGTGCGCGCTCAGGCCGGTCTCCCGGTAGCCGCGGCCGACGGTCCAGGGCATCAGGATGCCCGTGCCGCTGCCGTAGGGGGCGCTCAGCCAGCCGGGGTGGGCGGTGTCCAGGTGGCCGTGGCACTTCTCCGGGGGGCCGTACCTGGCCCTGGACATCGCGGGCAGGCCCGTCCGCGCCCCCTCCGCCGGCTCGACCACGTGGAAGGCGCCGATCACGGGCACCATGCCGCGCTCGCCGCGCAGGTGCAGCGAGCGTACGGACTCCTCGGTGGTGTAGCTCGCCAGAGGGGTGGCGGGCAGGCAGGCCAGGTGCGCCTCGCCGGTGGCCAGCACGGTTCCGCCCGCCTCCGCGTACGCGTCCAGCACCCCGGGGCAGTCCACCGCCCCGACGTCCGGCAGCACGACCAGCTCGTAGCGGGACAGGTCGGTCACCGCCAGCTTGCCCTCCGGCAGCACGTCGAACGGCACGTGCCGCTCCAGCAGCGCCAGGTACAACCCCTGGAACTCCCGGAGGTCCCCATCGGGACGGACCAGCAGCGTGCGCGCCTCGGAGACCAGGTCCCGGTAGACGTCGGCGTGGTCGCGGTGGAAGCGGGTGATCTCACCGCCGATGCCCAGGCACTCGTACGGGCTGTCGTCGGGCGTCCCCATGATGTACGTGGACGGGATCGCCCCCCGCGAGATCGCCTGGAGCAGATACTGGGCGAAGTGGTACGGCTCCTCCCCCGCCATCCGGTACGGCATGTCCACGAACCCCACCGAGTTGACCAGCACGGGAACCTCCGGCCGGTACGACTTGGCCGCGCTGACGTGCTCGCTCGTCCGGTGATGCCACAGGGGCCGGCCGACGGCGTTGTTCGCCTCGTGGAAGACGATGTCGGCGTGCTCGCCCAGGATCAGCGCCGCCTCGGGCCTCAGCCTGGCGATCTCGGCCCTGATCCTGGCGTTGAGGTCCTCCAGCGTGTCGTGCGCGAACCGGCGCCACGCCGGATCCGGCTTCTCGGGTAGTTCGTCTCCGTATCGGCGGGCGCAGGCCAGGCAGTGGCAGACGCCCCAATGGCGGCGGCTGTAGTCCACCTCGTTGAAGGACATCCAGTTGAGGAAGAACCCGTCGATCTCGTACCTGTCGAGCACCTCCCCGATCACCTCGAACAGCTTGACCTGGTAGTAGTCGCCGCTCGGGCACACGCTGGTCAGCCCGTTGTAGACCTGGCGCTCGCCCTCGGGGGAGACGAAGCACCACTCGGGATGTTCCTCGGCCCGCCGGTGGTCGATCTTGGAGAAGTCCATGCGGGCCAGCACCCGCACGCCCCTGCGGCGGGCCGCCGCCACCGCGTCGCCGATCAGGTCGCCCGAGTGGCGCTCGGCCAGGTGCGGGTTGCGGGTCTGGAAGTCCAGGCCGGTCGGGTAGTTGGACAGGATGCCGCCGACGCTGATCAGCCAGGCGTTCGCGCCGAACTCCTCCAGGTAGTCCAGCACCCGCTCGACGTCCAGCCCGGCGTCCACTTCGCGGAGGTTGGTCTGGAACATCCGGAACGGCTCGCGCCACCACGGCCTGCTCACCGGTCCTCCCAGGTCAGGTGCACGACCTCGATGAGCCCCACGTCCTTGAGATCGACCTCCACCCGGCCGTCGCGGACCGTGGCGGGGACGTCCGTCTCCGCGACCAGCAGTCGTGCCGTCGCGCCCTTCTTCCCGGGGGGCAGCGCGACGGAGACGGTCTGCGGGGGCAGCGGGAGGGTCTCCCTGATGGCGCCGCGCATGGCCATGGGGTTGGTGAGGTTCACGACGGTCACGGCCACGCCGCCGGCGTCGCGGCGGATGGCGAGGTCGGCCAGGCCGGTGCCGCGGACGGTGGCCTCCGGCTCGCCGCCGAGCGCCCAGCGCACCGCGTTGGCGATCAGCCGCCCGTGGTCGGCCTGCAGGGCCTCCCAGAAGACCGCGCCGACGTCGAACGCGATGTACGCCACCCGGCCCCCGTCCTGGCGGGTGACGACCGCCGGGGCGTCCGGCGCCTCCCGGGCGTACAGCTCCTCCATCGGCAGGTCGGGAAAGTCCGGCACGAAGCGGAACGGCACCTGGGTGCCCTCCCTGGCCTCGATTCCCAGCAGCCTGGTGCCGCCGATGATGCGCTCGGCCCCGCCGAACCCGTCGCTGACCGGGTGGCCGCCTCCGGTCAGGGCGATGTAGTTGTTCTTCACCGGGCCCCTGACCGGGCTCACCAGGTCGACGCCGAAGACGTCGGCCAGGCCGAAGATGCCGCGCGGGTCGCCGTGCTCGTCGTACAGGGAGGACTGGTGCGCGGCCACCAGGCCGCCGCCGGCGGCCACGAACTCGCGGATCGCCTGGCACTCAGCGTCGCCGAGCTGCTCGGCGTTGGCGAGCACCAGCACCTTGTACGCCCGCAGCCGCTCGGCCGTCACCGCCTGGTCGGCCACGAACTCGAACGGGATCCGCGCCTCCACCAGCGCCTGGTAGAACCCGTCCTCGTCGGGGAAGGTGTGCGCCGCCCCCGTCCTGAGCTGCCCGGCCCTGCTCGGGTCCAGCAGCGCGACCTCGGCCGTGACCGGCATCGCCGACAACACCGGCTCAAGCCGCGCGTGCAGCCCGAACGCCTCCACCACGGCCGGCACCCAGCGGGGATCGGAGACTGTGGCGTTGAACTTGGTGAACCACGGGAACGCGCCCTGCGCGAAACCGTCCACGATCCACGTACGCGTCTCCTCCGGCGGGGCCACCGAGTCCTTCCACCGGTGCTGGTGGTGCTCGGGCCCGACCGAGGTGATCAGCCCCACAGGCCGGTCGGGGAACAGGCCGCGGCTGCGCTTGGCCACCCGCCCGGCCACCCATGGCGCCTCGATGCCGGAACGGCCCTGCTTGTCCACCACGAACATCGGGTAGACGCGTCTGACCAGCTCGGCGTCCAGGTCTCGGGCGGCGAACGCGCCCAGGTTGGGGATGAAGCGGGCGTTCGGCCGCAGGTCCTTGACCGCGGCGTCCCAGATGGCGACGAGTTCGCTGAGCTTGCGGCGGCGCCAGGCCACGTACGCGGGCCAGGCCGGGTCGGAGGAGTCGTGCTCGCGCTTGGGCAGCTCGAAGCCGGTGTCGTCGCGGAACGAGCGCTGGGCGGCCTCGCTGTAGGAGATGCCGCCGTACCCCTCCCAGCGGTTGGCGAAGATCGCGTCCACGTCGTACTCCCGTACGATCTCCCGCGCCACCTCCGTGATGAACTCCCGGTGGTAGCCGGTGAAGGCGCAGGTCAGCCAGATGCCGGGATGGGACCAATGCTCGATGGGCGCCCCCTGCGCGTCGCACGCCAGCCACTCGGGATGCGCCGTGGCCGCGTCGGCGTGCACGGCGTGCGGGTCCACCCTGGCCATGACGTGCATGCCCAGCCCCCTGGCCGCCTCGACGAGCGCGCCGAACGGGTCGGTGCCGCCCAGATGGGTGCTGCGGTGGTGGTAGGGGATGCGGGTCGGATAGTAGGCGATGTAGCCGCCGGCGCTGAGGCAGACCGCGTTGGATTTGCTGTCCCGCATCACCGAGGTCCAGAAGTCCACGTCGAGATGCGCCGGGTCGTCCTCGGCCAGGGTCAGTTGCGTCCATCGGGTCGCCGTACGGGGCCAGTCGGGCGTTCGCATCGTGACACACCTCTCGTCAGGCTTGTTGTCAGACGCGCAACATTGTCATACAAGAATGCAAGACGTACAAGACGTCGGCGTGGCGGAGTGACATCGTGAAGCGGAGGCGGGTCTATGATGTTGGAAAATAAAGTCAGCGGGAGGTCGGGCATGCGGGTGTCCCAGTGGGCTCACGGCACGTTCGGGCAGCGTGTGCCCCAGATCAGACAGGGTGTCGCCGAGGCGCTGTCGGTGGCGCTGGAGAATGCCCGCGACGCCCAGAAGGTGGCCGGCACCGATCACCTGCATCCGTTCGGGTTCACGCTCATGTCGCGCAAGTTCGAGGCGCTGGCCGAGGCGTTCGAAGACGTGGGCGACGTGCGCATCGTCAAGCCCGGCGGGTCGCCGCACGAGCTGGTGGTGCTCGACGGGAAGCTGCTGTTCCCCTTCCGCTACGCCAAGGACCGGTCGGTCAACGTGATGAGCGCCCGCATCGGCGACGGGCGGGCCTCGGCGCTGGTGCAGGCCCTGTTCAACCGGTTCGGGCCGGAGCCGCGGATGCGGCAGCTCGCGTTGCACGATCTGCCGCCGCACGCCGTGCCGGTCGCTGAGGCGCTCGGCGACCTGCCCGAGGACACCCAGCTCGTGCTCATCGCCTACGCCTGCAACGCGCACGCCGGGCTGCTCGACGCCTGGTGGGGCGAGGCCGAGCTGCTCGACCGCAACGGCAGCCTGCGCTGGCACCACTGCGAGGAGATCCCCGTGTCGCAGGAGGCCGCCGTCCCCGCCCGCGGCGACAGCGCGGCCGGCTTCGACCAGGGCGTCCTGCCCGCGCCCGAGCTCAATTCGCGCAGGGGCGCGGCCCGGCTCACGGCACCCGTCAGCGAGGCGACTCCCATCAGGGGCCGCGCCAGGCCGGAAGCCGCCGACGGTGCGTGAGCCCGGGGTGAGCGGGCCGACGCCGCAGGCCGTCGCCGACGCCTTCGACGCCACGCGGCTCACCCAGGCCCGCCACCTGGCCGCGCTCACCAAGAAGGAGGTCGCCGAGCACCTCGGCGTCTCCCCCGCGGCGGTCGGGCAATACGAGTCCGGGGTCACCCGCCCGCGCCCCGACCTGATCCCGCCGCTGGCCGAGGTGCTGTCGGTGCCGACGGCGTTCTTCCTGCCCGGCCGCCCGCACGGCAAGCTCGACGGCTCCATGGCCCATTTCCGCAGCCTGCGCTCCACCCGCGCCTACCAGCGGGCCAAGGCGGTGGCGTTCGTCGAGCAGGTGTGGGAGCTGACCTACGCCCTGGAGAAGCGGGTGCAGCTCCCGGTCGTCGACCTGCCCGGCTTCGCGGGCGGCGAGATGCACTCCGCCCTGCCACGCGACCCCGCGGGCGCGGCCCGCGCCCTGCGCGCCCACTGGGGGCTCGGCACCGGCCCGATCAGCCATCTCGTACGCCGCATGGAGTCACACGGCATCGTCGTCGCCTTCCCCCGCCACGACCCCGACGCGGTGACCGTCGACGCCTTCTCCACCTCCAGCCTGCCCCGGCCGATCGTGGTGCTGACGCCCAACAGGTTCGACGACATCTACCGCCACCGCTTCACCGCCGCCCACGAGCTGGGCCACCTCGTCCTCCACGGCGACACCGCCGCCGGCGACAGCCACCAGGAACGCGAGGCCGACGCCTTCGCCGCCGAGTTCCTCACCCCCCGCGACAGCATCCTGCCCTGCCTCCCCTCCCGCGCCGACCTCCGGCGGCTGGCGCAGTTGCGGCAGACGTGGGGGGTGTCGGTCGACTCGCTCCTCTACCGCTGCCGCGAGACCGGCCTGCTGTCCGACTCCGCCGCCGGACGCGCCTACCAACGCCTCAACGCCCTGCGCGAACAGCCCGGCTTCACCAACGAGCCCGTCTCCGGCTATCCCGGCGAGCAGCCCGTCCTGCTCGCCCACGCCTTCGAGGTGGCCACCCGGGAGAGCGGCCTGAGCGCCGCGACGCTGGCGCGGGAGCTGGCCTGGCCCATCGCCCGCGTACGCGAACTGATCGGCCTGCCCGACCAGCGGCCGTCACTCACACTCGTCCCTTAGCCGACCTCCGCATTTCCACACCTCGCCGCACTTCGGCGGGGGTCCCTTTGGGGGTCGGCTCGGGCCATGCTTCGGCGGGCTCCCTTCGGGGGGAGAGCAAAGTCGGCTAGGGGCATACTTCGACGGGATCCCTTTGGGGGAGAGCTCGGCGGAGCGGATCAACGGGGGCTGAACTCGGCCTCGAGGAGTCGGGTGAAGATGCCGATGGGGTCGCCCCAGTCGCCGCTGACGTTGCCGACGAGGAAGTGCTCGCCGTCGCGGCTGCCCATCGCGTACGTCCAGGAGCCGTTGATCGCGCCGCCGCCACCCCAGACCGTCGTCCCGCAGGACAGCCGCTGCCAGAAGACGCCCAGCCCGTACGTGGTGCCGGGGATCCATCCTGAGCCCTCGGTCGAGACACCGGTGAACATCTCCTCCAGCTGCTCGGCCGGCAACAACCGGCCGCCCAGGAGCGCGTGGAAGAACCGGTGCAGGTCGCCGGAGGTCGAGACCATGCCGCCGGCCGCCCAGGCGCTGGAGGCGTCCATCTCGGTGGCGTCGTGGATCTCGGCGTCGGGGTCGGGGAGCATGAGCTTGGAGTAGTGGCGGCTGTGGGGGCCGCGCAGGGCGGTGTCGTCGCCGGGCACGTACGTCCCGGTCAGGTCCAGGGGGCGGGCGATGCGCCGCTCGACCTCCTCCGCGTACGACCTGCCCGTCACCTTCTCGATGATCATCCCGGCGAGCACGAAGTTGGTGTTGGAGTAGCCCCAGCCCTCCCCCGGCGCGAAGGCGGGCGGGTAGCCCATGGCGGCCTTCACGAGCTCTTCGGGTGTGACGCGGTCGAAGCGGTGCTTGAGGAAGCCGGGCCCGACGTATCTGGCCAGCAGCTTCTCGTCCATGGTGTAGTTGAAGAGCCCGCTGGTCTGGTTGAGCAGCCGCCGGACGGTGATCTCGCCGCCGTTCGGCACCATTCCGGGGAGCCGGCGCTCCACGGTGTCGTCGAGGCTCAGCTCGCCCTCGGCGTCGAGTTGCAGCACCACGGTCGAGGTGAAGGCCTTGGTGAGGCTGCCGATCCTGAACTGGTCCGACTGCTGGCGCCCGCCCGCCGTGCCGAACCAGGTCCTGCTCCCGTCGCGCACGTCGGCGAGGATCCCCGGCACGCCGCCGTCGGCCACGGCCTGGTCGAGGATGGTTTGAAGGTCGTTCATCGCAGCTCTCCTGATTCGCGATAGTACGTGTTCAGACAGAGCAAAAAGCTACGTTGCGTTCACCATTCGGTCAATCAGCTGTAGGCTGCCTTGATGGCATAAACGCAGGTTATAGAGGGCGAAGATTGCACTGGCCCTGTGGCTTAACGCAATAGACTTTGTTGCAATGAATGACCTCGAACGCAATGCTGGAGGCAGGATGCCGGGAGGCAGGCTCACTCATCAGGACCGCCGGCAGATAGCGGCGGGCCTGGCGGAAGGACTCGGCTACGCCGAGATCGCCCGGCGTCTCGACCGGCCGACCTCCACGATCAGCCGCGAGGTCCAGCGCAACGGCGGGGCGCGGGACTACCGGGCCGACCGTGCCCAGCAGGCGACCGCGCAGCGCTCCCGCCGTCAACCGGCCGCGGCGCAGACCCGGCCGACGCCGAAGACGGGCTACGGGCGAGGGGTCAGGACGGCGCGCGCGTTCGAGGAGCGCATGACCGACACCCTGGTCCTGACCGGCCTGCCCAGGATGATGGCCAGAATCCTCACCTGCCTGTCCGTCACCGACAACGGCACGCTCACGGCCAGGGAGCTGACCGAACGCCTGGGGGTCAGCCCGGCCTCGGTCTCCACCGCCGTGGCGTACCTGGAGGAGCAGGGGCTGATCAGGCGCGAGCGCGACGAGCGGCGGCGGCGCGACCGATACGTGGTCGACAACGAGGTCTGGTACCGCTCCTACCTGGCCAGCGCGGAACGCAACGCCATGCTCGCGGAGACCACCCTCGAAGGCGCCAGGATCTTCGGCGCGAACACCCCGACCGGCCGGCGCATGCGGACCGTGGCCATGTTCCTGCACCACACCAACCAGGACATGCTGGCGGCGGCGGAGCGCTGGCGGCACCTGTTCACGTCGTGACACCAGGGCGGGGGTTCGCGGTGAGCGTGAGCCCCCCGGGCAGGGCGGCGATGGCGTCGTGGACGCCCGCGGCCAGCTCCTGCCCGTCCCCGGCCGTGGCCGCCCAGACGTCCAGGGCGTAGTGCCAGGCGGCGACCAGCATGTCTCCCGCGAGCCGGGGTCGCGCGTCGCCGGGGAGGTCGAGCCTGCGGTGCAGCACCTCCATCACCGAGCGCATGGTGCTCTCGCAGAAGTGCAGGCTGTGCGCGTTCATCGAGGAGTTGTCCTGGATCAGGCGGTAGCTCCGCAGCGCCCGGCCGGCCCACGCCTCGTCGGCCACCCGATCCAGCGCGGCCAGCAGCGTCGTCTCCATCAGCTCCAGCAGCGGCCGGCCGTCGGGCGCGACCGTCTCCAGCTCCTCCAGGAAGGCCCGCCACATGTCTTCGAGGGGAGCTATCGCGACCTCCTCCTTGCCGCCGAAGTAGCGGAAGAAGGTGCGCTTGGACACCTCCACCTCGTCGCACAACTCATCCAGGGTGACCCCGCCGAAGCCGCGGCTGCCGAACAGGTCGAGGGCGGCGTCGATCAGCGCTTGGCGGGTGCGCTGCTTCTTGCGTTCGCGCAACGGGGTCGGGGTGGTCATGGGGGCAAGTGTATGCGAGCGGCGAACGCCACTTGCACGCTTATGCCACTGAGTGGCATAAGGTGGCGTACGTTGCTTCCACGAGAGGTGTGAATTCATGCGAGCCCTGCTCACCGATCACTCGACCGCTTCCGGCCTGCGCCTCGGCGAGACCGCCGACCCCATACCCGAACCGCACCAGGCCCTGGTGCGCGTCAGCGCCACCTCACTCAACTTCGGCGAGGTCAAGCACGCCATCGCCAACTCCCAGGACGGGGTGGTGCTGGGCTGGGACGCCGCCGGCGTGGTCGAGCGCGCCGCCGCCGACGGCTCAGGCCCGGCCGCCGGCACCCCGGTGATCACTCTTGACGCCGACGGCGCCTGGGCCGAGTCGCGCGCCGTGGACACCGCCATGCTCGGCGTCGTCCCGGCCGGGGCCGATCTCGGCGCGATCAGCACGATCCCGGTGGCGGGCGCCAGCGCGCTGCGCGCCCTGCGCAGGATCGGCCCGCTGCTGGGCAAGCGCGTCCTGGTGACGGGCGCCACCGGCGGCGTCGGACGCTACGCCGTGCAGCTCGCCCGCCTCGGCGGCGCCCACGTCCTGGCCTCCACCGGCGACCCGGCCGGGCACGGCGACGGCCTTCGCGAACTGGGCGCGCACGAGGTGATCAAGCACCCGGAGCAGGCCGCCGGCCTGGTGGACGGCGTAGTGGACAACGTCGGCGGGGCCCAGCTCGTCGCGGCGTTCGGCAAGCTGGCACCGCACGGCACGCTGGTCGCCGTCGGCCACGGCACGGGCGAAGGGGAGAGCTTCCCGTTCGGCGCCCTCTTCGGCGACTGCGGGCGGCACGACCGCTCCCTAGTCACCTTCTACCTGCTGGACGGCGCCGACCTCGTACCCGACCTGACCTGGCTGGCCGCCCGCGTCGCCGCCGGCGACCTCGACCCGGGCATCTCGTGGCGCGGCGGCTGGGATCGGGCGGACGAGGCCGTCGGAGCGTTGCTGGAAGGCCGCCTGCACGGAAAGGCCGTCCTGGACATCAGTTGACCTCAAGCTTGGTCGAGGTTGCAGGCTTGTAGGACACGACCTAACGGGAGAGAACATGCACGCCGTCGTCCTGCACTCCTTCGGCCCCGCCGAGAACCTCAGCTACGAGTCCGTCCCCGACCCCGAGCCCGGCCCCGGCCAGGTGCGCATCGCCGTCAGAGCGGCCGGTGTGCACCTGGTCGAGACGATGTTGCGGACCGGTCGCAAGGGCGGGGCGCTGCCGCCGCTGCCCGAGCTCCCGTCGATCTTCGGCGGCGAGGTGTCGGGCACCGTGGACGCCGTGGGCCCGGACGTGGACCCCGCCTGGATCGGCCGGGAGGTCGTGACGGCAGGCGGGCAGCCGGGCGGGTACGCGGAGCTGGCCGTGGCCGACGTGACGGCCCTGCACCGGCTGCCCGGCGGGCTCGACCACGAGACGGCCGTCGCCATGATCGTCACCGGCGTGACCACGCTGGGGTTCCTGGACGTGGCCGAGCCGACCGCCTCCGACGTCGTCCTGGTGACCTCGGCGGCGGGCGGGATCGGCCGGTTGCTCGTCCAGTACCTCCGCCGCCTGGGCGCGCAGGTGATCGGCGCGGCCGGCGGGCCGGCCAAGGTGGCGGCCGTGCGCGAGCTGGGCGCGGATCTGGCGGTGGACTACGACGAGCCCGGCTGGCAGGAGGCCGTCGCCGAGCGGCTCGGCGGCAGGAAGGTCACCGCGGTGCTCGACGGGGTGGGCGGCGACAAGGCGCGGGCGGCGGTCGAACTGCTGGCCGACGGCGGCCGGTACGTCACCATCGGCAGCGCCTCCGGCCAGCCCTTCGAGCCGGACCCTCAGACGGTCGAGGAGCGCGGCCTGACGGTGACCAACGCCCTGCTGATCCTGATCGGCCGGCCGGACGACGGGCGGGCGTACGAGGCCAGGGCGCTCGCGGCGGCGGCCGAGGGCACGCTCGTGCCGGCCGTGCAGTCCTTCCCCCTGTCCCAGGCGGCCGAGGCCCACGCCGCGCTGGAGTCCAGGCAGACCACGGGCAAGGTCGTTCTCGTGCCGTAAAGGTCCGGTGCCATAACGGGAAACACGTGTCGCTAATGTGCAATACATGGCGCAACCGATCATGGCCCCCGGAACCCCCGACTGCCGGAGCCCAGGACGGTACCTGTGGTGGCTGGTCACGAGCCAGCCCGCCCGGATCCTGGCCGGGGCCTGCCTGGGCACCGCGTGGATGGTGTGCCTGACGCTGCCGCCGTACTTCCTGTCCCGCGCCATCGACGACGGCCTGGCCACGGGACGCTGGCCCGCGCTGGTGGGCTGGGTGGGCGCGGTGCTCGGCACCGGCGTGCTGAACGCGTGGCTGGCGATCATGCGGCACCGGACGATGACGAGGGTGCGGATGGACGCCGTGTTCAGGACCGTACAGGTGGTGGCCCTGCACGCGACGCGCCTGGGCGCGGCGCTGCCGCGGAAGGTGACGGCCGGGGAGGTGGTCACGATCGGGTTCAGCGACGCGGCCATGATGGCGAGCACGCTGACGATCACCGGTCCCGGCGTCGGCGCGGTCCTGGCCTACATCGTGGTCGCCGGGCTGCTGCTGGCCGTCTCGCCGCTGCTCGCCGCGGTGGTGCTGCTCGGTGTGCCGCTGCTGGTCGCGCTGCTCGGCCCGCTGCTGGGACGGCTGCGCGGCACGGAGACGGCCTACCGGGCGCGGCAGGGCGATCTCGCCGCCCGGTTCGCCGACATCGCCGGAGGGCTGCGGGTGCTGAACGGCATCGGCGGCAAGGAGGTGTACGCCGACCGCTACCGCCGCGGCTCGCAGGACCTGCGGGAGCAGGGTTACCGGGTCGGGGCGGTGACGAGCTGGATCCATGCCCTGGGCGTCGGCCTGCCGACCTTGTTCCTGGGCGCGGTGACGTGGCTGGCGGCCCGGATGGCCGTGCAGGGCGACATCACGGTCGGGGAACTGGTGGCCGTGTACGGGTACACGGCCGTGCTGGTGGTGCCGGTCGCGTTCTTCGTCGAGGGCGGCTACGACCTCAGCCGCGGCCTCGTCGCCGCCCGCCGGGTCGTCAACTTCCTGACCCTGAAGCCCGACGTCGAGCACGGTGACGCCGCGCCACCCGCGTCGCCGGCCGTTCTGCACGATCCCGCCTCCGGGGTCGAGATCGTGCCGGGGAAGGTGACGGCCCTGGTCAGCGCCCGGCCGGCGGAGACGGCGGCGGTGCTCGACCGCCTGGGCGGGTTCACCGCATCGGCCGCGACCTGGGGCGGGATCCCCCTCGGGGACATCGACCCGGCCCAGTTACGCGAGCGCGTCCTGGTGGCCGACAACGAGGCGGATCTGTTCGCCGGGCCGCTGCGCGAGGTCATCGAGGGCAGCGGGGACGCCGGCGAGGTGGGGCCCGCCGTTCACGCGGCCATGGCCGAGGACATCGTGCGGGCGCTCCCCAACGGGCTGGACTCGCCCATCTCGGCCCAGGGCCGCAACCTGTCCGGCGGGCAGCGGCAGCGGGTGCGGCTGGCCAGGGCGCTGCTGGCCGATCCTGAGGTGCTCCTGGCCGCCGAGCCCACGTCGGCTCTGGACGCCCATACCGAGGCGACGGTGGCGGAAAGGCTGCGTACGGCACGGGCCGGGCGCACCACCGCGGTGGCCACCACCTCACCTCTTGTCCTGGATCGGGCGGACATCGTGTACTTCCTGGTGGACGGGGTGGTCGAGGCGACGGGCGAGCATCACGACCTGCTGCGCGACCATCCCGGCTACCGGCTGCTCGTGGCCCGCGATGAGGAG
The DNA here is from genome assembly GCF_042656245.1 of Nonomuraea insulae. Classification (NCBI taxonomy): domain Bacteria; kingdom Bacillati; phylum Actinomycetota; class Actinomycetes; order Streptosporangiales; family Streptosporangiaceae; genus Nonomuraea; species Nonomuraea insulae. Next base: position 291,474 of record NZ_JBHSPA010000052.1, read on the forward strand.
CAGGTCCGATGAGACTGCCGGTCGCCGAGCCCGCCCAGACCCGCCGCGCCGCGCTCAGGCTCATCCGGGTGGACGGCCGCGCCTTCGCCGCCATGCTCGCGCTCAACGGCCTGGCCGCCGCCGCGGGGCTGGCCGCTCCGTGGCTGCTCGGGCGGATCGTGGACGAGGTCAAGTCAGGTGCGGGGGTCGCCGCCGTGGACCGGATGGCCCTGGCCATCCTCGTCTGCGCCGTGGCCCAGCTCGTGCTGTCCAGGTACGCGAGCTTTGTCGGCCACCGGTTCGGCGAGCGCACGCTGGCCAGGATCAGGGAGCGGTTCACCGAACGGGCGCTCGGCCTGCCGGTCTCGGCGGTCGAGCGGGCCGGCACCGGCGACCTGACCACGCGCGGCACCACCGACGTCGCGGCGGTCGGGGCCACGCTGCGCGACGCCGGTCCCGACGTGGCCATCGCCGCCGTGCAGGCCCTGTTCATCCTGGTCGCCGTCTTCGTGCTCGATCCGCTGCTGGGCGTGTGCGGGGTGCTGGGGCTGGCGGGCATCTGGTTCGCCTCCCGGTGGTACCTGCGGCGGGCGATGGGGGCCTACCTGGCCGAGGGCGCGGCGAACTCGGCGCTGGCGGAGGAGCTGGCCGCCACGACCGGGGGCGCCCGCACGGTGGAGGCGCTCAGGCTCGAACGCCGCCGCCTGCTGGCGTGCAGGGAGACGATCGAGGAGTGCCGGCGCACGCGGATCAGGACGTTGTTCCTGCGCAGTGTGCTCTTCCCGATCGTGGACGTCTCGTACACCATCCCCGTGGCCGCCGTCCTGCTGCTCGGCGGCGCGCTGATGATGCGGGAGCCGAGCGCCATGACGCTGGGCACGGTCGTCGCCTCGGCCCTCTACCTGCGCCAGCTCTCACAACCCCTGAACACCATCCTGGAGCAGCTCGAACTCCTGCAGAGCAGCACCGCCTCCTTCGCCCGCGTCGAGGGGCTGCCCCTCGCGCCCGAGCCCGGCCCGGACTCCCCGGTGCCGGTCGGCGACCAGCTGGAGGTCTCGGGCGTGCGTTACGCCTACGACGGCGGCCCGGACGTCCTGCACGAGGTGAACCTGTCCGTACGCCCGGGCGAGCGCCTGGCGATCGTCGGCCCCTCTGGCGCGGGCAAGACGACCCTCGGCAGGCTCCTGGCCGGGATGGACGCCCCGCTCGCCGGCTCGGTCACGGTGGGCGGTGTCCCCGTGGCCGACCTCGACCCCGGGCGGCTGCGCGAGCGCGTCCTGCTCGTCACCCAGGAGCACCACGTGTTCCTCGGCACCGTACGGGACAACCTGGGGATCGCCGCCCCCTCCGCCGCCGACGCCGACCTGCACGCGGCCCTGACCGCCGTGGGCGCCGACTGGATCGGCGACCTCCCGGACGGCCTGGACACCGACCTGGGCGCCCACCGTCCTGACGGCGCGCAGGCCCAGCAACTGGCGCTGGCCCGCGTGGTGCTGGCCGACCCCCACACGCTGATCCTCGACGAGGCCACCGCGCTGCTGGACCCGCGCACGGCCCGCCACACCGAGCGCGCCCTGGCCGCCGTGCTGGCGGGGCGTACGGTCATAGCGATCGCCCACCGCCTCCAGACCGCCCACGACGCGGACCGGGTGGCGGTCATGCAGGACGGGCGGCTCACGGAGCTGGGCACGCATGACGAACTGGTCGAGGCCGACGGCGTTTATGCCGGTCTGTGGCATTCGTGGCACGGCGATCGTTAATGGATGAAAAATAGCTTCGCAAAGATCTCGCCTGAGAAGGAAAATGTTGAGACGCTGAACTGCACGATGCACCCCCCAGTCCCCGAGGAGTGGTCCATGCGCAGACTACTGGCGATCTCCGTGGTCGCTCTCCTGCCCTTAAGCAGTATCACCGCAGCTCACGCCCAGGAGCCCGCCGATCGGCAGCAGGCCTTCGCGGCCGCCGCCAAGGAGTTCGGCGTACCCGAGAGCGTGTTGCTGGGCGTCTCCTACCTCGAATCCCGCTGGGACGCCCACGCCGGGCAGCCCTCCAGCGATGCCGGGTTCGGGCCCATGCACCTGACCGACGCGGCCTCGTTCACCTCCGCCAACCATCACGGCGAGGGGGCGGAGGACGCGCGCGGCGACGACAGCCGGCCGCTGCCCGCGCCCACCGCGGCGCCCACCACTGGGCCCTCGCCCGCGAACCTCCCCGCCTCGCTGCGCACCATGGAACGGGCCGCCGCGCTGACCGGGGAGAGCGACGAGCGCCTGCGTACGGACGACGCCGCCAACATCCGCGGCGGCGCGGCGCTGCTGGCCGACTACCAGAAGGCGCTCGGCGCCCCGCTCAGCGACGAGCCCGGCCAGTGGTACGGCGCCGTCGCCAAATACTCGGGCGCCGAAGAGTCCGGAGCGGCCAAATACTTCGCCGACGAGGTCTTCGCCACGATCAAGTCGGGCACCGAGCGGACGACGGACGACGGGCAGCAGGTGAAGCTGCCGGCCGTGCCGGGCCTGCAGAAGATCGAGAAGTGGCTGGAGAAGCTCGGACTGCGCCCCTCCCGCCCCGACGGCGTGGAATGTCCCGCCTCGATCTCCTGTGAGTGGATTCCGGCCGCCTACCAGGAGCTGCCGGACAACGACTACGGCCACTACGACCTGGCCAACCGGCCGGTCAGCCAGAAGATCGACTACATCATCATTCACGACATGGAGGGATATTTCCTGCCCTCCATCGGCCTCAACCAGGACCCGAACTACGGCGCGAGCTGGCAGTACTCCGTACGCTCCACCGACGGCCACATCGCCCAGCACGTCAAGGCCAAGGACGTCGCCTGGCAGGCCGGCAACTGGTACATCAACGCCAAGTCCATCGGCATCGAGCATGAGGGCTTCCTGGCCGAGGGCGGCACCTGGTACACCGAGGCGATGTACCGCTCCTCGGCTCGCCTGGTCCGCTACCTGGCGCTCAGGAACGGCGTGCCGCTGGACCGCGCCCACATCCTGGGCCACGACAACGTCCCCGGCACCATCCCCTCCACCGTGCGGGGCATGCACGAGGACCCGGGACCGTTCTGGGACTGGACGCACTACTTCCAGCTCATGGGAGCGCCGCTGCACCAGCTCGGCGGGCCCAGGGCGGGATCGATCATGATAAAGCCGGACTTCGCCACGAATAAGCCGTACTTCTACGGCTGCGACCGCAAGAACCCCTCAGCCGACTGCCCGCCGCTCAGCGCCGGCACCGTCTGGCTGCGCACCGAGCCCCGCGAGGACGCGCCGCTTGTCAAGGACATCGGCAAGCACCCCACCGGCGGCTCCCTCTACAGCGTGTACGACCACAGCGCCCGCGCCAGCACCGGCCAGCGCTTCGCCGTCGCCGACCGCCAGGGCGACTGGACGGCCATCTGGTACCTGGGCCAGAAGGCGTGGTTCCACAACCCGGCCGGCGCCCCGACCGCCGTGCCCTCCATGGGCCTCGTCGTCACACCGAAGGCGGGCAAGGCCACGGTCCCCGTGTACGGCAGGGCCTACCCGGAGCAGGAGGCCTACCCGGAGGGCGTCCCGTACCAGGCGGTGACCCCGCTGCAGTACACGTTCTCGGCCGGCGAGAAGTACACCCTCGCGGGCGCCGCCCCCGCCGAGTACTACCGCGCGGTCACCTTCAACCTGGAGGACCACCAGGTGGTGCGGGGCAAGACCAAGTACTTGGAGATCCAGTTCGGCCACCGCGTGATGTACGTCAAGGCTGACGACGTGCGGGTGACGTTCTCCGGGTGAAGTCCCTGACGGCGCGCCTGGTGCTTTCGAGCGCCTTCTGAGAGGAGTCGAACGTGCGCTGGGCGACGCCGACGAACACGCAGTCCACCACGAGGAGCTGGCTGATCCGGCTGGCCAGGGCGCCGGGACGGAACTCCGTCTCGCGCCCGGCCGAGATCAGCACGTGTTCGGCCAGCTCCGCGATGGACGAGCGCGGATTGTTGGTGATCGCGACCGTGGTGGCCCCGGCCTCCTTGGCCCGGCTCAGCGGTTCGAGCACGTCGGGCGTCTCGCCGGAGGTGCTGATGCCGATCGCGACGTCGCCCGCCCGCAGCAGCGGCGCGCTCGTCAGGGCCAGGTGCACGTCCTGGAAGGCGTGGCTGGACAGGCCGATGCGCATCAGCTTCTGCGCCACGTCCTCGGCCACCAGCCCGGAGGCGCTGACCCCGTAGGCGTCGATCCGCCGGGCCCCGACGATGGCGTCCACGACCAGGCCTAACCGTTCGGAGGTGAGCTGGGCGACGGTGTCGTTGATCGCCTCCGACTCGGCCCGCGCCACCTTCTGGATGACCTCCGACAGCGGGTCGTCCGGCGCGAGGTCGCCGGGGACCAGCCTGTCGGGTTGCGCGGCCGCCGCCGCCAGGGCCAGCCTGAGCTGTGGATACCCGGCGAAGCCGAGCAGCCTGGCGGTGCGCACGATCGTGGCCTCGCTGGTGCCGGAGGCGGCCGAGAGCTCCGTGATGGTGCTCCTGGCCACCGTAGCGGGGCTTTCCAGAATGAGGCGAGCGACGGTCTGGGCGGCAGGCGTCAACGACGGCAGCACACCGCGGACCGTGGCCACCAGAGTGTCGGCCCGCAGGCCGTTCCCGTCGTCCACCCCCCGATTATGCCGCCTCTTTAACGCAATGTTCCGTTCGTCATACCTGCGGGTTCCTCGGGAACCGCAATCAGCCCCAGCTCCGCCGTAGTGGCGAGCAGCGGGTGGTACGGAACGACCCGCACGGTGTAACCGAACGCCCCCGTGCGATCGAGCGGCACCACACCCGTGTAGTGCGCCCGCCGATCGTCGTCCACCGACTGCACCGACAACGTCGCGTACGCCGGATGGACCAGCTCGTCGTGCGGCCCGACCTTCCCGTACGCGGCCTGGACCAGCACGTCGTCCGGCTCCAGGTCGCCGAGCGCGACCGTGGCGTGCAGCTCGACGGAGGCCCCGACCTCGGGGGTGTCCTCCCCGCCCGCCGCCTCGACGTGCTCGACGCGCACGCCGGGCCAGGCCCTGGTCACCCGCACCCGCCAGGCGGCGAACGCCTTGGCCGGGGCGTAGGAGTCGGCGCTCAGCGCGCGGGCGGAGGCCGCGGCCGGGTTGTACAGGCCCACCACGTAGTCCCGCAACATGCGCCCGGCCAGCACCTTCGGCCCGAGCGAGGCCAGCGTGTGCTTGACCATCTCCATCCAGCGCCGCGGCAGGCCGTCGAGCGCGCGGTCGTAGAAGCGGTCGGACACCTCGTGCTCGATCAGGTCGTAGAGGGCGTTGGCCTCCAGCTCGTCACGCCGGTCCTGGTCGTTGACGCCGTCGGCGGTGGGGATGGCCCAGCCGCTGGTGCCGTCGTACCACTCGTCCCACCAGCCGTCGCGGATCGACAGGTTGAGCCCGCCGTTCAGCGCGGACTTCATGCCCGACGTGCCGGACGCCTCCAGCGGGCGCAGCGGGTTGTTCAGCCAGACGTCGCAGCCCTGGACCATGAGCTGCCCGAGCGTCATGTCGTAGTCGGGCAGGAACACGATCCGGTGGCGTACCTTCTGCTGGTCGGCGAACTTGACGATCTGCTGGATCAGCTTCTTGCCGCCCTCGTCGGCGGGGTGTGCCTTGCCGGCGATGACGATCTGCACGGGCTTGTCCGGATCGAGCAGCAGCTCACTCAGCCGCTGCGGGTCGCGCAACATGAGCGTGAGCCGCTTGTACGACGGCACCCGCCGCGCGAACCCGATCGTCAGCACGCCGGGGTCGAGCGCGTCGTCGATCCACCCCAGCTCGGCGTCGGAGGCCCCGCGCTCGCGCCACGACCTGCGCAACCGCACCCGGGCGCCCTCGACCAGCCGCTGGCGCAGCGTGCCGCGGATCTCCCAGATGTCGGCGTCGGAGATCTTCTGGATGCCCTCCCAGCCGCGGGCCCGCTCCAGCAGCGAGGGCAGCTCGCGGCCGGCCAGCTCCATGAACTCCCTGCCGACCCAGGTGGGCGCGTGCACGCCGTTGGTGATCGACCCGATCGGCACCTCGTCCAGGTCGAAACCGGGCCAAAGATCTTTGAACATGTCCCGGCTGACCTCGCCGTGCAGTTCGGACACGCCGTTGACCCGCTGGGCCAGCCGCATGCCCATGACGGCCATGTTGAACCGGTGGGGGTCGGACTCCGCGCCCAGCGCGAGGATGCGCTCCACCGGCACGGTCGGCCAGGCGCCCGCCCCGCCGAAGTGCCGCTCGATCATGTCTCTGGGGAAGCGGTCGATGCCCGCGGGGACGGGGGTGTGCGTGGTGAACACCGTGCCGGCCCGGACCGCCTCAAGCGCCTCGTCGAACGACATCCGCGCCTCGGTCAGCTCGCGGATGCGCTCCAGGCCGAGGAATCCGGCGTGGCCCTCGTTGGTGTGGAAGACCTCGGGGTCCGCGTGGCCGGTGATCTTGCAGTAGGCCCTGATCGCGCGTACGCCGCCGACCCCGAGCAGCAGCTCCTGCAGGAGCCGGTGGTCGGTGCCGCCGCCGTAGAGGCGGTCGGTGATGTCCCTGGCCGCGGCGTCGTTGTCGGCCACGTCGGAGTCGAGCAGCAGCAGCGGCACGCGTCCGACCTGGGCCACCCACACCTGCGCGTGCAACACGCGGTCGTTCGGCAGCGCCAGGCGGATCTTGACCGGCGTGCCGTCGGTGTCCTTCAGCAGGCTCAGCGGCAGCCCGCCCGCGTCGAGCGAGGGGTAGTGCTCCAACTGCCAGCCCTCTGGCGACAGGGACTGGGTGAAGTAGCCGTGCCGATAGAGCAGGCCGACCGCGAGGATCGGCACGCCGAGGTCGCTGGCCGCCTTGAGATGGTCGCCGGCCAGGATGCCGAGGCCGCCCGAATATTGCGGCAGAGCCGCGGCGATGCCGTATTCGGGGGAGAAGTAGGCGATGGCGCGCGCGCTGTCGGGCAACGTCTGGTACCAGCGCGGGGAGACCATGTATTCGCGCAGGTCGTCGGCGGCGTCGGCGAGGCGGCGCAGGAAGCGGCGGTCGGCCGCCAGCTCGGCCAGGCGGGCCGGGGTGACGGCGCCGAGCAGCGCCACGGGATCGTGCCCGACCTGTTCCCACAGGTCGGCGTCGACCTCCGCGAAAAGGTCCATCGTCTCCGGGTGCCATGACCAGCGGAGATTGTGGACGAGCTCGCCGAGGGCGGCCAGCTCCGCGGGCAGGACGGTGCGGACGGTAAACCGGCGGATAGCTCTCACGTTTCTGCACCCTACGGGCTAGGAGGGACCTCTGAGTCCTTCACCCCCATGAAGGCCGTTCAAACCCCTTCCGGGAACAAGCATGAAGAGGGACTATTGGGGCAACTTTCCACGTTGTTGGACCTTCCGTCAGACACTCTCGGGAGGTCTATCCACTGCTGTCCACAATTTACATGCAAGGATCGTTCCTGCCAGGGAAAGCCTCCGGCGGCACCGGGAGTGCCGCCGCAAACCCTTGAATGCGATGATCGGACGAATTCCCATCACGGACATCTCCCCCGTCGTCGACTGCGGGCCGTGGCCCGCCAAGGCGGTCGCCGGCGAGACCTTCCAGGTCTCGGCGACCGTGTTCAGAGAGGGCCACGACGCCGTGGCCGCGGGCGTGGTGCTCACCTCGCCCGACGGGCAGCGTGGCCGCCTGAGACCGATGCGCGAGATCGCCCCCGGCACCGACCGCTGGGGTGCGGACGTGTGCCTGCCGGCCGAGGGCGACTGGCTGTTCCGCGTGGAGGCATGGAGCGACCCGCTCAGCACCTGGCTGCACGACGCCGAGATCAAGATCCCGCGTGGGATGGACGTCGATCTCATGTGCGAGGAGGGCGCCCGGCTGTTCGAGCGCGCGGCCAAGGCCGTACGCCCGGCCGACTGCCCCAACGCGCAGGCGCTCAAGAAGACCCAGCGCAAGCAGAACGGCAACGGCAACGGCGACAGCGCGTGCGGGCACCGGGCGGCGTTGTTGTCGATCGCGGCCACGCTGCGCGATGAGGACCTGGACCCGCGGGCGCGGCTGTCGATCGCCCAGCTCCCCGAGACGGCGGCGCTGCTGGAGGCGCATCCGCTCCGCGAGCTGGTGACCAGGTCCAAGTCGCACAAGGTCAGGGTGGACCGGCGCAGGGCGCTGTACGGCTCCTGGTATGAGTTCTTCCCCAGGTCAGAAGGCGCGATCGTCAACGAGCACGGCATCTCCAAGTCCGGAAATTTCCAGACGGCGGGGAAGAGGCTGCCCGCCATCGCCAAGATGGGCTTCGACGTCGTCTACCTGCCGCCCATCCATCCGATCGGCACCACGTACCGCAAGGGGCGCAACAACACGCTCAGCCCCGAGCCCGACGAGCCCGGCTCGCCGTGGGCGATCGGGTCGGAGGACGGCGGCCACGACGCCGTCCACCCCGACCTGGGCACGATCGAGGACTTCGACGAGTTCGTGGAGCGCACGCGGGCGCTGGGCATGGAGATCGCGCTCGACTTCGCCCTGCAGTGCGCCCCCGACCACCCGTGGGTGAAGGAACACCCCGAGTGGTTCACGATCAGGGCCGACGGGTCGATCGCGTACGCCGAGAACCCGCCCAAGAAATATCAGGACATCTACCCGGTCAACTTCGACAAGGACCCCGAGGGCGTCTACAACGAGGTCAAGCGGGTGCTGCGGCACTGGATGGACCACGGGGTGCGCATCTTCAGGGTGGACAACCCGCACACCAAGCCGGTGGCGTTCTGGGAGCGGATGCTGGCCGACATCCATCGGAGCGACCCCGATGTGATCTTCCTGTCGGAGGCGTTCACCAGGCCGCCGATGATGCGCATGCTGGCCAAGGTCGGCTTCCATCAGTCGTACACGTACTACACCTGGAAGAACTCCAAGGCGGATGTGGAGAGCTATCTCACGGAGCTCTCCCACGAGACGTCGTCCTATCTGCGGCCGAACCTGTTCGTGAACACGCCGGACATCCTGCACGAGTACCTGCAGCACGGCGGAGTGCCCGCGTTCAAGATCAGAGCGGTGCTGGCCGCGCTCGCGTCGCCCGCGTGGGGTGTCTACTCCGGGTACGAGCTCGGGGAGAACATCCCGGTACGCCCAGGAAGCGAGGAATACCTGGATAGTGAGAAATATCAATACAAACCACGCGATTGGGTTACGGCCGAACGCGAAGGACGGAGCCTGGCTCCCTTCATCACCCACCTGAATTTGTTCCGAAGAGCGCATCCGGCGCTGCAAGAATTGCGTAACCTACGGTTCCACAGGGTCGATCAACCGGACATCGTTTGCTTCTCGAAACGGCTCCCGGGCGCCTACGACGTGGCCACACGAAGGCACGGAATGGGCGACGTCATCCTGGCGGTCGTCAATCTGGACCCCCACCACACCCACGAGGCGACGGTGGATCTGGAGCTGCCTGCCATTGGTCTCGACTGGAACGCGGAGTTCGTCGTCGACGACGAATTGTCAGGCGAGTCGTACCGCTGGAGGCAGAGCAACTATGTACGCCTCGACCCCCACATCCAGCCAGCCCATATTCTCACCGTACGAGCCGCGCCACGGTAGAACAGAATTCAGCGGGGAGTCTTCGACGTGTGTGAAAGCGCCTCCCTCATGAGCCACCTGCGGGGCGACTCATGAGCTCCACACCCATTCCCAACACCTTCGACGAGGAAAAGCCGCGCGACCCCTACTGGTACAAGCGGGCGGTTTTCTATGAGGTCCTGATCAGGGGATTCGCCGACTCCAACGGCGACGGGACCGGCGACATGAAGGGTCTGATCAGCAGACTCGACTATCTGCAGTGGCTGGGGGTCGACTGCCTCTGGTTGCTGCCGCTCTTCGATTCGCCGCTGCGCGACGGCGGTTACGACATCGCGGACTTCATGAAGATCCTGCCCGAGTTCGGCGACCTCGGGGACTTCGTGAAGCTGGTGGACGAGGCGCACAAACGCGGCATGCGCGTCATCGCCGACCTGGTCATGAACCACACGAGCGACGCCCATCCCTGGTTCCAGGCGTCCCGGCACGACCCCGAGGGGCCGTACGGCGACTTCTACGTCTGGTCGGACACCGACGAGAGATACCAGGACGCCCGGATCATCTTCATCGACACCGAGACCTCCAACTGGACCTACGACCCGGTGCGCGGCCAGTACTACTGGCACCGCTTCTTCCACCACCAGCCGGACCTCAACTACGAGAACCCGGCCGTGCAGGAGGCCATGCTGGAGGTGCTGCGGTTCTGGCTCGACCTGGGCATCGACGGGTTCAGGCTGGACGCGGTCCCCTACCTCTTCGAGGAAGAGGGCACCAACTGCGAGAACCTGCCGAGGACGCACGAATATCTCAAGTCGATCAGGTCCGAGGTCGACCGGCTGTTCCCGGACCGCGTACTGCTGGCGGAAGCGAACCAGTGGCCGTCCGACGTGGTGGAGTACTTCGGCGATCCGGTCGGTGGCGGGGACGAATGCCACATGGCCTTCCATTTCCCGCTGATGCCCCGCATTTTCATGGCCGTACGCCGGGAATCGCGCTACCCCATTTCCGAAATTTTGGCGCAAACGCCGAAAATTCCGGAACATTGCCAATGGGGAATCTTCCTGCGCAACCATGACGAGCTGACGCTCGAAATGGTCACGGACGAAGAACGCGACTACATGTACACCGAGTACGCCAAAGACCCCCGTATGCGGGCGAACGTCGGCATCCGCCGCCGCCTGGCACCCCTGCTGGAGAACGACCGCAACCAGATCGAGCTGTTCACCGCCCTGCTCCTGTCGCTGCCCGGCTCCCCCGTGCTCTACTACGGCGACGAGATCGGCATGGGCGACAACATCTGGCTCGGCGACCGCGACGGCGTGCGCACACCCATGCAGTGGGACCCCGACCGCAACGCCGGCTTCTCCGACTGCGACCCCGGCCGACTCTACCTGCCGGTCATCATGGACCCGATCTACGGCTACCAGGGCATCAACGTCGAGGCCCAGCAGAAGAACGCCGGCTCGCTGCTGCACTGGACCCGGCGCATGATCGAGATCCGCAAACGCCACCCTGTCTTCGGGCTGGGCGGTTACGCGGAGCTCAATTCCTCCAACCCCAGCGTGCTCGCCTTCGTCAGGGAACTCGGCGACGACCGGATGCTCTGCGTGAACAATCTGTCACGATTCCCGCAACCTGTGGAGCTTGATCTGCGGAGGTTTGTCGGCGTCTCCCCTGTGGAAACCATGGGAGGCGTACCATTTCCGGCAATTGGCGAACTTCCGTATCTTTTGACGCTTCCCGGGCATGGGTTCTATTGGTTCACACTCCCGCCGGCCATCACCCAGGAGGAGTAGGACGTGCTTGACGAGCTCCTTGCCGCTTGGATCGGCCGCCAGCGTTGGTTCGGCGGCAAGGGGCGCCCGATCGACGAACTGTCGATCGACTCCGACGTCGAACTGACGCCCGGGCTGCGACACCTGGTCGCGGCCGTCTGGCAGGAGGGCTCGCGCGACCGCTACCAGGTCCTGCTGGGCGAGCGGGCCGAGATCCCCGACCGGCTCACGCACGCGCTCATCGGCACCATCGGGGAGACCTACCTCTACGACGCCGTGCACGACTCCGACCGGATGAGCTGGCTGCTCGACGGCATGGCGCACGACGAGACCCGCAGCGGCCTGCGGATGCGCCACGTGCCCGGCGTCACCATCGACACCGCCCCGCGCAGCCTGGTGCTGGGGGCGGAGCAGTCCAACACCTCCCTCGTGTACGGGGACGCCTACATCTGCAAGCTCTTCCGCCGGCTCATCCCGGGTGTGAACCCCGAGCTGGAAGTCATCGCCGCACTGGCCGCCAGGGGCGCGCCGCACATCGCGCAGCCGTACGGGTGGATCGAGACCGACCTCGACGGCACCGACACCACCCTGGCGATCATGCAGGAGTTCCTGTCCCCCGCCAACGACGGCTGGGACCTCGCGCTGGCCAGCGTGCGCGACCTGTACGCCTCGCTGCCCGAGGTCCCGGCGGGCGAGGCGGGCGGCAACTTCGCGGCCGAGTCGCTGCGGCTGGGCACCGCCACCGCCCGCGTCCACCACGAGCTCGCCGCCGCCTTCCCCACCGACGTCGTGGAGATCCCCGAGATCAAGCGCATGGCCGAGTCCTTCCGCCGCCGGCTGGGCCGGGCCGTGGCGGAGGTTCCGGAGCTACGGCAGCATGTGGGCGCCATTGAGGACGCCTACCACCAGGTGGAGCTGCTCACCAGCGAGGTGCCTGTGCAACGCGTTCACGGCGACTACCACCTCGGTCAGGTCATGCGCACGCCGACGGACTGGGTGATCCTGGACTTCGAGGGCGAACCCGGGCAGCCGCTGGCCGAACGCCGGGCGTTGTACTCGCCGCTGCGGGACGTGGCGGGGATGTTGCGCTCGTTCGACTACGCGGCCCGCCACCTGCTGGCCGGCCGCTCGGATGCCGCGCTGCTGGAGCCACGGGCCCAGGAGTGGGCCGACCGCAACCGGACCGCCTTCCTCGACGGGTACATCGAGGGCGGCGGTGTGATCACGCCGGCGGACGCGGCGCTGCTGCGGGCGTTCGAGCTGTCCAAGGCGGTCTATGAGGTCGTGTACGAGGCCCGCAACCGGCCCTCCTGGGTCCCCATCCCCCTGGCCGCCTTCCGCCCCCGCACCACCTAGAGCTCTTCTGACCGCCTTCCGTCCCCGCAGCGCCTAGAGCTCTTCGATCAGGCCGGACAAGCCCTCGTGGCCGAGGCCGCGTGCCGCGCGCTGGTCGATGATCGTCTTCATGGGCAGCAGCAGGTCCGGCTTGACGCCCTGCTCGCGGAAGGGCCTCGGTCAGTAGGCCGGGTAGCCGGTGGGGACGCCGGGAGTGAGGTCGGGGTTGCGTTGTTGTTCCTGGGCGTCGGTGATCTTGCGGATGACGCCGATCGCCAGCACGGCCGCCACCACCAGCAACGCGATGCTCACCACGTCGAACCGCGCCGCCGCGGCGATGGTGTCCAGGTCGTCGGCGCTGAACAGGATCCGGCCGGCCAGGTTCGACACCAAGGAGGCCACGAGCCAGGCCGCCCACCAGGCGTCGATCAGCCCTTTCGACGGCGGGGCCGCCGCGTGGCCGGCGCGGGCGGAGGCGTACCAGATGTCGTCCACGATCTGCTTCGGGAACCAGAACGCGATGATCGGCACCAGCCAGCCGAAGAACACCCACGGCTTGCCGCGCCGGTGACCGCCGGGCGAGAGGATCTCGGCGTTGGCCCGCACCCGGAACAACCACACGAGGAACGCCACGATGACCAGCACGTAGACGGCGAACTCCAGGATGCCGGACAGGCCGTAGACGAGGTCGCCGGTGTTGATCTCCGACTCCGGCACGGCGGTGACGTCGGCGGCGATGCGGTCGACGAGGCCGGCGTACCAGAGGTCGATGCCCGCGGCGATGAGGCCGATCGCGGAGTCGCACACCAGGGCCGCGATGGCGAAGACCGCGAGGCCGCGGACCGGGCGTAAGCGGGGCGGTGGTGGGGGCGGGTAACCCTGGTACCCCGGGCCGGAGGGCGGTGGATACATGGCTTGGGCCTTTCTGGGGGGGATGCTGGCAAGCGCACCAGTATGTACGAGCCATGAAGCGGGAAAGGTCCGGTTATCCCGTCCCGGCATCTTCTTGTGATAAACCCGGGATTTCGCACTTCCGGTGATTGTCGCGGTGAAAGCGGGCAGTGCCTGGGATGGACGGTCATCGTAGGGCAGTGTTGGGAGCATGCCGATGAGGACAGAGCTCGACCGCCTGGCGGGCGGGGCACATCACGATCCGCACTCCGTGCTCGGAGCGCACCCCGTGTCGGGCGGGGTCGTTTTCCGCACACTGCGCCCACTGGCCGAACGGGTGCGGGTGGTCCTGGAGGACGGCTCTGCCCATGACATGAAACACCAGGCCCACGGGGTGTTCGAGGTGACCGTGCCGGGCCTGGACAAGGTGCCCGACTACACGCTCAACATCAAGTACGCGGGCGCGCAGCCGTACGAGCTGCAGGACCCCTACCGTCACTGGCCCACGCTCGGCGAGGTGGACCTGCATCTCATCGGCGAGGGGCGGCACGAGCGGCTGTGGGAGGTGCTCGGCGCGCGCGTCATGGAGCACCAGGACGTCCACGGCACCGCGTTCGCCGTCTGGGCGCCGAACGCGCGCGGCATCAGGGTCGTCGGCGACTTCAACCACTGGGACGGCACCGCCTACCCGATGCGGTCGCTGGGCCGGTCGGGGGTGTGGGAGCTGTTCGTGCCGGGGCTGGCGGCGGGCCAGCGGTACAAGTACCAGATCCTGGGCGCCGACGGCGTGTGGCGGGACAAGGCCGACCCGATGGCCAGGCGCACCGAGGTGCCGCCGCTGACGGCGTCGGTGATCGACAAGTCCGACTACAGCTGGCAGGACGACGCCTGGATGGTCGAGCGGCGCGAGGCGCAGCCGCAGTCCGGGCCGATGAGCGTCTACGAGGTGCATCTGGGGTCGTGGCGGCCGGGGCTGTCGTACGTGGAGCTGGCCGACCAGCTCTCCGAGTACGTCGCGGACCTGGGCTTCACCCACGTGGAGCTGCTGCCGGTGGCCGAGCACCCGTTCGGCGGGTCGTGGGGTTACCAGGTGACCTCGTACTACGCGCCGACGGCCAGGTTCGGCACGCCCGACGAGTTCCGTCACTTCGTGGATCGCATGCACCAGCGGGGCATCGGCGTGATGCTGGACTGGGTGCCCGCCCACTTCCCGATGGACGACTGGGCTCTGGCCCGGTTCGACGGCACGCCGCTCTACGAGCACGCCGACCCGGCCAGGGGCGAGCACCCGGACTGGGGCACCTACGTGTTCGACTTCGGCCGCAGGGAGGTGCGCAACTTCCTGGTCGCCAACGCGCTGTTCTGGCTGAAGGAGTTCCACGTCGACGGGCTGCGGGTGGACGCGGTGGCCTCGATGCTCTACCTGGACTACTCGCGGCGCGAGGGTGAGTGGACGCCCAACGTCTACGGGGGCAGGGAGAACCTCGACGCGGTCGAGTTCCTCAAGGAGATGAACTCGGTCTGCTACCGGGAGGCACCCGGCATCTCGACCGTGGCCGAGGAGTCGACGGCCTGGCCGGGGGTGTCGCGGCCGGTGCACCTGGGCGGGCTCGGGTTCGGGTTCAAGTGGAACATGGGGTGGATGCACGACACGCTCGAATACCTGCGGCACGAGCCGGTCTTCCGCCAGTACCACCATCACAAGATGACGTTCTCGCTGCTGTACGCGTACTCGGAGAACTACGTCCTGCCGCTGTCGCACGACGAGGTCGTGCACGGCAAGGGGTCGCTGCTGGGCAAGATGCCGGGCGACGAGTGGCAGCGGTTCGCGCAGTTGCGGGCGCTGCTGGCGTTCATGTGGGCGCATCCGGGCAAGCAGCTGCTGTTCATGGGCGGTGAGTTCGGGCAGGGCTCGGAGTGGTCGGAGGAGCGCGGGCTGGACTGGTGGGTGCTGGAGTTCGACGGGCACCAGGGCGTGCAACGGCTCGTCCGCGACCTGAACCGGCTCTATCGCGAGACCCCCGCGCTGTGGGAGCAGGACTCCCGGCCCGAGGGCTTCCGGTGGATCGACGCCGACGACGCCTCCGGGAACACCTTCTCGTTCGTCCGTTACGCGAACGACGGGTCGGCGGTGGCGTGCGTGGTGAACTTCAGCGGCGGGCCGCACGAGAACTACCGGCTCGGGCTCCCGTACGCCGGCCAGTGGACGGAGGCCGTCAACACCGACGCCTACGACTACTGGGGCAGCGGCGTGGGCAACATGGGCGGGGTGGAGGCCGTGGACGAGCCGTGGCACGGGCTCCCCTACTCCACGACGCTGCGGGTGCCGCCGCTCGGCGCGGTGTGGCTGACGCATGAAGCCTGAACCTTTGAGGTGTGGCCGCTGAAAGTTCGGTGAGAAAGCGGCCCGGGGGCCTGTGCGTGTCGGGCAAATCGCCCTAAACTCCGAGATCATCCCCCTCGGAGGACGCGTGCGATTCCGCCCCTTGATCGTCAGCTCGATCGCGCTGGCCCTGCTACCGCTGTCGGGCCCGGCCTACGCAGACGACCCGACGCCCACCCCAGCGCCGGCCGTGACGCAGACCCCGACACCGGCGGCCCCGACAGAGCAACCGCCCGCCTCCATCGATCCGAAGGAGAAGGTGGAGGACGGGTTAGGCGTCGACGGCGGCACCGAGCGGGCCGTCGTCGAGCTGACCGACCCTGCCCAGAACGCCCTCGTGGCGACGAAGGCGGCGGCCGACAGCGTGGACGTGCTGCTGCAACCGCAGAGCCAGTCGTTCATGGTCGTGGAGGGCACGGCTGAGGAGCTGGCCAAGCTCGCCGAGGATCCCCGGATCTCCTCCATCCACCGCGACCGTACGTACACACCGGCGGACGTCACCCCCAACCTCGCGCTCATCGGCGCCGACAAGGTGCACGCGGGCGGCAACACCGGCGCCGGCCAGGCCGTGGCCATCCTCGACACCGGCATCGACCCCGACCACCCCTGGTTCCAGGGCCGGATCGTGGCCCAGGCGTGCTTCTCCGCCAAGGAGGAGGCCGGTGTCGAGTCGCTCTGCCCGAACGGGGCCACCGAGCAGACCGACGGCAACGCGGCGGACGCCACCACGGCGCAGTGCCTGGCCGACGGCGTGAACCTGTGCGACCACGGCTCCCACGTCGCGGGCATCGCGGCCGGCACCGGAGGTGTGGCGCCGGGCGCGAACATCGTGGCGGTGCAGGTGTTCAGCCGGATCAACGACGAGGAGATCTGCGGCGATCCGTCGTGCGTGGTGGCCTACGAGTCGTCGCTGCGGCAGGCCATGGACTACGTGGCGAACCTGAACCAGCCGATCGCGGCGGTGAACCTGAGCCTCGGCGGCTACCTGTACGACACGAACTGCGACGGCACCGAGGAAGGCACGATCTTCAAGCAGAAGATCGACGCGCTGCTGGCCAAGAACATCGCGACCGTGGTGGCCGCGGGCAACGAGTCCGTCGAGGGCGTCTCGCACCCGGCCTGCGTCTCCACGGCGGTGTCCGTCGGGGCGAACGACAACGACGACCGCATCGCGGACTTCTCCAACGTGGGGAGCCTGGTGGACCTGTTCGCGCCGGGCGTGGACATCGAGTCGTCGGTGCCCGACAACGCCACGGCCGTCTACAGCGGCACCTCGATGGCGACCCCGCACGTGGCCGGCGCGCTGGCGCTGATGAAGGCGGCCTCGCCGCAGACCCCGATGACCGAGCTGATCGACAAGCTGAAGACCACGGGCCGCCCGTACACCTACGAGGCCAACGGCGCGCAGGTCACCACGCCGCGCCTGGACGTGGGGGCGGCCCTGGCCGGGGCGGCCACGCAGCCGACGATCACGCAAAGCCCGATCACGCAGCCGGCCCCCACGGACGACGCCAGCCCCGAGCCTGACGACTCAGCGAACCCGGCGCCCGAACCCGAGCCGGAGCCGGAGCCGTCCACCAGCCCCGTCCCGCTGCCGACCGTCACGGTAACGGTCACGACGACCGTCACGCCGACTCCGGCGGCCGCGTCCACGGTCTGCACGCGCGGCACCGCCGCCAAGAAGCTGACGGCCAAGAAGTGGGCCGTGGAGATCCACCGCAGCAGCGGCACGATTCCCGACGGCACGCTGACCTGCTACCTGAAGCTGATCAGCAAGTCGAGCAAGGTGTTCTCCGAGCTGACGAAGTCGTCGTCGCTGGGCAAGGCGTACCGCGTGCTGAAGAACACCAAGACCGGCAAGGCCAAGCTGGACAGCGCGCTGCTGACGGCCTGGCTGAACTGGGCCCACGGCACGAACGGCACCTCGACCCTGACCACCGCGGAGAAGGTGCGGCTCAGCAGCAAGCCGTCCGCGGCGGCGCTGAAGAAGGCAGTCACAAACGTCCTGAAAACCGTCAAGTAGCTAGATATCCGAAAAGGCCGGTCACTTCTGACCGGCCTTTTCGCTTCTGTCGCTATAGAGCAAAAAAGCCTCCAACGTTTCTCTGGGTTACTTACGTCACTGACATCACAGTTGTCACAGGTGGGGACGTATGCGGGCGTACGCAGCCGGGAGCCGGACGAGCTTCACGGCTCCAGCCTCGGGAGGAAATTGTGAGGCTACGGTCTCTCCTGGCCGGTGCGACGACGCTGGCCGCGGCAGCCGCCGTGCTCAGCGTGGCCCCGGCACTGCACGCCGACAGCGCCGACACCGGTGACCCGATCATCAGCCCTGCGCTGATCTCGGAGATTCAGACGAAGAGCAAGGTACGCTCCATCATTCAGCTCAAACCAGGCCAGAGCGTCCAGGCCGTGGCCAACGACCTGGAGCAGGCTTCCGAGGGGAGCCGGGTCCTGGAGGCGGCCCAGTCGCCCCACTTCTTCGTCGCCGAGGTCGACGTCCGGAGCCTGGACAAGCTCAAGAAGGACGCCCGCGTCCAGGCCGTCTACAAGGACGAGCTGAGCATGCCCTCGCTGGACACCAGTACGGCCCTGATCCGCTCGGACCGGGCCAACCAGGCAGGCTGGAACGGAACGGGCACCACGGTCGCCGTGCTGGACACCGGGATCGATCGGGACCATCCCTTCTTCGCCGGGCGGATCGTGGACGAGGCGTGCTTCTCCTCCTCCTCGGCCAGCGACGGCACGGTCTCACTCTGCCCGAACAACCAGCCCAGCCAGACGGGCCCGGGCGCGGCCGACGCCGAGACGACGCAGTGCATCGTCAACGGCGCCAACGCCTGCTCCCACGGCACCCACGTGGCGGGCATCGCGGCCGGCCGGATGACAGCAGGGGCGCCGGCCAGCGGGGTCGCGCCCGAGGCCCGTCTCCTGCCGATCCAGGTCTTCAGCCGCGTGGACAACCCGCTGACCTGCGCGCTGGGGGGTGCCCCCACGCCGTGCTTCCTCAGTTACACCTCGGATCAGAAGCTGGCTCTCGAGTACGTGTCGCGCGTGGTCAGGACGCACAACATCGCGGCGGTGAACATGAGCCTGGGCGGCGGGCAGTCGTACTCGCAGGCATGTGACGCCGACCCGAGCGCGGGGGCGGTCAAGCCGGAGTTCGACACGCTGGTGGGCTTGGGGGTGGCGCCGGTGGTCGCGGCCGGCAACAGCGGCTTCACCAACGGCGTCGCCTCGCCCGCCTGCATCTCCACGGCCGTCACTGTCGGGGCCACGGACAACGCGGACGCGCTGGCCTCGTTCACCAACCGGGGGGCGCTGCTCGACCTGTTCGCGCCGGGGGTGGCCATCACCTCGGCGGTGCCGGACGACGTGTACGGGGACAAGAGCGGCACCTCGATGTCCGCGCCGCACGTGGCCGGGGCGTTCGCGCTGATGCGGCAGCGGTTCCCCGAGTTCACGGTCGCGCAGAGCCTGCAGCGGCTGCGCGACACCGGCACGCCCGTCCAGTTCGACGCCTCCGGCACGACGGTGATCACGCCGCGCATCGACGTGGAGCGCGCCACCGCCAACCCTCAGCTCTGAGCCTCGCGTGGGTGAAGTGAAGGGGCCCGGCCCGGCCTCTTCACACCATAGGCATCACTACTACACTTACGGTGACAAAATCCCCCCGATCCCCCGGAGGAACAGTTGAGACTCTCGTCTCTGCTGGCCGGCGCCATCGCATTAGCCGCCACCTCGGCAGTGCTGGTGGCCACACCCGCGCTCGCCGACCCCGAGTCCAAGATCGACCCCGCGATCACCGCGAGCGGCGAACACCGCGCCATCGTCCGCGTCAAGCAGCCCGCCCAGGTGCAGTCCGTGCTGTCCAGCGCGGAGCAGGTCAAGCGGGACAAGAAGAACGTCGAGGCCGAGCCGCCCGCCGAGGTGGCCGGCAAACTGGACTTCTTCGTCTACCGGGGCACCCGCGCCGAGCTGGAGCAGATCGCCGGGCAGTCGGACGTGGTCTCGATCCGCAAGGACAAGCTCAACGAGCCCAGCCTCGTGGAGAGCATCCCGCTGATCGGCGCGGACCGGGCGCAGCGCTCCGGATTCACCGGCAAGGGCACCGCCGTGGCCATTCTCGACTCCGGCATCGACAACGACCACCCCGCCTTCGGCAAGCGCATCGTCGCGCAGGCGTGCTTCTCGGCCACCGACCCGGTCGACGGCTCCACCCCGCTCTGCCCGAACGGCAGCCAGTTCCAGATCGGCGACGGCGCCGCCAACGCCGAGACGGCCGCGTGCATGACGGGCGCCCCGCAGCCGCAGTACGGCCTGTGCTACCACGGCACCCACGTGGCCGGGATCACAGCCGGTCAGAAGACGGCCGAGTTCGCCGCCAACGGCGTCGCCCCGCAGGCCAAGATCGTGCCGGTGCAGGTGTTCAGCCGCTTCGACAACTCCCCGTACTGCGCGGGCCGCCCGGTCTGCATCCTCGCCTACGACTCCTCGATCCTGACCGGCATGGCCTACACCGACATGCTGGCCGACCAGTACAACATCGCCTCCGTGAACCTCAGCCTCGGCGGCGGCCAGTACGACGTCGCCTGCGACGAGGGCGACGGGGCCGACTTCAAGGCCGAGGTCGACAAGCTCCAGGCCAAGGGCACCGCGACGGTGGTCGCGGCCGGCAACAACGGCTTCGACGCCGCGGTGTCGTGGCCGGCGTGCGTCTCCAACACGATCGCGGTCGGAGCCACCGACAAGCAGGACGCCGTCGCGAGCTTCTCGAACCGGGGCACTCTGCTGGACGTGTACGCGCCGGGCGTGGCGATCACGGCGGCCATCGCCGGGAACACCTACGCCACGCTGAACGGCACCTCCATGTCCGCCCCGCACGTGACGGGCGCCTTCGCGCTGCTGCACCAGAAGCGCAAGCACGCGACGGTGGACCAGTCACTGGCCTCGTTGCGGCGCACGGGCAAGCCCATCACGTACACGAGCGCGGGGACGGAGGTCACCACGCCGCGCATCAACGTCTGGGCCGCCCTCCGCAGCCACTGATTAGACCGCACCCGCCCGTTGCCTGATTACCGGGTGGGCCGGCTGATACCCGCCCGAGCGGACCTCGCTCCGCTCGGGCTCTGCCCTGGAGCGCCAGCGCAACGACCGGCACCTGCGGTGCTCAGCCATACCAAGCGACTTGGATGATCTCCACCAGACGCCGATATTCGACGATCAGGTAAGTGATCAGTCCCGAGCCGCCATCACCGAACGTCTGGGTCCGCATCGGGGCGTCAGGTCGTTCTCCTAGGAAGGGATTGCCGTTCCAGGGCGCGACCTGAAGGAATACTGTCACCTCGTGGAACGCTGGGAGCGCTTCGGCTGGAAGGCCGGTGATCTGCTCGTCCACTTGTTTGCTCTTGCCGACGGTGTACATCTAAAGGTTGAGCTCCACACCTAGCTGGGATGCTCGTTCGGCGAGAACTTCCTGAAGCGGTCTTCCTGGCACGTATTCGCCGCGTTCGATCTGGTCCTGAACGCGAGCACCTTGCTCTAGAACGGCTTCGTACTCACCGGTTGCCTTCATCCTGGCCATGTGCCACCAGTGAGCGAGCAACGCATTGACGGGCCCAAGATCCAATTCCTCGGTGGCCTTGGCCATGGCCCGCCGATAGTCCCTGTCGAAGAAGCCACGGTCGGCAGGCGGAAGGCATGCACGGATGTTACGTGGGCTCCGATCGGCCTTCAGTGACTCCACGATCTGCTCAGGCGTCCGAATGCTGATCAGTTCGTGCGACTCGGCGGTCATGCCGCGACCTCCTTGTGCCGACAGGTACACCTACTACCGCAGCTTAGCCGTCCGCCGCCAAGCCAGCCGACCTGGTCAACCGATGGGTCGGCAGTCGTTGACCATCTTAGCCATCACTCGCCGCCATCAGCCGTCGCCCAAGGGCCTGGGCGGCCTCCCGGAGTTCGGGACACTTCACGATCCGGTACGGCGCCGGGATCACCGCGAGCTGCTCCGCGTACCACACCGGGTTGCTGGTGCTCCCCGCCAGGCGACTGGTCCCGGCGTCGAGCGACTCCAGCCGCCCCAGGGCACGGGGAAGGCAGCGCCGCACTATGTCGACGGGGGCGTCGATGACGACCTCGACGTCGTACTCCCATCCGACGGCGAGATGTTCCTCCAGCAGGGCGACCGGATCAAGGTCCTCAGGCAGGCCGAAGGTGTCGTCGAGCACCTCCACGTCACGAACCCGATCGATCCGGTACGTCCGCACGGCATCGGAGGCGTGGGACCAGCACAGCAGGTACCACCGGCCGTGGCGAACGACGACCGCCCACGGGTCGGCCTCGAAGTCCCGCTCCGACCCGGCCTCGGAGCGGTAGCCGAGCCGCACCCTCCTGCGGTTCGAGCAGGCCTGTACGAGGGTCGTCGTCATCTCTGGGTCGGGCCGGGCGGCGGCGCGGTCGAGTGCGGGCGCCGTGGTGCGCCGGATGGCCTCGACCTGGGCGGCCACCGGCTCCGGGAGCGCCCGCACGATCTTGCCGAGCGCGCTGCCGACCGGATCGGTGGCGTCACCCGCGTCATGATGGCCGTCGAGCACGGCCATGACCAGGCCGAGAGCCTCGGCGGTGCTGAACATCAGCGGCGGGAGCCGGAAGCCGCGGCCGACGCGGTAGCCGCCGTAGGGCCCGCGTACGGACTCGATCGGGATGTCGGCCTCGCGCAGGATCTCGACATACCGCCGGGCGGCCCGCTCCGAGACGCCCAGCTTGCCGGCGAGCCGGGCCGCGGTGATGCCCGGACCGGTCTGGAGGAGCTCGAGGGCCAGCAGCGCCCGTGCGGTGGGGCTGACGTCAGGGTTCACGGCTTTCCCACATTCCGGCGGTAGAACGTCCGGAATGGAACCTAGCATGCACAGGATGAAGGCCACGCATCCGCCGATCACGGCCGACCAGGTGAACATCGTCCCAGCCAACGAGGCGTCCTGGGACGACCTGGCCGCCGTCTTCGGCACCACCGACGCGGGCCGGTGCCTGTGCCAGAGGTTCAAGGTGATCGGCTGGATCTGGCGCGACTCCACGCAGGAGGGGCGAACCGCGATGCTCCAGACGCAGACCGCCTGCGGCGACCCGGCCGCCGAGGTCACCAGCGGGCTGGTGGCGTACGTGGACGGCGAGCCCGCGGGCTGGGCGGCGGTCGAGCCGCGCACGGCCTACCCGAAGCTGCGTACCTCTTCCGTGCCCTGGCGGGGGCGGGCCGAGGACAAGGACGACGACGGCGTCTGGGCGGTGACCTGCCTGGTGGTACGGAAGGGCTTCCGGGGCCGCGGCCTCACCTACCACCTGGCCCAGGCCACGATCGGCTTCGCTCGCGAGCGGGGCGCGCGGGCGGTCGAGGCGTACACGATGATCACCCAGCCGGGTAAGACGATCACCTGGGGCGAGTTGCACGTGGGCGCCCGTCAGGTCTTCGAGGAGGCCGGGTTCAAGGAGGTCAGCCATCCCACGGTCCGGCGCGTGGTCATGCGGATCGACTTCTAGAGGCTTCTAGAAATCGAATTCGCCCTTCTTCACGCCATCCACAAAGGCGTCCCACACAGCACTTCGAACGACGAACGGAGCCTTCTCGGGTGCCTCCGTGTCACGGATGCCCACCCGCCCTCCGGAGAGCACAGCCACCTCAAGGCAGTCGCCACCGTTCGAACCAGACTTCGATGCCTTCCGCCAAGACGCCCGGGCCAACTCGTCCGCCAGCTCGTCACTCATGACCCATACCTCTCCATCGACTCCCGGATCACGTCCTTGGTGATGTACATGGGGTGAGCCCATGCACGTATAGCGTCAAATCTCAGACTAATCGCCCTTACCTCCTCCATACGATCTGTTATCTGACCATTCGAAGCTGATTCCAGGTAAGCGGTGTCGAGCCCATACGTTGACGCGCTCCCCGGGCTGAAGCCCGGGGATTCTCGCCCGTGCCGCATGAGTTCATGTGGCACCTCGAAGGCTTCCTCGTTCGCTGGACTGCGCCACCGCACGCGGTGGTCTTACCGGCCCTCCGGAGGCGTTTAGCCTCTCC